>DAOUSJ010000051.1 GCA_030627285.1 Methylococcaceae bacterium | reverse complement strand
ATAAATATTTTTATGTGTGGTTAGATGCACCGATTGGTTATATGGCAAGTTTTAAAAACCTGTGTGATAAACAAGGTTTGAATTTTGACGAATTTTGGGCGAAAGATTCGGATACCGAGCTATATCATTTTATCGGTAAAGATATTATTTATTTCCACGCCTTATTTTGGCCAGCAATGTTAAAAGGTTCTAATTTTAGAACTCCTAGCGCGATTTTTGCGCACGGCTTTTTAACCGTTAATGGCGAGAAAATGTCTAAATCTCGCGGTACATTTATTACTGCACGAACTTATTTAACACATTTAAATCCAGAATATTTACGTTATTATTATGCGGCTAAACTCAGCAATGGTTTAGATGATTTAGATTTGAATTTTGAAGATTTCAGTCAGCGAGTTAATTCTGATTTAGTCGGTAAAGTTGTCAATATCGCCAGTCGTTGTAGTGGTTTTATTAAAAAGCGTTTTGATGGTAAATTGTCTAATGAATGCAGTGAACCAGAGTTATTTCAATCTTTTGTCGATGCGAATGAGTCTATTGCAGAGTTATATGAACAGCGCGAATTTGGTAAATCCATGCGTGAAATCATGGCATTAGCGGATAAAGCGAATCAATATATTGATGAGAAAAAACCGTGGTTAATTGCTAAAGAAGCAGGTAAAGATGCAGAATTACACGCAATTTGCTCAATGGGCATTAATTTATTTCGCGTCTTAGTCTTATATTTAAAACCCGTTGTTCCAAAATTAGCAACCGAAGCCGAAGCCTTTTTAAATATTGAATCACAAGCATGGGCAAATGATTTGCAACCTTTAGTTGCCCATAAAATCAACAAATTCAAGCCTTTAATGACGAGGGTAGAAGCCGATAAAATTGCAGCTATTATTGAAGATTCTAAAGAAAACCTAGAAAAAGTTGAAGCTCCAAAAATTAAACAATTTGAGCCAATCGCCGATGAAATCGAATTTGATGATTTTGCCAAAATTGATTTACGCATTGCTAAAATCATCAAAGCCGAACACGTTAAAGGCGCGGATAAATTATTGCAAATCACTGTTGATATTGGCGACGAGCAACGGAATGTTTTTGCTGGAATAAAATCCGCTTACGCACCCGAAGATTTAGTAGGAAAGTTAACCGTAGTAGTAGCAAATTTGAAACCCCGCAAAATGCGCTTTGGAATCTCAGAAGGCATGGTGTTAGCTGCGGGCGCGGGTGGTAAAGATTTGTGGATATTAAGTCCAGATGCAGGTGCTGTTGCTGGAATGCGGGTTAAGTAAATCTACCAATGTTAATGCTAGAAGATATTCTTGCGAGTATTCAACAACATGCTAAAGTTGATGCAATTTATCTTTATGGTTCACGCGCTAAGCAAACAGCACGTTTTGATAGTGATTGGGATATGGCAGTTTTATTTAGCGATTATGCAACACAGCTTTTAACTCGTTTGCTTAAACCACAGTTATTAGAAGCAGCGGTTGAGCGTGAATTAAAGCAATATAATCAGATTAGTATTGTAGATTTAGAAATTGTTCCGATTTATTTACAAATGAGCGTCATCACCACAGGCATTAAATGTTTTGATGCCAATGTCCCGCATATTAAACGAGTAGAAAACGCGATTTTATCCATCTGGGAAAAAGACTATGCGAGATATTCAATATGAGCAGGCTTTATTAAAGCATCAACAAAAAATGTTGCGTTTGTTAAATGAATTCAATAATGAAACTGCTGAAACTTGGACAGAACGGGATTTATTAGCTATTCAACGCACGTTGCAGATTTTTATTGAATCATTTATTGGCATGGCGCGTTATTTGGTGCAACAAAAATATACTTTGTCGGTAAGTCAGTCACGCGAAGCGATAGATGAGTTAAAAACTCGTGGTGATTTAACAGCTAATCAGTATCAACAATTACTCGCTATTATTGGTTTTCGTAATATTTTGGTGCATGATTATTTGGATATTAACGAGGCTGTTGTTGAAGCAATTATTATGAAGAAAAGTTATGTCATTATGGAAGAATTGCTTGAGCAGTGGAAAAATGAGCTGGATGTCTTAGCGAATTAAATTATGAAAATATGGATATGGGTTAAGGAAAATATATTTTCTATAAATGAGACGAAATCACTCCACGAAAATTGGTCGTTTTGGTCGGCAATTATTCTCCCTTTTATTCCTGTTTTATTTTTCGCCTTGCCTTTATTTGAAGAAGTTACGCTTCAATCTAATGTTTCAGCAACAGGTTATGTTGTTTTTATAGAAGTTTTTTCTTTCCCTTTGTGGATTGTTTCTAGCAGTTTAGTTTTTGGCATAATGGTTGGTCGTTTCCATGGTTCAAAGCAACGTGCAAAAGCGATTATTCAAAGAGATGCAACAATTGAAGAAACGAGAAAGCAAAATGAGTTTTCAAATTATTTAAATCATCGAGATCATTTTCATAAATATCTTCAACCCATTGCTGAAAATTATGACTTAAAAGTGGATGCATTTAAAATTTACAGTATTTTTTTTAGTAATTCAACTCCATATTCTGTTGATATTAATATAGCTAATAATGTTTTTGAAAAGAAATTTAATGAATTACTTTGGGATAAGTTAAAAAAAAATCCTTCACAAACATATGAGGAATTAGATATGACTTTACAAGGTTTTTCCAAATCTATTGGTATTTTATCTATAGTAGAGGTTACACGCTTTGACGATAAAATTTTTGAATCTATTTTAAGCAAGTATCAAAATCTTTATAGTGCCGTAATAGAATATAGTTTTGAAAAAAAAGATACTCAAGAAATTGCAAATAATAACATTAATTCATTAGTAAATAGTTTTAATATTTGGATTATTAATAACGTTAAAGCTCCTGCAATAGATGGGTCTAATTTGTTTTATTATGAAAACTTATCAAAGAAAAATTCTGATCAATCACTATAAAAAGCTTTTTCAGCTTTTGCTCCTCACTTAGTTCATAAGCCTTATAAAGTCAAAGGTCAAAAATGTTTTGTTATCACTGTCAAGAAGCTAAAAAAAATAAAGCCTGCGATACTACAGGTATTTGCGGTAAAAAAGCCCCTTTATCCAGCCTGCACGATTTATTAGTGTATGTCTTAAAAGGACTGTCTTTTTATGCGGTTAAAGCGCGTGAGAAAAATATTGTTCAGCCACGCCTTGATCAATTTACCGCCGAATCTTTGTACGCTACGGTTACTAATGTCAATTTTGATAATGCCGAGTTTGTGCGCTTAATTAGTGAAGCGGTGCAACGTCGTAATGCCTTATGCCAACAGTTGTTAGAAATTTATAAGCAACAAGATTCAACCTTTGAAGAAAATCCACCGAAAGCAGCTGTGTGGCAATATGCAAGTATTGATGAGGCCGCATTTATTAAACAGGGTGAAGAGTTTGGTGTGCTGTCTTTAGAAGGCGAGAATAAAGACTATCACGGTTTGCGCGAGAGTTTGATTTATGGGGTTAAAGGTTTGGCGGCTTTAATTGAGCATTGTCTGGTTTTAGGTTATGAAGACCATAATTTATATGATTTTATGCATTATGCTTTAGATTTTTCTACCATAGAACACAGTCTTGATGATATTTTGGCAATGAATTTGCAATGTGGTGAACTCGGTTTAAAAGCCATGGGCTTATTAGATAAAGCCAATACTGAAACTTTTGGTCATCCTGTACCGACTAAAATTCATACCGATGTTTGGGATAAACCAGCGATTTTAGTGTCTGGGCATGATTTGCAAGATCTTGCAGAATTACTTGAACAAACAGTAGGTACAGGAATAGATGTTTATACCCACGGTGAGGCGGTCGTGGCACATGCATATCCGAAATTTAAAAAGTTTTTTAATCTGGTTGGAAACTACGGTGGCGCGTGGCAAGATCAAAAAAATCAGTTTGCAAAATTCAATGGCACAATTTTGGTTACTACTAATAGTTTGCAGCAAGCTAAAAAAACTTATCAAGAAAAAATATTTACTACTGGCATGGTTGGCTGGGATGCTATTCCGCATATTGAGGCTAGAAAATCACAACAGTCGAAAAATTTTGCTGAATTAATCGAACAAGCCAAACAAAATTCGCCACCGACTTTATTAACTGAAACCACGATTACTATGGGTTATGGTTTACAGAGTTTATTGGCTTTAAAAGATGATATTGCCAGTGCGATTCAGTCCGATGCAATTAAACGAATTATTGTGATTGCAGGTTGTGATGGACGGCATAAAGAACGGCGTTATTACACTCAATTAGCCGAAGCTTTACCGCAAGATTGTGTGATTTTAACCTGTGGTGAAACTAAATATCGGTTCAATAATTTAGATTTAGGTGAAATAAATGGTATTCCACGTTTATTAGATGCAGGACAAAGTAACGATTTTTACGCGCTGATTACTTTCTTACAAAGTTTGCAAAAATCTTTAGATGCGACGGATTTAAATGCGATGCCAGTATCATTCAATATTGCATGGTATGAACAAAAAACTTTGGTAATTTTATGGAGCTTGTTTAATTTAGGCGTGAAAAATGTGCGTTTAGGCCCGACTTTACCGCCGTTTTTTAATGCTGATCTGTTAAAAATGCTCACAGAAAAGTTTGCTTTAAAAGGTATTGATACGGTGGAAGCGGATATTGAAGCGATGTTGGTGGGAGAATAACGATGCTGAAACATTTACATCTTGAAAATTTTAAAGTTTGGAAAGAGCTTGATATTCAATTCGGTCAAGTGACTGGGTTGTTTGGTACGAATAGTTCTGGAAAAAGTAGTATTTTGCAGTTTTTGTTGCTATTGAAACAAACTAAAGATGCAACTGATAGAGGCTTAGTGCTTGATTTTGGTGACTCTCAGCAATTAGTTAATTTAGGTTCATATAAAGATATTATTCATAATCATCAAGAATCATTACCTTTAAGTTGGAAAATTGACTGGTTGTTAGGATTTTCTAAATTATATAAAGCTTATATTAAAGAAAACCCATTAATAAAAACTGAGGTTTCTATTTCGCTAGAATCTAATCAAATTCAATTAGATTATCTATCATGTAATTACAAAGATAGGCATGCCTATATAAAGCGACTTGATGTAGATAGGTTTTTATTAATTCTAGATGAAGATCGAGGTGAACTAGAAATTGATGATGTTACTCTTACTAAAACGCATATTTTTCCAGAAGATCTAGATTGCTTCCCATATATAGATGACATAGTCACTATTATAAATTCCTTTGAAAATGGATATGAAAGGTTAATGGATAGAATCTATTATTTAGGTCCATTACGAGAACATCCAAAACGAGAGTATCAATGGTCAGGTTCAAGTCCATCTACAGTTGGTAATCGTGGAGAATATACTGTTAATGCAATTTTAGCTGCAACTATTAGAAAGGAAACAAGAAATTTAGTCGATAATCAACCTAAACCTTTTCAAGAAATTATTGCTTATTGGTTAAAAGAATTAGGCTTAATTCACGATTTTTTTGTTAAAGAGATTGCAGATAATTCTAATTTATATCAAGCTTTTGTCAAAACCACTCAAGATAGTCCCGCCGTTTTTTTAACTAATGTTGGATTTGGTGTTTCTCAAGTTTTACCTATTTTAGTATTACTTTATTATGTTCCAGAAGGCAGCACTATTTTAATGGAACAACCTGAAATCCATTTACACCCATCTGTTCAAAGTGGTTTAGCTGATGTGATTTTAGAGGTTTCAAAACAACGTCAATTACAAGTTATTGTCGAAAGTCACAGCGAACATTTATTAAGACGCTTTCAACGCCGTATTGCCGAAGAAAAATATTCTGTTAATGATTTAAAATTGTATTTTTGTGAAATTGATAACGGAGAATCAAAATTATCTGATTTACAAATTAACGAATTTGGCGATATTGAAAACTATCCCGAAAACTTTTTTGGCGATGAAATGGCTGAAATTGCTGCAACACGCAAAGCAGTCTTAAAACGCAAAATGAAAATGGTGGCTGCGAGTGATAAGTAAATTAGTTATTGATACCAATGTCGCGATTAGTGCAAATGGTCGAAATACACACGCTAGCATGGCTTGTCAATTTGCTTGCTTGGAATTATTAGAGTCTTGTCGAGAACTTAATATTTGCCTTGATAATCAAAATTTAATCATGGATGAATACGCCAAACATTTAAGTTATTCAGGACAGCCAGACGTTGGCGATATGTTTTTTAAATATCTACATGATAATCAATATAGCTCTAAAAAAATTCACAGAGTGAAAATTACACCTATAGCTGATATTCAACAAGGTTTTGAAGAATTGTCTAAAAATCAACTCGATCCATCAGACAGAAAATTTTTAGCCACTGCTGTGGTTTCTAAAGCGACGATTGTTAATGCAACCGATAGTGATTGGAAAGAACAACAAGCCTTACTAGAAAGCTTAAACATCGTTATTAAACAATTATGTCCAGAACATTGTCACCGTTCCTAATGCCTGAAAATATCGTAGCACAAATCAACGCCCTTTTGCCGCAAACTCAATGTACTAGTTGTGGTTTTCAAAGTTGTAAACCTTATGCTCAAGCAATTGCAAATAACGAAGCCGATATTAATCAATGTCCACCTGCGGGAGAACAAGGTATTCAAGCTTTAGCTGATTTATTAAATAAACCTTATAAAGCTTTGAATCCTAAATTTGGTGAACATAAAACTCCTAGGGTTGCAATTATTATAGAAGCAGATTGTATTGGCTGTACCAAATGTTTAGATGCTTGTCCTGTAGATGCAATTTTAGGCGCGGCAAAATTTATGCATACAGTGATTGCGAATGAATGTACTGGTTGTGAATTATGTATTGCACCATGTCCAGTGGATTGTATTGTAATGGAGTCAACACAAACACTATATAATCCAGTGCTTGCAAAACATCGGCATGAGGTTAAACAACAGCGTTTAGAAGGTTTACAATTGGAAAAAACTCAGAAAATGCAACAACAACGTGAGGCTTTAAAAATAAAAATATCATCTTTGGCGCGCAAATAACGTAAAATATTACTTACAGACTAATTAATAATTAGCCGTACCTTTTTACAAAATATTAGCATAACACCTGATTTCTTATGATGAAAACGCCTGATCCCAAAACTTTGTATTTGAAAGATTATCAAGTACCTGATTATTTAATTCAGCAGGTTGAATTAAGTTTCATCTTAGATTCTATTAATACGCAAGTTATTTCACGTCTAACAATTCAGCGGAATCCAGTTTCAATTAATTCACAGGCAGATTTAGAATTAGCTGGTGAAAATTTGGAGTTATTAAAAATATCTTTAAATGGCACGGTTTTGTCGCCTGAATGTTATTCTCAAACTGAGCAAAGTTTAACTATTTACCCGATTCCAGTTACTGGAGTATTCACTTTAGAGATTCAAAATAATATTAATCCCAGTGCAAATACTGCTTTAGAAGGTTTGTATGCTTCCAATGAAATGTTGTGTACTCAATGTGAAGCGCAGGGATTTAGAAAAATCACTTATTATTTAGATCGTCCAGATGTGATGGCGAAATTTACTACAATTTTAATTGCTGATAAAAGTAAATATCCAGTGTTGTTATCTAATGGCAATAAGGTTTCATCAGGTGATCTAACCAATAATCGGCATTGGGTACGTTGGGAAGATCCATTTGCAAAACCATGTTATTTATTTGCGTTAGTTGCTGGTCAATTAGCAGTGGTAGAGGATGAGTTTACTACCATGAGTGGGCGTGAAATTGCGTTACAAATTTTTGTGGATCAGCAAGATCAAGATAAATGTGCGCATGCAATGCAATCCTTAAAAAATGCAATGACTTGGGATGAACAAGTTTATGGGCGTGAATATGATTTAGATTTATACATGATTGTGGCGGTAAATCATTTCAATATGGGAGCGATGGAAAATAAAGGTTTAAATATTTTCAATACTAAGTTTGTGTTAGCGAGACCAGATACTGCTACTGATAGCGACTATGAACAAATTGAAGGTGTAATTGGGCATGAATATTTTCACAATTGGAGCGGCAATCGAATTACTTGTAGAGATTGGTTTCAATTAAGCTTAAAAGAAGGTTTTACTGTCTTTCGAGATCAAAGTTTTACTGCGGATCAAACTTCACAAGGAGTTAAACGGATTGAAGATGTGAATTTACTGCGGACACGCCAATTTGCAGAAGATTCTAGTCCATTATCGCATCCAATTCGACCTGAATCTTACATTGAGATTAACAATTTTTACACCTTAACTATTTATGAAAAAGGTGCAGAAGTTGTACGCATGTTACATACATTATTAGGTGCTGAATGGTTTCGTAAAGGTTGTGATTTATATTTTGCCGAACATGATGGTCAAGCAGTTACTTGTGATGATTTTGTACAAGCATTAGCGACAGCTACCGAGACTGATTTAACTCAATTTAAACGCTGGTATTCACAATCTGGTACGCCGGTATTGAGTGTAGAACAACATTACAATCCAACAACTAAAAGTTTGATTTTGGATATTAGCCAAATTAGTAACTCGCCTGAACCGTTACATATTCCAATTACTTTAGGTTTATTTAATCCAGATGGAACTAGTGCCAGTATAGATTATGCACAGCAACAAAGTTTAGAATTGGTTTTGGAATTAACTGCGAATAAACAACGTTTTGAATTTAAAAATTTACCGCAAGAACCTATAGTTTCATTATTGCGAGGTTTTTCTGCGCCAGTGAAGTTAAATATGAGTCAAAGTTTTGATGACTTAATATTTTTACTTAATTATGAAACTGATCCCTTTAATCGTTGGGAAGCTGGGCAAAAACTGACTACGAAAATTATTTTTGACGTATGTTTAGATGTTCAACAAGGTAAAACTTTGCATCTTGAGCCAATGTTATACCAAGCGTTTAATAAGCTTTTAACGCAAGATTGGACTGATTTGTCTTATTTTAGTTTGTTAATCACTTTGCCTACGGAAAATTATTTGGCTGAACAAATGGCAATAGTTGATGTGGAAGTTATTCATACTGCGCGTGAATTTGTAAAATTACAGTTAGCACAACAATTGCAAGTACCCTTAACGCAGTTATATATTACGCATCACAAAAATGATTGTACTCAAGCAGATGCGCAGGCAATTGGTCGTAGACGTATTAAAAATCAATGTTTAGATTATTTAAATTGTTTGGAAACTAGCGCGAGTTATCAACGTGCAGCGACGCAATTTAAAACTGCGCAAAATATGACTGACCAAATTGGTGCTTTAGAAGCAATTGTGAATAGTAATCATCCTGAAAAAGCGCGATTTTTAGAACAATTTTATCAACAATGGCATGCTGAAAGTTTAGTAATTGATAAATGGTTTACCTTGCAAGCCAGTTCGTATATGCCAAATACTTTTGAACAAGTAGTAAAACTTATGTCGCATCCAGCATTTGATTTACATACACCAAATCGTGTGCGTGCATTAATTGGTGCTTTCTGCCAAAATAATCCATTACATTTTCATGCTAAAAATGGCACTGGCTATAAATTTTTAGCGGATCAAGTCTTAGCATTGAATATCATTAATCCGCAAGTTGCTTCCAGAATGGTAAGTGCATTAACGCGTTGGCAACGTTATGATGATTCTAGACAAGAAAAAATAAAACAGCAATTAGAACGCATTATAACTGCTGAGAATATTTCCAAAGATGTGTATGAATTAGTCAGTAAAAGTTTACGTTAAACTACAACATTATTTGTTGCCATTGTTGCTGCACAAATTCACGTTCAGCAATAAAATTTGTGTTTGCAGTTACGGTTTTATGCCCCTGTAAAACTTGTTTATGTCCATAATCTCGATAAGCACAATAGGCATTGGTTAAAGTTTTAGCTTGTTTTGGAGTAAAAAAATTATATTGGGCTAATTGCTCAATTAAATGGATGTTATCGGTATATTTACTTAAAGCTGGATATTCAAAACTAGAGGCTAAAACTGCAAATTGCACCATAAATTCTATATCTGCAATGCCGCCGTGACCATGTTTAAGATTGAATTCTCCAGCGGCTTCTTTAGTTAAACTAGCTCGCATTTTTTCTCGCATTTCACGGACTTCAAGTTTCAAAGCTGTATATTCTCTAGGTAAACTTAAAATTCGTTGTCGAATAGCATCATATTCATGTTGTAAATTAGTCTCGCCAGTAACAAAACGCCCTCTAATTAAAGCTTGATGTTCCCAAGTCCAAGCATTTTGGCGCAAATATTGTTCATAGGTATGCAAATGGGTAACTAATAAGCCTGAATTTCCACTGGGACGTAAACGCATATCAACTTCATATAATTGTCCAGCTAACATTTTAGTGTCTAAAAAATGCCGGATTTTTTGCCCTAAACGTCCGTAAAATTGAGTATTGGGAATTGGTTTATTGCCTGTGGTTACAGCGTTGCCATTATCGCAAGTATATAAGAATACTAAATCTAAATCTGAAGCATAACCTAATTCTATGCCACCTAATTTGCCGAAACCTAAGATAGCAAAATTACGTTTATTGTCAGCAGTATTGATTGGTAAACCATGTTTAGCAGTTAACAAATTCCAACTGTAATCCACCACATAATCTAAAATTACTTCAGCAATTGCAGTTAAATAATTACTGACCACAGTTAAAGATATTTTATGCATAATATCCGCAGCAACTACGCGCAATACTTGCACATGTTTAAATTTGCGGACTGCAATCATGACTTGCTCAGTGTCATTGAGATTTAATGCTTTGAGACTGTATTGTAATTGTTGCTGTAAGGCAGTTTTATTTAAAGGCTCATATAAACTTCTGGTGTCGAGCAATTCATCAAATAAAATCGGATATTTAGCCAAATATTCACAAATCCAAATACTGGCACTACTAAGGGTGATTAATTGTTGTAATGCTAATGGATTTTCCGCCAATAAAGCTAAATATACGTTTCTACCTGCCACAGATTCCAATAGTTGTAATAATCTATTTAAAGTGATTTCTGCATTGGGTAATTGCGCCACTTTAGTTAATAAAATTGGCATTAAATTATTTAATACTGCATTGCCCTTGACGCTTAATCTCTGAATGGAATTAGAATTTTTAAAAGCTTCTAAATTATGTAAAATAGTTTCAGGAGCTGAAAAATCTAATTCAGTTATACTAGTAAGACTAATATTTGTGAACCAATTAAGATTGTTATCTGCGGCGGTAGATAATGAAAATACAGCTTCAAAGACGCTATGAACTTGAGTTCTAATAGTATTTAATTGTAACTGTAAAGTTTCCCAATCCGCAAAATTTAAGGAATAAGCTAAAATTTGTTGTAATTTAATTTCATTAGGTAGGTCATGGGTTTGTTGGTCTTGATATTCTTGCAAATGATTTTCCACTCTACGTAAAAATTTGTAGGCTTCAATTAAGCTTTGAGCATCAGCAGATTCTAATAATTTTAATTCATCTAAAGTGGCTAAAATATTTAAAATTCCACGTTGTTGTAATTTTGGTTCTTGACCGCCGCGAATTAGTTGGAATGCTTGTCCAATAAATTCAATTTCACGAATGCCGCCCCAACCTAATTTAATATTATCACCCCGATCTTTACGTTGTAATTCTTGGCTGATTTGAGCTTTTAAACTACGCAATTCTGCAAATGCACCGTAATCTAAATAGCGTCGATATATGAATGGCTGCAAAATGTGACTTAAATCTTTACCACTAACAAAATCTCCAGCAATCTGACGAGCTTTAATCATTGCATAGCGTTCCCATTCACGCGCTTGGGTTAGGTAATAATGTTCCATCCCATCAAAAGTCATAATAATAGGCCCGCTATCTCCAAATGGACGCAAGCGAATATCGGTACGAAATACAAAGCCATCAACGGTAATTGCATCTAATACTTTGACTAAGGTGCGACAAATGCGTGTAAAAAATTCTCCATAAGTTGTTTGTTTGCGATTAGCTAATACCCCATCTTCAGCATAGGCAAAAATTAAATCAATGTCAGATGAATAATTGAGTTCCCAAGCACCTAATTTACCCATGCCCAAAACTACTATATTCATAGCTTCGCCATTATCTAATGCTGGAATTCCAAAGCGTTTGCTGGCAATTTGATAAATGAAATCTAAGCTTGTTTGTACACAGGCCTCAGCTAAAGCGGTTAAATCTAACAAAGTTTCAGCTAAATTTGACCAACCAGCTAAATCTCGCCATGCAATTCGCACCATTTCTTGCCGGCGAACATAACGTAGTTTTTGCATAAGATCAGCTTCATTTTGGAACTGATAATTGTTTAAAATAGCTACATATTGTTCGCGTTGAATTTCAGAAAATAAAGCTTTGGAATTAATTAACTCAATTAATAAGTTTGGATAGCGTTTACAACTAGAACTTACAAATTCACTGCATGCCCAAACTTTAATTAAGGCTTGTTGAAATTCGGTGGTGTTGGGTAATTCATAGCCAAACTTGGATAATTGTTGTTGAAATTCAGCAATAGATATATCATTGTCTGTTTGTATAGATGTGGGTAAAGTAATTTCAGTAGTATGCATAATAAAGCTCTAACAATTAATACAAGGGTTTGTTATCTGTTGATTAAAACCTTATTCATTTTTAAGTAAAATATTGGGTTACTAATAACTCAACTTATGCGGATTTTTTGCATTTTGTTATGGCTATTTAATTATATTACTCTTAAAGTTTATGCATAACACTTTTGAATATCTGCTCGAACATTTTGTTATGCCTTTGTTATTAGCTAATGATTAATTATTTACTTTAAATTTTTTTTAGGAGGTAAAGTAAATGGAGGATGATAATCTAATTCAACAATATGTACTTCATTACCTAGATGTTGATAATGTATTATCCATTCGGATGTCCAATCACCATATTCATTTGTTTCATCATAACTTGGTATTCCGATATGGTAATGATGGAGATTATATCTTTTAGCGTGATTTACTTTTTCCAAGAAATTTGAGTCATTGGTACTTACATGGTGAGATGGCTTGTTTCTTCCTGGTAGAGAGTTAAAGCCATTATTTTCTATATGCTCGGCAAAATCTATTATTTTATCTTGATCTTTGATAGGAAAATTATTGAATTTGTTAAGGAATATTTCACCATAACCTACAATTATTCCTTTGTTGCCTTGCTTATCATCCATGCGCGTAGCTCTTCTCTTGTTAAGTTTCTTGGAGGTATATGAACAGGTGCGTTAACAGCATTTTTCATCTTTTCTAAATCAAACGTAAATGGAATTTCTGAGAATGAAACTTTATATTCTATTTTTGTCATAAAAAAAGATGCATTTTCTCTATATGTAATAGATGGCATAATAACACCTAGTAATATTTTTAGTAAGAAAGAAAAGTAAAATTATACTTTGAGTATAATAGTAAAGCAAAAATAAAACAATTGTTAAAATTGACAGTATAAAAAAATTCAGGTATATGTTGAGTTATATGTTTTTCGTAACCCACCATTTTATTCATGCTCAGTAGTATGCATAATAAAGCTCTAACAATTAATACAAGGGTTTGTTATCTGTTGATTCAATAACGTAATTTTCTAAAGTGCCAATAGCTTCAATTTCAATTTTAACTGTTTGTCCAGCGGTTAAATATCCACGTGGTTGCATTTTAACTCCTACACCACTGGGCGTGCCTGTAGTGATAATGTCGCCAACTTCTAAGGTCATTCTTTGGCTTAAATAAGCTATCAATTCATAACAATTAAAAATCATATGTTGAGTAGAAGAATTTTGGCGCAATTCATCATCCACCCAAGTTTTAATACTTAATGCGTGTGGGTTGGGGATTTCATCTGCAGTAACTAACCAAGGGCCTATAGGACCATGAGTATCAAATGATTTACCTACAGTCCAAGTAGGAGAATGCATTTGCCAATCACGTACACTCACATCATTTGCGACCATAAAACCAGCAATTACTTGATGAGCTTTATCTACCGGTACTTGTCGGCAGCGTTTCCCAATTACAAAAGCTAATTCGCCTTCATAATCTAATTTATTTGATGTTGTTGGTAATTGAATTGCTTGTTTATGTCCAATTATGCAGGAACTTTGTTTGTTAAAAATAGTCGGATATTTTGGAGTGTCAAAACCAGTTTCATCAATATGTTCGGCATAATTTAAACCTACGCCTAGATATTTTCTAGGATTTGTCAATGGAGCTAAGATTGTAACTTCATTTAAATTAAAATCTGCTGTACAGTTATAAGTTAATTGTTGCAATTTCTGAAATACTGGTGCGCCATGTTGTAAAAACTCTAATAAGGTTAATGGATTCTTGAGATGTAGTGCGGTATCAATAACTTGGTTATTAATTACTAGACCTAGACGAATATGGTTATTATGGCAAAAAGTAATCAGTTTCATTGGCAGTTACTAGAAAAATCTGTATTAATACATAATTATAGTTAAAATGGTCGAGTTAATAAAAATTATCCGCACTTTGGTTTTAATCTTGATTTCAGAATAATTTATGCATCATAAGAGTTTTTTCTTTACTAATAGTCCACTATGGAGAAAAAAACAGCATGTATTTAATCAATCACTAGCTCCAGAACTAGCTTCATGGATTCATGAAACCGGTTCTTTAACGCAAAGATTAAGGCGTGATTATAATAACCCTATTATGGTGAAATTATTATTTCATTACTGGCGGAAACCATTTTTAAATGAAAGTTTATTATT
>DAOUSJ010000041.1 GCA_030627285.1 Methylococcaceae bacterium | reverse complement strand
CTGGTATTATTGGATGCGCCTTCTACTGCATCGGAAGCTAAAATATTCTTGCCATTTATGGATTTTATTAAAACTTCTGCGCCATCATCTTCGGCACACATAAATTGATTGTCTTCACAAGCCTCAAAATCACTGTCATCACCATTAAAAGACTTAATTTTATTTCGCCTAAAATAAGTATTGGCACTAACGGTTATTGTATCTGTAATATCATAATTACCTGCTAATTCAGCAAATAACATTCTGGTTCTAGTGCTGTCTGGATAAGTAAATACGGCTTTAGGTTGTTGCTGTAAAAGTTGAATTGGACTTGCGCCATTACCTTTAAGATGATTGTCATTGCCAGCCAAAGTAAAATCTAAACTTGCAACATCATTTTGCCAACTTAAAGTTCCAAACATTTGTTTGACTGTAGTGCGAGAATGATCGCGCCAACCTAATTCGCCAAAATTACGTAAAGCTAAAAAATAACCCACAGTACCATTGTTCCAGCCACTAGTTAGTTCTTCTGAATGTCTATCCCATGAACCTCCATAAATTTCTAGTTGATGTTGGGGTGCGGAAAAACCAGTTTTAGTTTGCAATGAAATCGCGCCACCAAGACTATTTAAACCATAAACTGGATTAGAGCCTGGATATAAAGCCATGTTGTCAATTGCACCTTCAGGAATTAAATCCCAATTAACTGTATCGCCAAAGGGTTCATTAAATCGAACTCCATTAACATAAACGGATAAACCTTGGGGTAAACCTAATAGTGGTGAAGCGACAAAACCACGATAATATACATCTGGTTGGAAAATATTATTTTGGGCTTCATTAATATGCACACTGCCTAAATGCCAATTCATATAATCGGCTAATGATAAACTTTGGGCTGCGTCTAATTCTTCACTATTAGCAATTTGTACTTGGCTTGGAAGTTTGTTTTTTTCGATGCCACTAGCTTGCAATGGAGTGATGCCAATAATTTCTACATTATCTAACTCTATAATATCTTCTGCAGATGCTGAGTTGAGAATACTGAAACCAAATAAATAAATTAATGACTTTGGCAAAAATCTTAGATCCATATTATGTATTAGGTAATAATTTGTGGGGCATTAGTGTAAATAAATTCGCGCTATATTAATAGCAATAAGCTGTAAAAATATTTATTCCACCGTAACAGATTTGGCTAAATTCCGTGGCTGATCTACATCTGTACCTTTTAATACTGCGACATGGTAAGCTAATAATTGCAATGGAATGGTATATACAATTGGTGCAATTTCATTAGCTAAAGTTGGCATTGGATAGATTTGGGTGTCATCATTAGCGGCATTAATTAAGCTCTCATCCATGAATACAATTAATTGTCCGCCGCGCGCACTGACTTCTTGCATATTTGATTGTAATTTTTTTAATAAATTATTATTTGGAGCTACAGTAATCACTGGCATATCGGCATCTATTAATGCCAACGGCCCATGTTTTAATTCTCCAGCTGGATAAGCTTCGGCATGAATATAGGAAATTTCTTTTAACTTCAAAGCTCCTTCCATAGCAACAGGATATTGAGTGCCGCGTCCTAAAAAGAGTGCATGTTGTTTGTGATTGAATTGTTCTGCTAGGTCTTGGATCTGATTATCTAAAGCCAATACTTGAGTTATTT
Organism: Methylococcaceae bacterium; assembly: GCA_030627285.1. Classification (GTDB taxonomy): domain Bacteria; phylum Pseudomonadota; class Gammaproteobacteria; order Methylococcales; family Methylomonadaceae; genus WTBX01. Next base: position 16,280 of record DAOUSJ010000041.1, on the reverse strand, counting down.
TTTCTGGCAAAGTTGCTAATGCTTGTGCAATATGTGTTTCTAATTCTGGACTAAGTTTAAAGTGTTTGCCAATTGCAACTACCAACATTAATAATGCAACTAATTGAGTCGTGAAAGCTTTAGTGGAAGCAACGCCAATTTCAACCCCTGCTTGGGTTAAAAATACCAATTCAGATGCACGTACTAATGAACTTTCAGCAACATTACAAATTGCTAAAGAATGTTTCGCGCCTAATTTTTTGGCTTCTTGTAATGCTGCTAAAGTATCGGCGGTTTCTCCAGATTGAGACAATGTTACAATCAATGTGTCTGGATGAATTACTGGGCTGCGATACCTGAACTCACTGGCAACATCAATATTACATGGTATTTTGGCTAATTTTTCAAACCAGTAACGAGCAATTAAACCAGCATGATAACTAGTGCCACAAGCAATAATATGTACCGAGTTAATTTGTTGAAAAATTTGGTTTGCTTGGCTGCCAAATACTTGGGATTGCAATTTATGTTGTTTAAAATGATCGGCTAAAGTTGCTTGAATTACTTGAGGCTGTTGATAAATTTCTTTCAACATATAATGACGATAGCCGGCTTTGTGAGTGGCTTCTAGGGTTAATTGACTAATTTGAGTTTCACGCCGTACTAATGAACCACAATTATAAATTTGCAGTTTATTTAGCTGAATAAGTGCAATATCACCGTCTTCTAAAAACATAAAATTTTGGGTCACTGGTAATAATGCGGCCACATCTGAAGCCACAAAATATTCTTCAATGCCGATACCAATTACTAAGGGGCTATCTTTGCGACATGCGATTAAGGTATCTGGAGCATCCTTATGCATTATTGCGAGAGCATAAGAGCCTTCTAAGCGTTGTAAAGTTTTTTCTATCGCAATTAATAAAGTTTTGGTTTGCAAATATGCATGAATTAAATGGGCTATAACTTCAGTATCAGTATCAGAGCTAAATTTATAACCTTGCTGAATCAGTTCAGTTTTTAAGCTGGAATAATTTTCAATAATGCCATTATGAACTACAGATATTTCATCGGAGCTAATATGTGGATGGGCATTATTAGTAGTTGGTTTTCCATGAGTAGCCCAACGTGTGTGGGCAATTCCAAGGCATCCGTGCAAATGTTGTTGTTTAATTAAAGCGGCTAATTCTGCGACCTTACCTTTTGCGCGGCATCTATTTAATTCGTTAGCATCAATAATTGTCATGCCTGCGGAATCATAACCACGGTATTCAAGTTTTTTTAAACCTGCAATTAAAATTGGTACTACATTTCGTTGCGCAATTCCGGCTACAATTCCACACATTATTTTTTTCCTGAAATTCTAAAGCAAATAAATTTTTTTTGGGATATAATTTTTAACTACTATATATTATATTTAATGTTTGAACTATGGATACATATAATACAGGTTTAAATAAATATTATATTTATTGAATGGTAATTTTAGCGTGAATAGATTTTAAACTTAGCAAAAATGTATGTGGAATTATTTGCAGATTGTGTTTATAAATACTAAAATCTGTTGTGATTTAGATGCTATTTAGTAGTTAAAAACAGGATGTTAAATTTTGAAGGGAATTAAGTAAAACTCCCTTCTTATACGATCTAAGAAGGGAATATTTAGAATTAATCTACGAAAGTATTTCCTGGTGGATGATTTCTTTCCAAGATTTGTTCTTGAGTTTGTACCGTACCAGTTAAATGCTCAGTTTCTCTATCTTTTAACATAACAACTAAAGTGATTGTTATGATAGCGATACCGCCTACATAAAGTAAATAATTATCTTTTTCTTTTTTTTCAGCCATGATCTCATCCTCTAGGATTGATTATTGTTATTTAAGCTTCACGTCGTAGGGAAACTTGTATTATTAACGACGGGTGTATTTGTATCATGCCAGAAAGCGCGCTGTCAAAATAATTCCTGATTTTATATGAATATAAGCTGAATTAAATTAATTTTTTTCAGCTCAAATCAAGTTGTATTCCAGATGTGTTCTAGGTTCAGCTTAGGTTCAGTTATATTTTAATATTTATTTTCTAATGGCATTAATTGCAGTGCAATAATTTTCTCATAAATAGCGTGATAATAAGCCAGTAGCAACTGTAGTATTTGGTAATGGAATTTTAACTTCATAGCCACCACCAGATGCTTCTTGCATAGGATGTCCATACATATCTTGCATAGATTCAACTACAATATTTTGATTGCCAGTGGGTAAAATTAATTCTAATTTATCACCTACTGCAAATTTATTTTTAACTTTGATATCTGCTAGACCCGTGATTTTATCATAAGCAGCAATTTCACCACAAAATTGTTGTTGATGGCTTTTGGAGTAACCTGATAAATAGTTTTGGTATTCGTGTGTATGATGACGTTGATAAAAACCATCAGTGTAACCACGATTGGCTAAATTTTCTAATATTCCAATTAATTCAGGATTAAAATTTCGTCCTGCTAAAGCATCATTAATAGCTTGTCGATAAGATTGTGCAGTTCTAGCGACATAATAATGGGATTTAGTCCGACCTTCAATTTTTAAACTATCGACCCCAATATCAACTAAGCGTTGTACATGTTCAATGGCGCGTAAATCTTTGGAGTTCATAATATAAGTGCCATTTTCATCTTCCATAATTGGCATTAATTCTCCTTTGCGTCCTTCTTCTTCTAAAAAATATACCTTGTCAGCTAATGGGTGTCTATCTGCGCCACCGCAACTAGCACTACTAATGTCACTCATGGAAATTGGTTTAGATTCAGGTTTAGTAACGTAATCACCTTCAGCATTTTCATGTGCAGGGATAGTGTCGTATTTCCAGCGGCAAGAATTAGTACATGTGCCTTGATTGGGGTCACGATGATTAAAATATCCTGATAATAAACATCTACCTGAATATGCCATACATAAAGCCCCATGAACAAATACTTCTAATTCCATATCTGGGCATTGTTGTTTAATTTCTGCAATTTCATCTAAGGATAGTTCTCTAGATAAAATAATCCGTTCAACTCCCATAGTTTGCCAAAATTTAACCGTGGCATAATTTACTGTATTTGCTTGTACAGATAAATGAATTGGCATATCTGGCCACTGCTCCCTAGTCATCATAATTAGCCCAGGGTCAGCCATAATTAAAGCATCTGGTTGCATTTCAACTACAGGGGTCATGTCTTTAATAAAGCTTTTAACTTTAGTGTTATGTGGAATTACATTTGTAGCTACAAAAAACTTTTTCCCTTGTGCATGTGCTTCTTGGATACCGATAGCTAAATTTTCATTCAAAAAATCATTGTTGCGCACCCGTAAACTATAACGTGGTTGTCCAGCATAGACTGCATCAGCACCATAAGCAAAAGCATAACGCATATTGCGCAAAGTTCCAGCAGGTGACAATAATTCAATTTTTTTCATAATTTTTAGCTACATAATCAACAATAAAGTACATATCTTAAAGCAATTAGTTAATCCTTTTTAAGAAAAGCAAAAATTTCTTGTAGCATAATTTCACCAAATAATTCATTTCCATGATTCATATCATTTTTGCGTTTATTTTTATAGTCAGATGACATTGAGCCATCTTCAGCAATACAATGTGCTGGAATGCTAACTATATCTACTGAACGCTCGACTAATTCAGTTCTAATTAAATCTCTATAAGCTTTGTCTACAGCTAAAATAACTTCAGGGCGTATATCTTCAAAAGCTTTGTTGTGTGTAAAAGGTCGTGGAGTTTCTATAATAAATATTTTTTTCTGAGCTTGAATAAATATATCTATTAATTCCAACACATATTGTTGATCGCTTAAGATAATTTGTTTTAGCATCGCATCAGATACAGGTATTTCAGTCTTAGCTAACGCAACTGGAACAAATTTAGTCCAATCTAAACTACGCCAAATTCTATTGCTATGAAATGGCGCACAGAGGCCATAAATTGCGTCTGGTTCTGATGCTATGGGTAATCTTTTAATTCGGTCTTGATAAAGTTTTTCAGTTATTTGCGCATAATCACCACAATTAATAAAAAATGGGGTATTTAAATGTTTGCCATTACCTAAAGCCTTAATTTTAAGTTCAATCTCAGGTGGCCAAATCTTTTTTTGGAGTATTAAATTTTTCCCATTTTTTAAAGTTCCAGTGTGAGAATCACCAGTAATAATAACTCGCATAATTATTCATCTCCAAAAGCAGCTAATAACTCTTCATCACATACAACATCGTCATCATCTGGAGTAGTTGTTTTAACTGGAAGTTTGGTTTGTTTTGGTGGTTGATGTTCTTTAAAAAACTGTGCCATTACATGTTTAACTCCATGTTGAGATACTGTGCGTAGATCAGGGTTATAAAATTGACCTCTAGTAACATGTGTAGAAATAATTTCAAAGGAAGGAAAATAATCTACATATGGTAAGGTATCGGCTAAATGTCCAGCTACAGCCCGCAAGACTGATTTTGAATAAGTATTGGCTACCATAACTTGTTGTTTGGTTGCAGTTGCCATTAGAGGTACTGGGCTAACAGTAAATAAAAAGCGCATTTTAGGGTTAATTAAACGTGCTCTAGTCATAAAGTCTCGCATATCCGCACATATTTGTGGAAAGCTAAGATTAACAAATTTGTATTTGCTATTATCAAATTCGCCGCCTGCAGTTCCAGGACATAATGGATATACAGCACCATCTTGAATTGATAACCAAGCTTCAGTAAGTCCTAAAGTAAATACAAATATGTCGGTGGATTCGAACATTTCAACAACACTTTTTAAATGATGTTGGCGGCTAAGTTCAACTTCTTCAATAGTTGGATATGGTTCTGGTTCAATTGTCGGTCTAAATGGGTCTACATAACCATCTGCTTGTTTCCAAACAGATTCTACTGGAGTGAATTCACCCAATGCTCGTTGTAATAATTGCAATAATTGTCTGGAAGTATAAACATTTCCATAACGTGCAGAATACATGCCATAACCGAAATCAGACCATATTTTTTGATTAAGGAATTCTGGAGCTGGTTCAAAATCTAGGTAATTAAAACCTTGTTCACGTAATTCGCGTCCAATATGTTGCGCAAAACAACTACCAGCAGTAGCAATTCGTTTATCGCTTAAAGGAAATTTTTTAGAATACCAATTATTAATGTCTAATGCATAAGTGTTTTGAATGGTGTTACGCCAAAATGCTTGGGATGGTTGAGATTTATAAGGATGATTATTTGCTTTTAATGACATAACTTGTGCCTAGGAGAGTTTTTAATGGCATATTACAATTGCAATAATTGGGTGTTCTTTAGTTTGTAGAATGGAATATTTGTTGAAGATCTAAATTTTCTACAATCTGGATTTGGATACGTAATTCTTCCATATTGTTTAATGCTGTAGTTAAGTCCCGCGCTAATAAATTTTTTTCCAAATTACTTGCTATGATTTTAATGTCAGTAAAGCCACAAAAGCCAATGGTTCCATGTAATTTATGCGCTATTGTTTGTGCGGTAGTAATTTGATTGCTGGATAATGCAGTGGTTAATAAAACTAGTTGATGTGGTAATTCATAGACTAATTTGTATAATAATTTTTTGGCTAAAACTTCATTTTGCATGGTTCTAGCTAACACACTAGTAATTATGACATGTTCTTTAGGGGTTAAGAATTGTATATTGATAATAGTAGCTCCAAAAAATATAGCTTCGACCGTGTTGACGATTGGTCAAAGCTATAATGTAAACTATTTCATTTCTTTAAACATAGCTTTTATTGCACCACAAGCAGGACAACACCAATCTTCAGATACATCAGCCCATAAAGTTCCTGCTGGAACTCCATTTCTTGGATCACCTACAGCTTCATCATAAATATGTTTACATAATTTACACTTATATTTTTTAAACGCAGCCATGTTTATTTGCCTTTTTATATGTTTATAATAATTGAAGTGCGAATTATACTAGGTTTTAAAATTTAGCTATACATGTTTCGTTCAAAATCTATGCTTATAGTGAAATTTGTTGGTGGATTTGAGCTTGTTGCTGTGGATCAATATTACCAGCTTCAGCGGAAAATAGATTAGCAACACTACAGGCTAAAGCAAAATTTAACATTTCAATTGCAGATTTTTTCTGGGTATAAGCTAATGCTAAACCAGCAATTAAAGCGTCACCACAACCTACTGTAGAAATAATGGAAGCTGTAATTTTAGGTGTTGGAAGTATAAAAACTTGTTGTTTATGCACTGCTATTAGCCCCTGTTTTCCGCGTGAAACTACTACCCATTGAATGCCTTGGTTTACTAATTCAGTAGCGGATTTAATTATGGCATCGTCATTTAGCAATTTTGTATCCATTAATTGCTCTAACTCGTTTTTATTGGGCTTAATTAAAAATGGTTTGGCTGCTATAGCTTGTTTCAAAGCTGTACCACTACTATCTAAAAACACTAGTGCTTGTTTTTGTTGGCAGATTTTAATTAGATTTGAATAAAAATCATTAGACGCTCCCAAAGGCAAGCTTCCAGATAATATTACTAAGTCATTTTTTTGCAATATCGTTGCTAATTGTGTACTTAAGTTTTTGCATGCAGCTTGATTAACCTTAAATCCAGTAGTGCTAAGATGAGTTTCAGCGTGGGTTTCAGCTTCATGTAAAGTAATATTGGTTCGGCTAGTTCCAGAAACAAATGTATATGCTGTAGTTAATTTATTAGTCTGAATTGCAGTGAATATGTTTGCAGATTGTTGTCCTACAAAACCCATAGCTATTACTGGGCAATTTAATGCTGCTATAGTTTTAGCTACATTAATGCCTTTGCCAGCAGCGAATTTTTGGCTGTCTTGAACGTGACTATGTTGATTTTGATAGCCACGATTTACTCTAAGAATCCAATCAATTGCAGTATTTGCAGTTACTGTAATAATTTTTGGCATTTAGAAACAGTATTACTGCACTAGACTTAATAAAACTCCAGCAGCAACTGCAGAGCCAATTACTCCAGCTACATTGGGTCCCATTGCATGCATGAGCAAGAAATTATGTGGATTACTTTCTAAACCGATTTTATTCGCTACTCTAGCTGCCATTGGTACTGCGGATACTCCAGCTGCGCCAATTAAAGGATTAATAGGAGTATCACTATATTTATTCATTAATTTTGCCATCATGACTCCACATGCGGTTCCAATACAAAACGCAACTGCCCCTAAAGCCAGAATGCCAATAGTTTCAATTTTTAAAAATTCTTCTGCACTTAATTTTGAACCTACAGCCAATCCTAAAAAGATGGTAACAATATTAATTAATTCATTTTGGGCGGTTTTGCTCAATCTTTCTACTACGCCACAAGTGTTCATTAAATTGCCTAAACAAAACATGCCCACTAATGGAGCTGCTGAGGGCAATAATAATGCACTTAAAGTTAATAGCATTAATGGAAAAACTATTTTTTCAGTATTGCTAATATGCCGTAATTGTTGCATTTCAATTTTGCGTTCATCTTCAGTGGTTAATGCGCGCATAATTGGTGGTTGAATTAATGGTACTAAGGCCATGTAAGAATATGCTGCTACTGCAATTGCACCTAATAAATCTGGGGCTAATTTTGAGGCTACATAAATGGCCGTGGGTCCGTCAGCACCACCAATAATTGCAATGGCGGCTGCATCTTTTAGACTGAATTCTAATCCTGGAATAGCATTTAATGCTAATGCGCCTAGTAAGGTGGCAAATATTCCAAATTGTGCGGCTGCACCTAAAAATAAAGTTTTGGGGTTGGCTAGCATTGGGCCAAAATCTGTCATTGCACCTACACCCATAAAAATTAATAATGGGAATACGCCAGTTTTAATGCCATAGTAAAAGTAATATAAAATGCCGCCTTCTTCTGCGATACCAGCGATGGGAATATTACTTAAGATCGCTCCAAAGCCAATTGGGAGTAATAATAGCGGTTCAAAGCCTTTTTTAATCGCAAGATAAAGTAATAAAAATCCAACTAAGAGCATAAAAAATTGCCCAAAACTAAAATTATAAATACCTGTGCTGTGCCACAGTAAAGTGAGATTTTCCATAAGAACGTTTAAATAGTGCTTGTTATGACTAGTATTGAAAAAGACAGTTTAATTTTAAAGAGAAATAACTAAGCTGTCTTTTCGAAAAATATTTACGTGAATGGGTATGCAGATGCTTGGTTTACAAAATTATCAGATCTTCGCCAACAGCTACAGAATCCCCAGCACTAATTTTGATTGTACTAACTGTACCTGCAAATTTAGAGCGTACTTCAGTTTCCATTTTCATGGCTTCCATAATTAAGACTATATCGCCAGCATTTATACTATCACCTACCTTAACTTGCACTTTAAGAATGTTGCCGGCCATAGGCGAATTAATTACATTTCCTTGGCTACTGGTAACTGGATTAGGTTTAGAATTAGTGGTAATTGGAGTTATTTGTAAATCTTCATCTCCAAGTCCGACAGTAACATTAAAGACTTTACCATCCACATTAACAGTATAAGTTTCTATATCAGGCACAATGGTTTTAACTGGTGCAGCTATTGTAGAATTTGAATTTGGTTTAGCTTCAAAAACTTTAGGGTTATTACGATTACTAATAAATTTCCAACCTACTTGCGCAAACAGTCCATTAATAAGCGCATCTTCTTCAATGTTTTTAGCTAACTTAATCCCTTCTTGCTTAGCTTTTTTAGTTACTTCGGCAATTAAGTTATCCATTTCTGGAGTTAAAAGGTCGGCAGGACGGCAAGTTATTGGAGTTGAATCTTTTAATACTTGTTGCTGTAATTTTGTATTTACAGGTGCTGGAGTAGCTCCATATTCACCTTTTAAAACTCCAGTAGTTTCTTTACTAATAGTTTTATAACGCTCACCTGCAATTATATTTAATACTGCTTGAGTGCCAACTATTTGTGAGGTTGGAGTTACTAAGGGTAAATAACCTAAATCTTTTCTAACTCGTGGAATTTCTTTTAAAACTTCATCAAATTTATCTAAAGCACCTTGTTCTTTAAGTTGATTTTCCATGTTGGTTAACATGCCACCAGGAACTTGTGAAACTAAAATTCTACCATCCACACCTTTTAAACTGCCTTCAAATTGGGCATATTTTTTGCGAACATCTCTAAAATAGTGCGCAACATCTTCTAATTCAGTTAAATCAAGACCAGTATCTCTAGGTTGATTTTTTAAACTAGCTACAATAGCTTCTGTAGGGCTATGACCAGAAGTCATGCTTAAAGAAGAAATTGCGGTGTCTACATTATCTACTCCAGCTTCAATAGCTTTGATATAAGTACCAACACTTAAACCAGTAGTAGCATGACAATGCAGGTGAATTGGAATTGCAACCGATTGTTTTAATTGACTAATTAAATCATAGGCATCATAAGGAGTTAAAAGTCCAGCCATATCCTTAATGCAAATAGAATGCGCGCCCATATCTTCAATTTCTTTGCCTTGAGTTAGCCATTTGGAAATTGTGTGTACAGGACTAGTAGTGTAAGAAATTGTGCCTTGCGCATGTGCATCAGTGGTTAAAACTGCTTTGACGGCTTGTTTAATATTGCGCATATCATTCATAGCATCAAAAATTCTAAATACATCAATGCCATTGACTACGCAACGTTCTACAAATTTATCTACTACATCATCCGCATAATGTCGATAACCTAAAATATTTTGTCCACGAAATAACATTTGTTGTGGAGTATTTGGCATTGCTTGTTTTAATGCGCGTAATCTTTCCCATGGATCTTCGCCTAAATATCGAATACAAGCATCAAAGGTTGCACCACCCCAGGATTCTATTGACCAATAACCTACATTATCTAATTTTTCGCAGATAGGTAGCATATCTTCAGTACGCAAGCGGGTTGCTAAAATAGATTGATGTGCATCACGCAACACAACTTCAGTGATACCTAAAGCTTTTGTCATTATTTTTTCTCCTGTGACTTTTTAAGTCAATATGTTTGCTATCACCAGCTTTACAATTTGTATGACAATTTGACTTTATGTTTAAATATTAGAAATAAGTCAAATATTTAAAGCCTATAAAATTTGTTATCTTATTCAAGATGCTAGGCAAAAATAGTCAAAATTTGTTAGAATTATCAGTTGTATTTGGCTTGAATGCTTTTCAATTTAGCTTAAGTGCTATATTTATGAAGCAATCTTTATGCCTGTTTTAAAGTTATATCATAAACTGACATTATCTGTCTTTTCAGTATAAATATTTATACTTTATTTAGGATTATTACGACGATATTGGTGTATAGCAGCAGTAATTGCAGCTATAACATTATTATCAATGGCATTATTATTTTCTACACCATTATCATTTATATTGGATATTGTTGGAGAAAAATAATGTTGAATCACCGTAGACATTACATTGACTGCTACGATTAACATTGCTAAAAATAAGAATACAATTCCCATGCCAGTTAGCATTAATTCTATTCCAGAGGTTAAGGTTTCATTCATTAGAGTCAGTTTAAGAATAATTGAAAGTCCACTGCATTATGCCTAAAAGCCAGATAATAGACAATATTCTAGGTTAATATCAAAAAATTCTAGAGAATTCTACAGTAATCCAGCAGAAATTAACAAGCAGAAATGCGTGTTAAAATATGATATTTCATCCTGTTATATTTATTTAACTGGCTTAAACTTAGGTGGATATTATGCGCAATTTGATGAATTTGAATTATAATTTTATCCTAAACTCTAATATTGTGCTTATTGCACATAAAATCAAATGATATCAAGTATATTAACTGCCACGTTGTTTATGGTTGCACTGGGCGTGATGCTAGCAGTTATTTTAGCCATAGTGAACAAAAAATTATTTGTGTATGAAGATCCACGAATTGAAGCCGTCGATGATATGTTACCGCAGGCTCAATGTGGTGCGTGTGGTACTCCTGGTTGCAGACCATTTGCCGAAGCTGTGGTTTCAGGGACTAAAAACCCCGCCGAATGTACAGTAAATACTGTAGAAGGTAATGCAGAAATTGCGGCTTTTATTGGTGTTGGCATGGGGCAGCATGAAAAAGTAGTTGCTAGATTAGCTTGTGCTGGCGGTACACATGTGGCTAAAACTCGCGCGCAGTATTCTGGAATGCAATCATGTCAAGCGGCGGCGGCAGTTTCTGGTGGTGGTAAAGGCTGTCAATGGGGTTGTTTGGGTTTAGCAGATTGCGCTGATGTGTGTGATTTTGATGCTATTTTTATGGATGAACATGGTTTGCCAATTGTGATGGAAGATAAATGCACTGCCTGCAATGATTGTATTGTAGTGTGTCCAAAAGATTTATTTTCTTTGCAACCAGTTAGCCAAAAATTATTTGTGGCTTGTAAAAGTTTAGCTGAAGGTGATGTGGCTGAAGAGGAATGTGAAGTTGCTTGTACTGCTTGTGAACGCTGTGTTAAGGATGCACCAGCGGGTTTAATTAGTATTAAAAATAATCTCGCAGTTATAGATTATGCTCAATATAATGCACAAAGCATGGATAGAACTCCCATAGAGCGTTGTCCAACTGGTGCAATTGTGTGGCTAGATAGTAAACTTGGCTCAACTCGTGCTAGTACAGGTAAAGCTGCTAAGAAAATTTTACGCACTGAATCTTTGCCTTTGGGCTAAAAGTTTACATAGATTTAAGAATAGGTAAGTTTAAAGGAACAGATATACATGGCATTTTTTAGTAAAACCAAGAAAGTACCGCAAGAATTCAAATATTCTGGGAAACGTGTAGTAACAACTACTAATGAAGCTTTATTTGCTGGTGCTGGTGTCATGAGTGATGCAGTAGTATCAAATTTAGCAATGGATAATAATGTTCAAGTAAATCTATCTGGAAATGCAGTAATTAAACTTAACCCTGATAGCCAATTAGAAGCATTGTCAATAACTGCTGGTTTAGCTACAACTGGTTTGCGGGTAGATAATATTAGCACTACGCACAATTTTTCCATGTTACATGCATCTTTAGTGGCAGCAGCAAATAAACATTTGCCGTATGTAGTCACTATTGCATCTCAAGATAAGCCGATTGGTTCTAGTCATGCATATTATCACAGCGTTACGGATACTGGTTGTGGGCAAATGTTTGCTAAAAATTCGCAACAATTATTAGATTTTAATCTTATTGCGCACAAAATTAGCGAATTAAGTTTAACTCCTATGCTAGTGGCGCAAGATGCTAATGTGATGCAAAGTGCATTATTATGCTTGCCAACTTTAGAATTAATGCAAGAATTTTTAGGTTTGCCAGCTGATGTAATTGCAGCTCCAACTGCCGCCCAAAGATTGTTATATGGTGCTACTCGCCGCCGTATTCCAGAATTATGGGATGTAGATCAGCCAATGTTGTCCGGTGTAGAAGCTACGCAAGCTACTTACATGCAGTCAGTTGCAGGACAAAGAACATATTTTTTAGCGCATTTACCGGCTTTAATGGACACTTGTTTAGATGAATGGTACGCATTAACAGGGCGGCGTTATCAACGTGTAGAACAATATCGTTGTGAAGATGCCGACTATTTAATTATTGCTCAAGGAAATGTAGTTGAAGTTGCGGAAGTGCTAGCGGATTATATGCGTGACACTAAAGCAATAAAATTAGGTGTGGTTAATATTACCGTATTGCGCCCGTTTGCTGGAGCTTTGATTTCACATTTATGTCAGGCTCGTAAAGGTATTACGGTGTTGGAGCGTGTGGATCAAGCTTTAGCAGAAACACTACCTTTAATGCGCGAAGTTCGGGCTGCAATGACTAAAGCAGTGGAAAATGCGTTATCAAATAGTAATGAATCGAAAAATTACGCTAAATATAAGCAACTCAATGACTTTTCAAGTTTGTATTCAGTATGTTTTGGTTTGGGTAAAGCTGGAATCCAAGCAGATGATGTTTTAGCGGCGATAGAAAATATGTTGCCTACAGGTGCGCAAACAAAATTTGCTTATGTCGGGATTGATTTTGTCCGTAAAGCTGGTTTTAATCCGCAACAAGAAATTCAGCAACAAGCAGTAACAGATGCATATCCTGACTTGCGTAATTTAAGTTTACAAGCCACTGAAATTCCAAATTTAGCCCCAGAAAATGTGCTAAGAATGCGCATGTATGCAGTTAATCAGGCAATATTAACTCCGAATGCACAACTGGTAGACACTTTAATAGATTTATTTCCTAATGAACTGTTAACTGATTATCAAACTCAAGCTACGCAACATATTTATTCTGTAGCCATTGCTCCTACAGCTCTACGGGTTAATTGCGCTACTGCGGCGTTAGATGTGGTAATTGTCACTGACATGAGTATGTTTAATTTGGGTAATCCAATTGCAAATTTGAAACCTAAAGGCTGGTTAATGTTAGCAACTAAGTTAGCTACTCCAGAATTGGTTTGGCAAAATTTACCTAAAGTTACGCAACAACAAATTCAACAACACGCTTTGCAAGTGTTATATATCAATGCATCAGAGATTATTGCTGGCATTACTCAGCAAGTGGATGCGCAAATTAAATTCCAAACTTTGGTGTTTCAAGTTGCATTTTTTAAACAAATTTCGGAATTGCAGGTATTAGCAACCACTGAAGCAGAAATTTTGCTGGCAATTCAAGCTAGTATCAAAAAATCTTTTCCCAAACAAGCAGAAATAGCCTATCAAATTGCTGAATTAGGTTTGCAGCATATGCATGTTTTAGATATTAATGCTTTAGATATTACTTCAGTAAATGCTGAAATTGAGCCTAAATTACCAGCATTAAAATTACTTAAACAAATAAACCAGCCGATTCCAATCGCTGATAAACAACGTTTTTTTGTACAAAATGGTGCGGATTATTTGCATAATCGTGGTCAAAATCTCGCAGATCCATTTGTAGCCGCTAATGTGATGCCTGCAATTAGTAGCGTTTATCAAGATTTAACTCCAACTAGATTGGAACATCCAGTTTGGATTGCAGAAAATTGTACTGCTTGTGGTGATTGTTACACTGCTTGCCCAGATAGTGCGATTCCAGGCTTAATTAATAGTGTGAATGAAGTATTTGAAACTAATATTCAGCGCATTGAAGCCACTGGTAATGCAGTAAAATATTTGCGTAGAGCGATTCGGGTAGTAGAAAAAAAATATCATGCGTTAACTGCGGATAAAACTGAAGGCACAGTTTTAAGCCCGATTTTTGCGCGTGCTATTGGTGAAACCATTAAAGAATATCCAGTTTCTGAACAAGCAGCAGTGAGCCAAGAGTTTGCTTTATTCAAAGCTGCAATGGGAGAATTTAAATTTGCGTTAACTCGTCCTTATCATGATGAGGTAAATCAACGCACGCCGAATAATGGCGGTTTATTTTCTATTACAGTAAATCCTATGAGTTGCAAGGGCTGCATGGAATGTGTCGCCGTATGTAATGATGATGCTTTAAAACTAATGTTGCAAACTTCTGCGAGTATTAAAACTTTGCGTGCGGATTGGGATTATTGGCAAGCATTACCAACTTCAAATTCAAAATATCAACGAATTGACGATTTAGATGCCAAAACTGGTGCATTGGGAACTTTATTATTAGATAAAGCCAATTATTTTTCTATGCAAGGTGGTGATGCTGCACCAGCTGGAGTGGGTGAAAAAACTGTGGTGCATTTATTTACCAGCACTGTAAATGCCTTAATGCAACCTAGAGTGAAAGCCCATGTGGCACATATAGATAGTTTAATTACTGGCATGGAAAAATATGTTCGGCTGACATTGGCTGAAAATTTAGATATTAGCGATATAGAAGCAGTAGAAGCAGCAATTGAAACCAATAAAAATCTGGATTTAAGCTTATCTAAATTAAGTGTAGCTTTAGATGTAGGCAAAGCTGCTCAGACTATTGACAGGGTTTGGTTGCAATGGTCGGCAAATTTAATTAGAGAATTAAAACAATTAAAAGCAAATTATACCCAAGGCAGGCAGGCATTAGGTTTGGTAAATAGTAGCTCTAGTTCCAGTGCAGCTTGGACTATGCCATTTAATCCATATCCATTTCCTTGGAGTAGCCATTTAGACATGGATGCACCTTCATTAGCATTGGGAATTTTTACAGGGCATATGTTGAAAATGGCGGCTGGTTTTAAAACTATTCGTTTAGCTGAATTAGCTTTGGCAGGTAAATATGCAACTGCTAGTATTGATCCAACTTGGCAAGATTTTAATTGGCAACAATTTACTGACATGGAATATGCTTTATGTCCGCCAGTAGTAGTGCTTGCTGGAGATGAAACCAGTTGGCAAGATTTAGCTAGTTGTTTGCAAGCTGGTAAACCAATTAAGATTTTACATTTAGCTGCACAAAAGGGAGCAGCAAGTTTTATTCAAGCAGCTGGACAGGCACGTAAAGATACTAGTTTATTTGCTATGACATTGGGTAATACTTACACGGTTCAAAGTTCCCAAGCACATATTAATCACTTATTAGCTGGTTATATTGATGGCTTAAATTATAAAGGATCAGCTTTATTTAGTGTGCATTCAGTGGTGCAAGCAGAACATGGGGTGGCTTTAAATAGTGCAACTATGCAAAGTAAACTAGCGGTAGAATCACGAGCGCAGCCATTAATAAATTTCAATCCAGATAATGGCGAATCTTGGGATACTTGTTTGTCATTACAAGGCAATCCAAGTTTAGATCAAGATTGGAGTAATTACAGTTTAACTTATTTAGATGAGTATGGTTTGGAAGAAAGTTTAACCATGCCATTAACCTTTGCAGATTGGGCATTTACTGAAACTAGATTTGCAGAGCATTTTACCTTATTGCCAATAGCTACTAATATAGATGCTAATATGTTGGAATTGCATAAATTTATTGAATTGGATTCATTTGCAATGACTGGCAAAAAGGCATTTATTTATGCTTTAGATGCTAAAACCCAACGTTTAATTCATGTTATTGTTGCGCCAGCAATGATTGAGGCAACTAAAGCACGTTTGCAAGCATGGAGACGTTTACAAAAAATGGCGGGCTTGAAGCAAGCAGTTGTTGATATTTCAGCTATTACTGCGCAAGCCAAAGCTGAAGTAGCACAAAGTTTTGCTGCTAGTTTAATGAATTTAGTTACTGATGATGCTCAAGCTTTAACTGATTTTATTCAATCCGCGCCGACAGTAGCAGTTGCGCCAATAATAACTCCAGCACCTGCAATTGTAGCAGCTTCAACTCCAGAAAAAACTGTGAATTCAGTTGCTAATGCAGCT
>DAOUSJ010000050.1 GCA_030627285.1 Methylococcaceae bacterium | reverse complement strand
TGTAGCAAAATTTGCTACATAACTACTACCACAATGAGCTTTACGCTGTTTCGTATTGCTTGCGCCCTACAGCTATTTAGGGGTCAGCTCACGTCGTGTGAGCTTTCGCTGCCTTTTAAAGCCGCTTCAGAGCCAATATAAATTAAATCACTACGTTTATTACGCTTTAATCTAGGCAACAAAGCTCGAGTTAAACATGCTACTCCAGTAAAATTTACCGTCATTAGATTAATAATTTGTGCATATGAAAATTCTTCTAAAGATCCAAATTGCCCATATCCAGCTGCAAAAATAACCGCATCTAACTCTGGATACGCGTGTTCTAATAAGCGTACTTGCTGCGGTAACACCGATAAATGCGATAAATCAATCGCAAAAGATTTAAATCTTGGATGAATAACCTTAAACTGCTCCGTATAACGTGAACCTCCAATTACATAATGCCCTTGATTTAGGAGTAATTCTGCAGTCGCACGTCCAATTCCAGAACTTGATCCCAATACCAAAATAGTTCTCATTTTTGTAGTCATAATTTAAACTTAATATTTCTAATTTGCATCATAAAATGCAAAATTTATTGTTAAAAAAGCAATGGTGGTATTTTAAATCAAACTTATTCAGGCATCTAAACGCACTTATATTGTGCAATATCTATCTAAATTTAAAATAAAATTCTATTTCTTGCTAAAGCCTCCCAAAAGTAGGTGTTTGGCATATATTATGCTTTAATTAATCCTATATAAAATACAAACTTAAAAATTAATAAGATCTATTTAAGGCAAAATATGTCCGCATATAAACTTTTCTCTATTCAAACCTCTGCACTTGCAGTTACTATTATATCACTCCTATCTGCATCCCAAATTCATGCTGACCCTATTACAGAATCAATTGAAAATGCATTAAAATTCAATGACAAAGAAGCTAAATATGGCCAAATAAAAGTTAATTTACGCTATCGTTACGAAAATGATGACACTAAAACCCTGCTAAAAAAGTCGGTAATGCTTCCACAATGCGTTTACGCTTAGGCTATTTAAGTCCTAAATTTTATGGTTTACAAGCATATGCTGAATATGAAACAAACCAAGATGTGGGTTTAAATTCATATAATAGTGTACGTAATGGCAAAGGTGAATTTGAAGCGATTGTAGATCCGCAAGAACATGAATTAAATCAATTATGGATTCAATATACTGGTATTCCAGATACTGCCGTTAAAATTGGTCGCCAACGGATTAAAATTGATAATGATCGCTTTATTGGCAATGTTGGCTGGCGACAAATGGAACAAACTTTTGATGCTATTTTAGTTACCAATACTTCTTTGCCAAATACTACTTTGAAAGCTGGATATATTAATCAAGCGCAAACGATTTTATCCACAGTTGATCCTATGCAAACTCCATTTGTTAATTTTGCCTATAAATTTGCAAACATAGGTACTTTAACTGGTTATGGTTATTGGATAGATATTAATTCTCCAGCAGGCGGACCATATAACCAAGGTGCATCTAACCAAACTTTTGGAGTTAGTTTTAATGGCGGCACTAAAATTACTGATGAGATTAAAGGCTTATATCGAGCTGAATATGCCTATCAAGAAAATTACGCTGATAACCCTCTAGATTACGAAGCCAATTATTATCATGTTTTTGGCGGCGTAACTGCTTATAGCATTACTGCAAAAGCAGGTTTTGAACAACTTGGAGGCGATGGAATTGGCAGATTTAATACTCCTTTAGCTACAGCACATGCATTTAATGGTTGGTCAGATCAATTTTTAAGCACTCCTGAAGATGGCATTCGTGATGTATATGCTTCCATAGGCTCTAAAGTAATGGGAGTAAAATTACTTGGGGTTTACCATGAATTTACTGATGATACCGGTAACTTAGATTACGGTAACGAATGGGATTTTGTAGCCGTGAAAAAATTTGCAAAACACTATACATTATTAGCTAAATATGCTTATTTTAATGGTGATAACGGTCGCTTTGATGCTCAAAATATTTGGTTAGAAGCTGGCGTAGATTTTTAAACTCATCTAAAATAAACTCCTGAACGCAGGTGATACGCTATTGGTATCGCCTTTTTTTATGCCAAAAAAATCAAGCTTGTTTAAAGTGTGCTAATCTTGTTAGTAAAATATATAGCCGCTAAAAAGGTCAGCATGGAAACTATTGAACAAATTGAACCAAATTTATACATAAATCGTGAATTAAGTTTATTAGAGTTTAATGTGCGCGTATTGGCACAAGCTAAAAATCCATCCATACCATTACTGGAACGATTAAATTATTTGTGCATATCTTGTTCTAATCTTGATGAATTTTTTGAAGTCAGAGTCGCGAGTTTATTACAAATAGTTGAATTAGAAGTAGCATTTATATCTTTGGATGGCTTGTCATTAGTAGAACAATTAGAAAAAATTAGTTTAAAAGCGCATGAATTAGTTGCCGAACAATATCGCGTACTAAATGAAATTTTAATTCCTCAACTTGAATCCGAAAATATATTTTTTATTCGCCGCACTGATTGGACTCCAAAACAACGCGATTGGATAGAACACTATTTTAATGAAGAATTATTACCTATATTAACCCCAGTAGGTTTGGATTCTGCACACCCTTTCCCTAGAGTGCTAAATAAAAGTTTAAATTTTATTATATCTTTAGCTGGCAAAGACGCTTTTGGACGTAATAGTCGTTTAGCAGTATTACAAGCACCTCGAGTATTGCCTAGAATAGTTAAATTACCCAATAAAGATACCAATAGTTCTGGAGATAATTTCGTATTTTTATCTTCAATTATTCATGAATTTGTGAATCAATTATTCAACGGCATGAGCGTAAAAGGTTTTTATCAATTCCGTGTCACTAGAAACAGTGACTTAATTGTAGATAATGATGCTATTGATGATTTATTGAATGCTGTAGAAGTAGAATTAGCCATGCGGAATTATGGCGATGAAGTGCGCTTAGAAATTGATGCTAATTGTGCCGATGAAACCATTGATTTTTTACTAGATAGATTTGGCATGAATCGCGAACGTTTATTCTTAGCTGCGGGTCCAGTAAATTTAAATAGGGTTCAAGCTATTTACGGCTTAGTTGATCGTCCTGATTTAAAATTCCCACTATTCAATCCAAGTTTTCCTAGCATATTAAAACGCAATAAAGATATTTTTGAGGCTATCAAAAAACAAGATATTTTATTACATCATCCTTATGAATCATTTGCACCAGTTATAGATTTTATTCGTCAAGCTGCTGAAGATCCAAATGTTTTAGCTATTAAACAAACTTTATATCGTACCGGCACCGATTCAGCAGTAGTCAGAGCGTTAATCAAAGCTTCACGCGCTGGTAAAGAAGTTACTGTAGTGATGGAATTACGCGCACGCTTTGATGAAAAAGAAAATATTTCCTTAACTACAAAATTACAAGAAGCCGCAGTGCATGTAGTCTTTGGCGTAGTTGGATATAAAACTCATGCCAAAATGTGTATGGTATTACGTAAAGAAGATAAAAAAATGTGCAATTACGTGCATTTAGGCACTGGAAATTATCATGCTAAAACTGCCAAACTTTATACAGATTACGGCTTATTTTCTTGTAACCCTGAATTAACTGAAGATGTGCGCAAAATTTTTGTGCAATTAACTAGTTTGGGTAAAGTAAATAAATTACACAAATTATTGCAATCTCCTTTTACCTTACATAAAGGTTTAATCGCTAAAATCGAACGAGAAATTACAAATTCTAAAGATGGCAAAGAAGCTAAAATAATTATTAAAGTAAATGCAGTAGTTGAAGAACATGTTATTCAAGCTTTATATAGAGCTTCACAAGCTGGGGTACAAATTAAATTAATAATCCGTGGAATTTGTTGCTTAAAACCGGGAGTAATAGGCTTATCCGAAAATATAGAAGTCCGTTCAATTATCGGAAGATTTTTAGAACATACTCGAGTGTATGCATTTGCTAATGCTGGTAATTGGGAAGTATATGGTGCTAGTGCAGATTTAATGAGCAGAAATATGTTTGATCGAGTGGAAACATGCTTTCCAATTGAAAACAAAAAATCACAACAACGAATTTTGCAAGATTTAAACTATTATTTAGAAGATAATTCTCAAGCTTGGTTATTGCAAGCTGACGGCAGTTACTTACAAGTGCAACCTGAAGCCGATCAAAAAATCTTATCCGCACAAACTAAATTATTACAAGATCACAATTAACATTCAGCTATACACTACAATTGCTTGGAGAAGTGTGCATGCAAAATAAATTGAATAAATTTGTTACCGAATCACCATGGTGGACATTGTTATTTACCTTAATAATTGTTGTAACTTTAGGTTATGGATTACAATTTTTAGGCTTTAAAAACGATTATCAAACTTATTTCAGCAAAGAAAATCCTCAATTACAAACGTTTCAAGACATTCAGAATACTTACAATAAAACTGATAATGTAATGTTTGTAGTTGAACCTTTAGATGGTAAGGTATTTAGCCCTAAAACTTTGGCTACAATCATGGAATTAACTAAAATTTCTTGGTCAATGTCTTATGCTAGCCGAGTAGATTCAATTACTAACTATCAACATACTACCGCTAATGCAGACGAGTTAATAGTTGCTGATTTAGTCAGTCAACCAGCACAATTAAATCCAAATCAATTAGAATCTTTACAGCAAATAGCTACTCAAGAACCAACATTAGTAAATAGATTAATTTCTACTAGTGCGCATGTAACTGGGGTTAATGTAACTTTACAGTTGCCGAATATTAAACCTGATGAACCAATGTTGATTGCGGCTGAAGCGCGGAAAATTGCAGCTACAATTGAAGCCAGTAATCCAAATATCAAACTTCATATCACTGGTTTGGCGATGCTAAATAATGCATTTGCTGAAGCATCGTTAAACGACAATAAAACTCTATTTCCAATCGTATATGCAATCATTGTCATTACCTTATTAATTACTTTACGTTCATTTAGTGCCATTTTCAGTGTAGTAATTTTAATTTTAGCTGCCATTGCTTCCGCCCTAGGAATTGTTGGCTGGCAAAAATTAGCCTTAAATCCCACCTCAGCAATTTCACCGCTGATTATTTTAACCATGGCAGTAGCAGATTGCGTGCATATATTAGTCACTTTTTTGCATCATTTGCGCTTAGGTGAAGCAAAAATTGAAGCCATGCAAACAAGTTTAAAAATTAACTTTCAACCAATCTTATTAACTAGTTTAACTACAGTTATAGGATTTTTAAGCATGAATTTTAGTGATGCGCCTCCATTTCGAGATTTGGGTAATATAGTTGCATTAGGGGTAACATTTGCATGGCTATTATCAATTACTTTTTTACCAGCAATCATGGTATTAATGCCGATTAAAGTGCGCCCTCAAGTAAAATCCAAGTCATCTATAATGCGTATAATAGCGGGTTTTACTATTCGGAATCGGAAATCCCTGTTAATTATCAATGGCATTATAGTAATTGCTTTAGGCAGCTTTGCACCAACCAATAGCTTAAATGATGAATTTGTAAAATACTTTGATACAACCACTGAATTTAGACAAGCAACGGATTTTTTAAATGCCAATATGGGTGGTTTATATAATTTAGAATTAGCTATTGAAACTGGCACCGATGGCGGTATCAGTCAGCCCGAATTTTTAAATTTTTTACAGAAATTAGGTGATTGGTTGTCATTACAACCAGAAGTGGTACATGTAAACACAATGGCGGACACCTTTAAACGCCTAAATAAAAATTTACATGCAGATGATCCTGCTTGGTATAAATTACCGCAACAAACCGATTTAGCCGCCCAATATTTATTATTATATGAAATGTCATTACCTTATGGATTAGACTTAAATGACCAAATTAATATCAATAAATCTGGGATACGAATTATTGTGTCGTTACAAGACATGAGTTCCAATGAAATTTTAGCAACAGAAGCTAAAATAAAATCATGGTTACAGCAACATTCTGGCAACTTACAAATTGATATTGCTAGCCCAGTACTAATGTTTGCCTACATTGGAAAAAGAAATGTTATTCGCATGATTGTAGGTACATTATTAGCTTTAATATTAATTTCAGTAATTCTAATGTTTGCGTTTAAATCCGTTAAATTTGGCTTAATCAGTTTAATTCCAAATTTAGCACCAGCCGCAGTAGCCTTTGGAATTTGGGGCTTAATTAATGGACAAATTGGCTTAGGATTATCCGTGGTTACTGGGATGACTTTAGGCATAGTAGTTGATGACACCGTACATTTTATGAGCAAATACCGTTGGGCAAGAAATCAACAGGGTTTA
This sequence comes from Methylococcaceae bacterium, assembly GCA_030627285.1. Lineage (GTDB taxonomy): Bacteria > Pseudomonadota > Gammaproteobacteria > Methylococcales > Methylomonadaceae > WTBX01. The sequence goes on along the minus strand of DAOUSJ010000050.1, from coordinate 8,461 downwards.
GATCCAATTGATGCAGTATATTATGCTTTTTCTACTGTAGGCATGGCGTTATGGGTTACTTCAATAGTATTAATTAGCGGTTTTCTGATCTTAACTGCATCATCATTTGTTATGAATAAAGAAATGGGCGTTATGACTGCAATTACTATCGCCACCGCCTTATGGTTAGATCTATTATTATTACCGCCATTACTAATTTACATGGAGAAAAAACAATGCAAAAATTAATCTCAATTTGTTGTGCAACCCTATTAAGCTTTCAAGTTTGGGCTATTACCCCTGAAGAACAAGGTCTTCAAATAATCCAAGAAGTTGATGCACGCGACACTGGTTTTAATGACTCCAGTGCTGATTTAAATATGTTATTAATCAATAAAAGTGGTGACAGTAGTGAACGCACACTCACGATTAAAACTTTGGAATTAGCTGGCGACGGCGATAAAAGTTTAACTATATTTAATAGTCCACGCGACATCAAAGGCACAGCATTTTTAAGTTTTACCCATGCTTTAAAGCCTGATGACCAATGGTTATATTTACCAGCCTTGAAACGAGTTAAAAGAATTTCTTCAGCAAATAAATCTGGGCCTTTTTTGGGCAGTGAATATGCCTTTGAGGATTTAACTTCATTTGAAGTAGCGCGTTACAAATATAAATATTTAGCCGATGAAATTATAAATGGCATTGACTGTTATGCTATTGAAATGCATCCACAATATGCACACTCTGGTTACACAAAACAAATTGCTTGGATAGATAAAAACCGTTATATTGTAATAAAAATTGATTATTATGGTCGTCAAAATACCTTATTAAAAACCCAAATCTTTAATCAATATCAACAATATTTAACTAAATACTGGCGAGCAGATGAACAAATAATGTCCAATCACCAAACCGGCAAAGTTACCAAGTTATCTTGGAGAAATTATCAATTTGGGGTTGGCTTAAGTGCAAGAGATTTTGACCAAAACAGCTTAAAACGCGCACGTTAAAAGTGTACAAATTTAAATATTTAGCTTCTATATTCCTAGCATCACAAATTTTTACCGTCCAAGCAGTAGAATTTTCAGGTTTTATAGGAGTTGAAAGTTTAGGTTTTTTACATTCACCGCTAGAAAACACTCAACATCAACATTATTTCTCTGGTGTAGCTGAATTTGAATGGTATCATGAATGGGATAATGGCAAACAAAGTCTGGCTTTCGTACCTTTTTATCGCTATTCCCAACATGATAGTCGGCGCACACATTTTGATATTCGTGAATTAACTTGGCTGAAAGCTGCCCAAAATTGGGAATTCCGCTTAGGATTTAGAAAAGTATTTTGGGGGGTGGCAGAATCACAACATTTAGTAGATATTATTAACCAAACTGATTCAGTAGAAAATTCAGATACTGAAGATAAATTTGGTCAGCCCATGCTAAATCTAGCAATAATTCAAGATTGGGGTACTGTAGATTTATTTATTCTCACTGGCTTTAGAGAACGTAGTTTTTCAGGTGTTGAAGGACGTTTAAGATCTATTCCAGAAATTAGTCTTGGCGCAGCAAAATTTGAAAAATATGGCGTACAAAAACATTTAGCTTATGCAATTCGTTGGGCGCATACATTAGATAATTTGGACTTAGGGATTTCACATTTTTATGGCACCAATCGTGAACCTAGTTTAATACCAATAATTTCAGCTATGGGAAGCTTGCAATTAATCCCATATTACGAAATGATTCATCAAACAGGTTTAGATCTACAACTTACCCAAGAAAATTGGTTGTGGAAATTAGAAACCATGCTACGTTCAGGGCAGGGCAAAACTTTTCTAGCCAATACCGCAGGCTTAGAATACACATTCTATAATGTTTTAGATAGCAGTATTGATGTAGGTTTAGTCACAGAATATCTTTATGATAGTCGCGGCAATAACGCTACTAGTATGAATGAAGACGATATTTTGGCTGGCATTAGATTAGCCTTTAATGACATCCAAAGCACGGATATTTTAGCTGGAATCTTGTTTGATCGTGATAGTCAAGAAAAATTATATAGCATTGAAGCTAGTCGACGCTTTGGTGATGCTTGGAAACTGCAATTTGAAGCAAGATTTTTTAGCAATTCCAAACCAAATGATATTAGTTATTTTCTACGTCAAGACGATCATGTTAGGTTTGAATTGGGATATTATTTTTAAGGTAATTAATATTAATTTTGACTTTACTTTATTGATTGTCCAATCAAATCTATAATACAATGTGCTGGTCAAGATTTTTTAACATTTAAAAACAATAGGATACATACATGGCTACAAAAGAAATAATTGTAACTGGCTTAATAAGTTTAGCATTACTTTCAGGTTGTGATAATGCTGATAAAGCAGCTGATAAAGCAGCTGAAACAACAACACCTGCTGAAGTTATAGAAGCAGCCCCTGTAGTTGAAGCAGCCCCTGTAGTTGAAGCAGCTCCTGTAGTTGAAACAGCTCCTGTAGTTGAAGCAGCTCCTGTAGTTGAAGCAGCTCCTGTAATTGAAAAAGCTCCTGCAGTTGAAGAAGCTCCTGTAGCTGAAGCAGTATCTAAACTAGAAGATGCCGCTAAAGATGTTGCTGTAAAAGCAATTGCAGAAGTAAAAGATAATGTCGTTCCTGTGGCTAAAGAAGCTGTAGCTAATACTGTAGAAACTGCTAAAGATGCAATCGCCGTAGTTAAAGAAAAAGCTACTGAAGCTACTACTGCTATTGAAGAAGCTGTAACTAATACTGATACACCAGCTGCTAAATAAATAGTATATAAATTTTATAAGCTTGAGTTGCCCATTCTGCGGACAACTCATGTTTATATTATTTTCCCCAAGTATCTCGTAATGACACAGTCCGATTAAACACCAATTTTTCTGGTTTACTATCCTTATCCACACAAAAATATGCACTGCGTTCAAACTGATAATTATTTTCTACACTAGCAGTAGCTAAACTTGCTTCCACCCTACTTTTAGTCAAAATTGTTAATGAATTAGGATTTAAAGCTTCTAAAAAATGCGAATCTGCTTCTGGATTAGCGGCAGTAAACAACGTTTCATACAAGCGCAATTCTGCTGGTAATGAATAAGCTTCTGCAACCCAATGAACAACACCTTTAACTTTTCGACCTTCAGGTTTTTTACCCAAAGTATTTACATCATACGAACATCTTAATTCTGTAATTTTTCCCTGTGCATCAGTAATTACACGTTCACATTTAATCACATAAGCACCACGCAAACGTACTTCCCCACCTGCTATTAAACGTTTAAATTTTGCTGGTGGCTCTAAAGCAAAATCATCTTGTTCAATCAAAACCACTTTAGCAAACGGCACTATTCGAGTTCCCATGTCTGCTTGTTGCGGATGATTACTCATAACCAATTGCTCGACTTGAGTCTCTGGATAATTTTCAATTACTACCCGTAAAGGTTGCAATACTGCCATAGCACGTGGTGCATGTTCATTTAGATCATTGCGGATACAACTTTCTAAAGCTGACATTTCAATCCAAGCATCTTTTTTAGTAATTCCAATCCGTTCACAAAAATCTCGAATTGCAGCTGGTGTAACTCCACGTCTACGCAAACCAGCAATAGTAGGTAAGCGTGGATCATCCCAACCATTTACATAATTATCAGTCACTAATTGAGCTAATTTACGCTTACTCATTACCGTATATTCAAGTTGTAAACGTGCAAATTCAATTTGTTGCGGATGACAAGCAGTGTCTAATTTGTCTAAAAACCAGTCATATAAAGGCCTATGATCTTCAAATTCCAAAGTACATAAAGAATGCGTAATACCCTCCATAGCATCTGAAATACAATGAGTATAATCATACATAGGATACACACACCAAGTAGATCCAGTCCGATGATGCTTTGCATGTTTAATTCTATAAATTACTGGATCTCGCAGATTAATATTTGCTGCTGCCATATCAATTTTAGCTCGCAATACATATTCACCATCAGAAAATTTGCCTTCACGCATTTGCTGAAATAAAGCTAAGTTTTCTGCAATAGCACGTTGACGGTTTGGACTTTCTATACCTGCTTCAGTTAAAGAACCACGATATTCCCGCATTTTTTCCGCAGATAAACCATCCACATAGGCAAAACCTGCTGCGATTAATTGCACCGCATAAGCATAAAGTTGCTCAAAATAATCTGAAGAATGGTGTTCAGCTGTCCATTGAAATCCTAACCACTGAACATCTTGTTGAATAGATTGCATAAATTCAAGGCTTTCTTTTTCAGGATTAGTATCATCAAAGCGTAAATTACAGCTGCCAGTATTTTCTTGTGCAATCCCAAAATTTAAACAAATAGATTTTGCATGCCCAATATGTAAAAATCCATTTGGCTCTGGAGGAAAACGAGTAACAACTTTGCCATTATGTTTATTGCTAGCTAAATCATCCGCTACAATTTGACGAATAAAATTGGCGGCAGGTTGAATTTCTGAAGTTGACATTAGCGTATAAACTACCATTAAAAATCAAGCATTTTAACGTAATTACACAGTGTAGCAAATATGGTTTACAATTCATGCCTCTGAATAATTGAGCTTGAGCTAAAAAATGACTTATGTAGTAACTGAATATTGTGATAATTGTAAATATACTGATTGTGTGGAGGTTTGCCCAGTTGAAGCTTTTCATGAAGATGATAATATGTTATATATTAATCCAGATGAATGTATTGATTGTGATGCTTGCGTTCCAGAATGCCCAGTTGAAGCTATTTATGCTGATGTGGATGTGCCAGAAAAATGGCAACATTATACTGATATTAATGCAGAAAAATCTATGGAATTACCAGTTATTGAAGAACGCAAAGATCCATTACCAACCGCTAAAACTTTAGATGAATTGTCTGCAAATAATTAAAATGGCTTTACTGTAGCTAAAATAATAATAGCCAACAAAAATATTACCGGAATTTCATTTACCCAGCGATAAAACACATGTGAACGGGTATTTATATCATGTTTAAAATTTTGCAGCCATAGGTAACACAAACCATGATAACCAACCAACCCTAATAGTAAAAGTATTTTTACATGCAGCCAACCCATGCTAGCGTACATTTCCCAAGCATAATCAATTAGCATCCAAATACCAAATATAAGGGTTAAAATCATGCCTGGGGTCATAATTCCATAAAACAATTTTCGTTCCATAACTTTAAAACGCTCTTGACTAAGCTTATCTTCACTCATAGCGTGATACACAAATAAGCGCGGTAAATAAAATAAACCTGCAAACCAAGTGACCATAAAAATTAAGTGAAATGCTTTTAACCACATATTATTGCCTTTGTTATTGAATATAATTCATTGTCCAGAATATTAATGATAACAATATTGCTTGCTAACTACGCTGGTTTCTGTTAAAAATGCGCGTTTTTAAATTATTCGCTTAGGAGTTATGGAATGACTAATTCTAACCCCAATAACACACCCTTTAGTTTTGTACCGTACCAAGAACAACGGGGTGAAGAATACATGAATGAACCCCAATTGGCGCATTTTAATAAAATTTTAAATAATTGGAAGTCAGAACTAAGGGAAGAAGTTGATCGCACTGTGCATCACATGCAAGATGATGCCGCAAATTTTCCAGATCCAAATGATAGGGCTACACAAGAATCTGAATTCAGTTTAGAACTAAGAACTCGTGATCGTGAACGTAAATTAATTAAAAAAATTGATGAATCCATTGATAACATTGATTTAGGTGATTATGGTTATTGTGAATCTTGTGGTGTAGATATTGGTATCCGACGTTTAGAAGCCAGACCGACAGCAACTTTATGCATTGATTGTAAAACTTTAGATGAAATTCGTGAAAAACAAATGAGCTAATACATATTGGAATCTGCTGTGTATCGTGGTCGTTTTGCACCTTCAAACACTGGGAGTTTACATTTAGGCTCGCTATACACCGCAGTTGCAAGCTTTTTAGAAGCTCGCGCTAACAATGGACACTGGTTAGTCAGAATTGATGATCTTGATACTGCTAGATGTGTTCAAGGTTCTGCAACAGATATTTTACAGACTTTAGATGCATTTGGATTACATTGGGATGCAGAAGTATATTATCAAAGCCAACATAAACAACTTTATCAAACTTATTTGGATAAATTAGCTGCGCAAAATTTATTATATCCATGTGTTTGTAGTCGCAAAACTTTAGCGAATTTAAATAATTACACTGGAATATATCCAAAAATCTGCTTGCAAACACCAGCACAAACTAACCAACAAGAATATGCACTCCGAATAAAATCTGCACCAATAACAATCAAATTTCACGATGGCTTGCACGGTTTGGAAGCACATAATCTCGCCACACAAACTGGAGATTTTATTCTACAACGCAAAGACAAAATTATTGCGTACCAATTGGCGGTAGTAATTGACGATGCAGCACAAAATATTACGCATGTAGTTAGGGGTTTAGATTTATTTTCATCCACCCCCAAACAAATATATTTACAACAATTATTGGGCTTTAAATCCCCAGAATATTCACATGTACCTTTGATTGTTGATGCTCAAGGTAACAAACTGAGTAAACAAACTTTAGCCCAAGCTATTGATAAAAACAATCCAGCACCGACTTTATTAAACATCTTAAAATTATTAAATCAACAACCACCGATAACATTAAATAAAGCTTCAGTAACTGAAATTTTAGCTTGGGCGATCCAGCATTGGCAATTACAAAAATTAACTAAAAGTCGTTATATTTCAAATGCTAATCTCTAAATTTTGCGGCCGTAAAGTATGTTTATCCCGCATAGAATTCAAATCTTGCACATCTGCAACACAAACATCTAAATCTTTTAAAATGCCATTTTTAATGCTATAAATCCAGCCATAAATGGTTAACTCATTCTGTTTACGCCAAGCTTTTTGCACAATGGTGGTATTGCAAACATTAACTACCTGTTCAATCACATTCTTTTCACACAACTTTCTAAACTTATCATTTTCATCTGAAATACCATCAAGTTCCATTTGATGCATTCTATGTACATCCTGAATGTGGCGTAACCAATTATCTATTAAGCCATGTTCTTTGGTCTCCATAGCAGCTTTCACTCCACCACAACCATAATGCCCACAAACAATAATATGTTTAATGTTCAATACTTCTACTGCATATTGAATTACCGACAAACAATTTAAATCAGTATGTACTACCACATTAGCAATATTACGATGTACAAAAATTTCACCTGGCAACAAATCTATAATTTCATTTGAAGATACTCGACTATCAGAACATCCAATCCACAAATATTGCGGAGTCTGTTGCTTATGTAATTGCGAAAAAAAATCTGGATTAATTTCCGTCATTTTTTTAGCCCAATATTTGTTTCTTTCAAACAGTGTTTCTGTGATACGCATTATTTTACAGTTCGCTTTTTTAAAATATTTAAAACTAATAAATTAGTTAGGCAATTTTCTTACCATAATGACTCGCAATATAATTTTCCACTAAAGCTTGAAACTCTTTAGCTATATTATCGCCTTTTAAAGTAACAGTTTTTTCACCATCCTCATATACAGGCGCGACTGGAGATTCACCAGTACCTGGCAAACTAATACCAATATTAGCATTTTTACTTTCACCCGGGCCATTTACCACACAACCCATTACTGCAACTTCCATACTTTCAACACCTTGATATTGATGCTTCCAAATTGGCATATTATCACGCAAATATGCTTGAATATCTAAGGCGAGCTTTTGAAAATAATCACTCGTAGTACGCCCACAACCAGGACATGCAATCACCATTGGTGTAAAAGCTCGAAAACCCATAGTTTGTAATAATTCTTGCGCCACTACTACTTCAGTGGTTCTAGTAGCACCTGGTTCTGGAGTTAATGAAATTCGGATTGTATCACCAATCCCCTGCTGCATTAAAACCCCCAAAGCCGCTGATGAAGACACAATACCTTTAGAACCTATACCAGCTTCAGTCAAACCTAAATGTAATGCATAATCACATCGTTCAGACAGTTCTTGATAAATTTTAATCAAATCTTGCACATTACTAATTTTACAAGAAAGTATGATTTTATCTTTATTCAAACCAATTTCTTGCGCCTTGGATGCACTTTCCAAAGCTGACACAATAATGGCTTCCCGCGCAATTGCACTTAAAGGCAAAGGCTGATCTAACTGACGGTTTTCAGCCAATAAACGCATTAACACACTTTGATCTAAACTACCACCATTAACTCCAATCCGCACTGGTTTATTATATTTACATGCAAATTCAATCATTTGTTGAAATTGTGGATCCCTACTTTTACCACGTCCAACATTGCCAGGATTAATTCTATATTTGTCCAAAGCCATCGCACAATCTGGATATTTTTCTAATAATTTATGCCCATTAAAATGAAAATCTCCAATAATCGGCA
>DAOUSJ010000103.1 GCA_030627285.1 Methylococcaceae bacterium | reverse complement strand
TTAATGGTCAAGTTTCTATTGATCGCTCATTAGAAAATATAACCTCGATTACCAATAGTCCTAATGCGATTATTAATTGGCAAAATTTTAATATTTCGCAAAATGAAATAACCCGTTTTATTCAACAGAATAGTCAAAGTGCGGTATTAAATCGGGTTATTGGGCAAGATCCAAGTCAAATTCTAGGGCAACTGGTTTCTAATGGACAAGTTTTTTTAATTAATCCTAATGGCATTGTATTTGGTGCAAATTCTGTGATTGATACCCAAGGATTGATTGCCTCAACACTTAACCTAAGTAATCAAGATTTTTTAAAGGGTAATTATCATTTTGTCGCAGGGAATAATGCAGGTAGTCTTCTTAACCAAGGTATTATTCGTGCAGGGGAGGATGGTAATATTATTTTAATTGCGCCTGATATAAAAAATAGCGGGATTATTTCAACCCAAGGCGGACAAATTACTTTAGCTGCTGGCTCTGAATTAACCATAACCAATTTAGATTCCCCTGAAATTCAGTTTCAAATCCAAGCCCCTGAAAATAAAGTTTTAAATATGGGAAAAATTTTAACTCAAGGGGGAGCGATTAATTTATTTGCGGGCAGTATTAGTCATAGCGGCGATTTAAACGCTAATAGTGTCGAAATTGATAAAAATGGTAATATTAAACTCGTTGCTTTAGAGAATATTACCCTTGATAAAGAAAGTATGATTACTGCCAATAATTTAGATCAAGCAGGAAATGTTTTAATTGAAAGTAACTCAGGAATAACCCGTGTTTCAGGCACAATAGAAGCTAAAGCAAAACAAGGCGGAAAGATTCATTTATTGGGTGAACAAGTTGGCTTATTTGATGAAGCTAAAATTGATGCGCGGGGTGATAATCAAGGCGGCGAGATTTTAGTCGGCGGCGGTTTTCAAGGGAATAACCCCGACATTAAAAATGCAACGGCTGTTTATACAGGAAAAGATACTCAAATTCATGCCGATGCAATTACCCAAGGTGATGCAGGGAAAGTCATTGTTTGGGCAGATAAAACCGCTAATATACATGGCGAAATTAGTGTTAAAGGGGGTGAAGAATCAGGGAATGCAGGCTTTGTCGAAACTTCTGCAAAAGAACACCTTAATATTACGCAATCACCTACTATTTCGTCAAAAGATGGTAATAATGGTGAATGGTTAATTGATCCAGATGATATTACCATTATCGCAGGCGCAGGTAATACCAATATCAATAATAGCAACCCTTTTAGCCCAACAGATGCTAGCTCTCAATTAGGCGTTGATTTAATTGAAAGCACGCTAAATGGCGGGGCTGATGTAAGTATCAAAACCAGTACGAGCGGAAGCAATGCTGAAGGAGGGAATATAAGCTTACTTACCCCCTTAGAGTTAAACGATACCACTGGCACAAATACACTAACCCTTAGCGCGCATAATGATATTAATTTAAACAATGATATTAATGGTTCAACAGACACGAGTAAGGTCTTAAATTTAAATTTAATTGCAGATAGTGATGCTGATACCAATGGTGTGATTAACATTGCAGATTTGGTAAGCCTTGATACCAATGGTGGAACAATTGATGCAAAAACAGCAGGTTCAGGTAAAATATTTTTTGTCGATAATGCAACTATTAATGCCCCTTTATTAGCCAAAGACATTAATATTGCCCCTGTATCATCTACAGCAACCATTAACTTTAATAATATCGTTACTGCAAATGTTTTAAACATGACAGGTGGCTTAATCAATGTTAATAGCGTGATGACGGTTGGCAGCTTCAATTGGGGAGATAGTGTTTCTGGTTCAAGTATTACAACATCAGGAACAGGCGTTCTTAATTTAACAGGCACTAGTTTATTTAAATCAGATAATGGATTAATGAGTTTTATTGGTGCTGGTTTAACGATTAATAATTCAGGCACCATAAGCTATCAAAAACCAACTTCTCCTGATAGCGATTTATTAAGATTTACTAATGGGGTAACCTTTAATAATTTATCGACAGGTATTTTTGATTTTGCAGATGATTCTGATATATCTAATTCGTCAGGGATTGTAAGTCAATTCAATAATCATGGGATTTTACGCAAATCAGTAGATGCAGGTGAAAGTGTTATTGGTTTAGATAATATTATTGACTTAAATACCTTTGCAGGCAGTAATATTGACGTACAAACAGGCACGTTAACCAGTAAAACAACCTTTACCAATAATGGCATTATTAACACCGCCGCTAATAGCACTTTTGGCGTTACAGGGGGGGGCTTTACCAATAGCTCAACTGGCACATTACAAGGGAGTGGTACATTTGGCGCGCCTATATCAGGATTACAAAATGACGGAATTATTTCTCCAGGTCAATCATCTACAGAAGTTTTAAATATAACAGGGAGTTTAAATTTAGGGACTACATCAATGATAGATATAGAAATAGAAGGAAATAATGCCGCTAAATCCCAATTTGATCAAATTAATGTAACAGGTAATGTAGATTTAGGGGGTACTTTAAATGTAACGCTGTCGACTGGTTTTGATCCCACCTCAACACCTAGTTTCCAAATTATAACAAGTTCAAATAGTCTTAATTCAGCCACGACATTTAATACACTTGCTCCCCTTCCGAGTTATAGTATGTTGGAAACCTATAACACTAATAACGTAACACTCTCAAGTTTCGCTTTTAACGGCAATATTTTTTGGGATAACGAGAATAAAAATGGGCTTTGGAACGATCCTCTGAACTGGAATACCAACTTTTTACCGCAACCTGACAATGACGTAATTATTAACAAGGATACTAGTTTAGTAACATTGGCAAAGGGTAATTACACCATTAATAAGCTACTGAGTAACCAAGACCTATTTATTACGAATAATGCACAATTAACGGTTAAAAATGATATTACTAGTACTAAAAATATTCGTATAGATAAGGGTGGAAAACTCACAGCACAAGGACTCTTTATAGAAAATCATACTATAAACATTGATCCTGATGGGACATTAAAATTAAATTCACAAGGGGCAGAACCTCAATTTCATGCGGCAAATATACTGAACTCAGGTACATTGGTTAAAACAGGGGCAAGTGTAGCGATATTAAAAGGCAATACGATTAATAATAATGGCCTTTTTAATATTCAAGAAGGCAGTTTATTTATAGAACCATCTGGAGACCCCACATGGATAAATCAAGGGCAAATTAAAACGGCTAGTCATACAGGATTTGGGGTTTCTAATCCAGAAACCGCTGTTCAATTAGTTAACAAAGGAACGTTAAGTGGCTTTGGAACATTTATCGCAAACACGGTAGTCAATCAAGGAACTATTAGTCCAGGTTCATCATCTTCAAATACTCTAACTGTCTCAAATGATTTAATCTTAGCGGGGTCTTCAATCATTAATGTGGAAATAAGGGGAAATAATACCACGCCTATTGAATTTGACCAACTTAGTGTCGGGGGGAATGTTAGCCTAGAGGGTACTTTAAATGTAACTTTACCCACAGGCTTTGATCCTATTTTATCTAATTTTCCTATCATTACAGCTAATAGCGTAGCAGGTGTATTTACCAACGTAAATCCCCCCAGAGGTTATAATATGGTTACAGAGATAACCTCCCCCACCGTAACGCTTAAAAACTTTAGTTTATTAGGGGATATTCTTTGGGACAATGATTCAGGTGACGGTTTGTGGTCAACTTTAGTAAACTGGAGTACAGATGTACTGCCAAAATCAACTGATTCTGTTGTTATCAATCTTGGAGATAGTAGCTTAGTAAGGTTAAATAATGGCAGTCATACTATTGATAAATTACGACTTAATCATGAGCTTTTTATTAGCAATGCCGAATTAACCGTTAAATCAAACATCGAAGCATCTAAACCAATCGACATAGAATCAGGTGGGATATTACTTGCTGAAGGTAGCCTTTTAGGCACAGGGAAAATTAATATTAAAACAGGAGGAACACTTGCATTATCTGGTACACATAATCATGCGCTTGACATCATAAACGATGGAATACTGGCTCAAAAAGGGACAGGAACGGCAGGCTTAACAGGTAACGTAACTAACAATACTAATGGGCAATTTAATATTAATGATGCTTTATCAATTGACCAAACCACATGGATAAATAGAGGTATTATTAATATGCAAACAAATAGCAGTATTTTTGCTATTACAAGTCCTACTACCCCAAGTATCTTCACCAATGAAGGAACATTAAAAGGTTCTGGTTTAATTAAAGCGAATGAAGTTATTAATAAAGGTTCAATATTCCCTGGAGCATCTCCAGGCATACTAACCTTTTCAAATGATTTAATCTTAACCCCCGCCTCAACTATTAATATAGAACTTGCAGGCATATCATCTAGTCACTATGACCAAATTAAAGTTATCAATACAGCCTCATTAGATGGTTCTCTCAATGTAAATGAGATAGGGGGGGGGACACCAATAGCAGATACTTATTTTTCATTAATTAATTGTGGCAAAAGCTGTTCTGGAAATTTTAACAATATATCGCTACCTTCTACTGACTATACCGCAACAGTTACCGCTAAAAATTCAAGCTTACAATTTACAGTACCCATTGTGATTGATCCAGATCCTATTGTTGACCCAGATCCTATTGTTGACCCAGATCCTATTGTTGATCCAGATCCTATTGTTGACCCAGATCCTATTGTTGATCCAGATCCTATTGTTGATCCAGATCCTATTGTTGA
>DAOUSJ010000089.1 GCA_030627285.1 Methylococcaceae bacterium | reverse complement strand
TAGTTCCGAGTTATTAGCCATTGCTAACGTAATTAAACGGTAATATTAATGAAAAAAACTCCACTGTTTATAATAGTTTTAATGTTTACAAACTTTTCTACATTAGCAATAAATACAAATCAAGAAGACATGGAAAGTCTGTATAAAAGTGATTTACAAGATTTAATCAACATTACAATAGACGCTAAAGCTAATGTTGGTTCACGTGACAATAAAGCTATAGATTTATTAAAAACTAGTGTTCCTATTGATGTAATTACTTCAGAACAAATACATCGTACTGGATATGCGGAATTGGGGAAAGTATTACAACGCTTGATTCCAGGATTTAATTTCCCACAACCATATGTTTCAGATGGCAGTGTGCATGTTACTGCGTTTACTTTAAGAGGTATGGCTCCAGATCAGGTTTTAGTGTTAGTGAATGGAAAGCGTTTGCATGCTAGTGCTTTATTACATGTTAATGATACTGTAGGACGCGGTGCTACAGGAGTTGATTTAAATTCAATTCCACTAAACTCTATAGAAAGAGTCGAGGTATTACGTGATGGTGCAGCAGCACAATATGGTTCTGATGCTATTGCTGGTATTATAAATATCGTACTTAAATCAGGTGATAATGAAAATCGTTTTACCGCCACTGTAGGGCAAACATATGCAGGTGATGGAGAATTATATAAAACTGATATTCATTATGGAGTCTCCTTACCTTTGGATGGTTTTTTTAATATAACAGCAGAACTACGTGATCGCCACCCAACTAATCGCTCTGAAATATACAATAACAAGAATAACCTAGAAACCAATAATCTTGAACAGGTTAGAGATGAATTAGGATCTCCTGAAAAACAAGATTTTTTACTGGCATTGAATTCTGAATTACCTTTTTCGGATGCTATAATTTTTTATTTGCATGGTTCCATAAATTATCGTCAAAATGAAGGTAATCTGTTTTTTAGAAATTCTGAAGATGAAAGAAATGTAAAAGAAATTTACCCCAATGGATTTCATCCTAGATTAAATCCTACAATTATTGATTATTCATCCACATTAGGTATTCAAGGCGATACTAATTTTAATTTGCACTGGGATTTAAGTCATACAGTCGGTGGTAGTAAAATTAATTACCATGTTAAAAACAGCTTAAATTCTTCTTTAAGAGCTGCAAGCCCTACAAGTTTTGATTCTGGTGCTTTAAGTTCTAGACAACATATCACTAATTTAGATTTATTTAAACAATTTGATTTAGGATTTAGCAAACCAATTAAGTTAGCACTAGGATTAGAATGGCGTTATGAAATATTCAATATTATTGCAGGCAATGAAGCCTCATATATTCATGGTGATTTCAAAACTTACATAGCAGGCGCACAAGGATTTCCTGGGTTTAAACCAGAAAACGAATTATCTGAAGATAGACATAATTTTTCTAGTTATATTGATATTAATACAGAAATATACAATAAGTGGACTTTAGGTCTTGCAGGACGTTATGAATATTACAGTGATTTTGGTGCCAATATAAATGGTAAAATTTCATTAAATTATCAAGTTCTTGATAGCTTATTATTCAGAACTTCTATTAGTACAGGTTTTCGTGCGCCTTCATTACAACAGTCCTATTATAATGCTACTTCATCAATTAAAATTGATGATGAATTAAAACCAAGAAACACTCTTAAAGTTGATTCTGAAGTTGCAAGAGAAATAGGTGCAAAATCTCTGGAAATAGAAAAATCCCAACATTTTTCTGCTGGATTTATGTACAAACCCCTTTCAAATTTTTTCATCAGTGGCGACTATTTTTATACCAAAATCAATAATAGAATTTTATTATCTCGCAATATTAAAAAGACCAATCAAAACCTTAATATTACCAAAATTTTGGAAAAAAATAATTTAGAGGCAGTGAATTTTTTTACTAATGCAATTAATACTGAAACCCAAGGCTATGATTTACGCCTGAATTATGATTTAAGATTTCAATATCAACATAAATTAAATTTATCAGCAGCATATAATTACAATAAAACCCAAATTATCGGTAAAAATGGATCAAAAAATATTTCAGATATTATCTTAAGTGATTTTGCTCTGAGACGTTTAACCTTAAGACAACCACATGAAAATATAATTTTAACTGCGAATTATAAGCATAATAATTTTGATAGCACTATTAAAATGATTAAAATTGGCAATCATTATATAACTAATAAAATTCAACCCAGTCAATGGGTGTACGATATAGATTTAGGCTATAGATTTGGTGATATAAAATTTTCTGTAGGCGGACATAATGTGTTTGATAGTAAACCAAATTACAAAATAGATAATAACCTATTGAATACTCCATATGGCTATAATGGTGGTTTTTATTATTTACGTTTTTCAGCTGATTTTTAACTCAATGTTTGCAATTTTCACATGATTAGGAAATTTTCAGATTTATCTATCCGCATTAAACTGGTATTTATTTTAAGTTTCACCGCGATTACAGCATTATTAGCAGTGAGTACATTGTTATTTCTTACAAGTATTCAAACAGTAAAAAAATATGAAATTGCCAATATTAAACAATTAGCTGAAGTCAGTAGTCTAAGTATTTCAGCTGCATTAATTTTTAATGACAAAATAAAAGCTACCGAAATGTTATCTTCTTTAGCTGCAAATTCAGATATTATGGCTGCGTTTATTTACGATCAAAATCATACTATTTTTGTACGTTATTTCAATAAAAATTTAAACAAATATCAACAAGATAAATTAATCCATTACTCACAACCAAAACTCAATTCTTTACAACAATCTACCAAAAGCAAATATTTTTCTTGGGATAAATTTGAGGTTTTAGTGCCAATTAAAATAGATAGTGAAAATATAGGTCAAATACATATTATTTCTAATAAGAACCATTTCACCCAACAAGTTAAAAATTTAATGCGTTCATTGGCAATTGTTATAGGGACTAGTGTTGCAATTATTTTTATACTAGCATATTTTTTCCAACGAATATTTGCTAATCCAATTTATGCTTTATTAAATGTTATGCAGGCAGTATCTAAAAATAAAAGCTATGATTTTTCTAAAGAATTACAACGCAATGATGAATATGGAACTTTATTTAATGGTTTTAATACCATGCTACAAAAATTGAAACAGATAGAAGAAGAATTAATTATTGCTAAAGAAAAATCCGATCAAGCTAACCAAACTAAAAGTTATTTTCTCGCAAATATGAGCCATGAAATTCGTACTCCTATGAATGCTGTTATTGGTTTAAGTCAATTAGCTTTAAAAACCGAACTAAATTTTAAACAAGCTAATTATTTAAATAAAATCCATATTTCTGCTAAAGGCTTACTAGCAATTATCAATGACATCTTGGATTTTTCTAAAATTGAAGCTGGAATGCTGAAAATTGAAGCCAAAGAATTTAATTTAGCCGCTGTAATTGAAGAAGTCATTAATATTAATAATACTCAGGCAGTAGCAAAAAACCTACACTTGTATTGTTCTATTAACCCCAGTACACCCCACTTTTTAATTGGAGATTCTTTACGTTTACGCCAAATTATGATTAATTTAATTAGTAATGCAATTAAATTTACCGAGTATGGTGATATTAAAATAATTATTAAAACTGAACCTCATGATAATACCGACTTCCTAAAATTGATTGTTACTGTCCAAGATACAGGTATAGGAATTAGTAAAGAAAATCTCGCGCATTTATTTGAACCTTTTAATCAAGTAGATATAACTACCACTAGGCGTTTTGGTGGTACTGGTTTGGGTTTAGCTATTTGTAAACAATTAATTGAGTTAATGGGGGGCAATATCACTGCTGAAAGTGACTTTGATTTGGGCAGCACCTTTACTTTTAATTGTAATGTTGGAGTCCAAAACAAACAAAATGAAATTATTATTGATACTAAAACTCCTAAAATTGAGAATAGCAGTAATGATTTGCAGTATTTAAAAAACTCATCTATATTGTTGGCAGAAGATAATGAAATAAACCAATTAGTTGCCATAGAATTTTTAGAAGATGCTGGAGTTAATGTTGATATTGCTGGAAATGGAAGAGAAGCAGTTACCAAAGCCTTGGATGAAAACTCAAATTATGATGCAATTTTAATGGACATTCAAATGCCAAAAATGGATGGTATTGAGGCTACAATTATGATTCGTAAAGAGCGCAAAAAAATTCCTATTATAGCCATGACCGCCCATGCTATGGATGCAGAAAAACAACGTTGTTATCAAGCAGGTATGAATGATCATATTTCTAAACCAATTGAATCTGAAGCTTTTTATAAAACCTTAAGCCACTGGATTAAACAATACAAACTATAATCAAGCTTTATTTATTCTTTATCCTGACTATTATTTAAAATTTTTATGCCCACTTATTATTTAAAATCTAATCAAGATTATCGCGACCCAATATTCAAACTAAATTCAGAACAAGATAATAATGTATTACAAGAAGCTACCATAAAACATTATGATGACTGTTACTGGGACTATTTATTCGCTTGGTGTAACACGGATAATCTTGCCTTACATTATGGCTACTGGAATCAAGCAGATTCATATAATCACCATCAAGCTTTGCTAAATAAAAATCAAATTATTTACGAAACTGCCGCGATTAAATCCACCGATAAAGTCTTAGACGCAGGCTGTGGCATTGGTGGTAGCAGTATTTGGATGGCAAGAGAACATCAAAACCAAATTACTGGAATTACTATTAGTGACAAACAAATTTCATATGCCAACAAACATGCGCAGAAACATCAGGTTGCTGAATTAGTCACATTTGAAAACAGTGATTTTTGTCAAACACCGTATGAAGACGAATCTTTTGATGTAGTCTGGGCGTTAGAAAGTTCTTGCCATGCACTTAACAAAGCTGATTTTATTAATGAAGCTTACAGATTACTGCGTAAAGGTGGGCGTTTAGTTGTTTGTGATGCTTTTATATTACAACGAGAATTTAATGCAGAACAATGGCAAACTGTAGTTACATTTTTCAATGGTTGGGCAGTACCAAATTTATGTGATCGAGAAGAATTTTCCCAATTAATTACTAACTGCGGCTTTAAGGATATAAACATTAGTGATATTAGCAACCAGAATTTGCCTTCTGCCACCCACATGTATAAAGTAGCTAAACGCTTATATCCCGTGCAAAAATTAAGTCAATGGCTGGGTTTACGTTCTAAAGCTCAAACCGCAAATTATCAAGCTGGCTTTGCTCAACATAATTTTTTTCACGATAGATTAGCGGAATATTGTATTTTCACTGCTACAAAATAAACACTTAAACAACTGGTCGGGGCGAGAGGATTTGAACCTCCGACCCCTACAACCCCATTGTAGTGCGCTACCAAGCTGCGCTACGCCCCGACACATGTTGAGCGCGAAATTATACCGCATATCCACATAATCAAGTTGATTATTTTAATAAATTCAGTACACCTTCTAGCTCAATAATCATTTGACGAATTAACTGTTTAGATTTAGTAACATCATTTTTACTCACATTACTGTCTAAATGCGCCCTAGCACCACCAATAGTGTAACCCTTCTCATATAATAAAGCGCGTATCTGCCGAATTAGTAATACATCTTGCCGCTGATAATAACGTCTATTGCCACGTCTTTGAATCGCTTCAGATAATTGGCTAAATTCCTGTTCCCAATAACGCAAAACATGCGGTTTTACCCCACATAAATCGCTTACTTCTCCAATAGCAAAATATTTTTTCGCAGGAATCGGCGGTAACTCGTTATTATTACTGGGTTCCAGCATATTCTTCTACTCTAGCTCTTAATTTTTGCCCAGAGCGAAAAGTTACTACCCGTCTAGCACTAATAGCAACTTCTTCGCCGGTCTTAGGGTTTCTACCAGGGCGCGAACTTTTATCACGCAATTCAAATTTACCAAAGCCTGATAACTTAACTTCTTGTCCATTTTCAAGTGCAACTTTAATTTCTTCAAAAAACGATTCCACCATTTCCTTGGCTTCACGCTTATTCAAACCTAATTCATCAAATAATTTTTCGGAAAAGTCAGATTTTGTTAATGCCATTTAATTAATCTCTCAATTTTGCACCGATTTTCTCGGTTAATGTCGTTAATACAATGCTAAATATAGCATCTATTTCAAACTCTGCTAAAGTTTGTGCAGAATCTTGTAATTGAAGGCTTAAAGCCACGCTTTTATAGCCAGCCTCTACCCCTTGCCCACGATAAATATCAAATAAATGAATTTCCGTTATCGCGGCTTGTTGGCATTGCTCAATACACTGTGTGATTTGTTTTGCGGTTATTTCTTCTTCTACCAAGATCGCCATATCACGGCGAACCGATGGAAATTTTGATAAGGGGCTAAAACTTGGAATGGTTTTATTGAGTACTTTTTCAAGCGCAAG
>DAOUSJ010000013.1 GCA_030627285.1 Methylococcaceae bacterium | reverse complement strand
TTAATGGTTATGCAGAACAAGTTGCCTCTTTATATAATGACATGGATTTAACTAAAGAGTTTTAGTGAGCAACAAAAATTTGTGGTATTGTTTAAAAACTATCATTTTTATACTGTGTTTAAGTCCATTTCTAATACTAGTTTACGATGTTTTTTATCAGAAATTAGGTGCAAATCCTATAGAAACTCTACATTTTAGACTAGGAGATTGGGCATTAAGGTTTATATGTATTGGTTTAACCTTAACACCACTCAAAAGAATCACTAAACTAAGCAAAATTAATAGCTTGCGTCGTATGTTAGGGTTATTTGCATTTTTTTATGCCAGCTTGCATTTTTTAGTTTATATTGGTCTAGATTTATCTTTTTCTGTAGATGAGTTATTAGATGAAATTCCCAATAGTCCATATATTATTGTTGGTTTAATAGCGTATGCATTATTGATTCCACTTGCCATAACTTCAACTCACGTTATGCAAAAAAGCTTGGGTCGCACATGGAAAACCCTGCATAGATTAATTTATATAATTGCCATCTTAGCGGTTATTCATTATTTATGGATGCAAAAAACTTATAATCCAGAACCATTATATTATGCTGTTATTGTAAGTGTTTTATTAATGTATCGAATTATTTTTTCCTTAAAATTAAAGCGCAAGGCATTATTTAAATGATTTTTGTAAAATATCCTCCCAAATTGATTTAATTAATTCTTGATACCCTAAACGCCACAGAGTTCTTAAACTGGGATTTGCGTTTACTTCAATTACAGTAAATTTACTTGGGTTATCTGTTAAATTTTGTGGTACAAAAAAATCAATTCCACATAAATCCAACCCCATTGTTTTTGCAATATTTATCGCCCAAGCTTCGCATTCTTTAGAAACAGAAGTATAAATTTCAGAAATAATGCCGCCAGAATTGGGATTAGCATTACTTGAAAGAAAAAATTGTTCTTCTGCGTTTAGCACCGTAGTATAACTATAGCCTTTGGCGACTAAATTATTTTGAATATATTCGCTATTTACAAAGTATTGCTGATTTTCTATAAATGGCAACATTAAGGTTTTTATACTACTAACTCCATCACCAACAATCATTGTGCGTTTTTTTGTATACGCAAATCTGACTTTATTATCTAGCACAAATATTCGTTGCTCTACTTGAAACAATGGTTTTTGAATTATTACTGCAAAATATTTTTGCGCCATTCTCTGTAAAGATAATGATAAATCAGCTTCATTATCAATTAATAATGCAAAATTTCCTGATAAACCGTTAATAGGCTTTATAAATACAGGATAGTTTAAAACTTTTGCATAATTTATTGCATCTAATAACTCCTTGCCATTTGGTCTTTCTTGTCTTCTTTCAGGGGAAATAAAAAAATAATCGCCTTCAGGAACATTAATTCCAGCATTTTTTAATACTAAACCTGTTAAAGCTTTATCATTAGCTATTTTCATTGCACTAGCAGTATTTAATGGATAACCTTTGCTACTGATTAAAACCTGTCTGGTTGGCGTAGTAATTTGTGCTAGTATTTCAGAAAAAGAGTCTAAATTTTTAAATTGATAACCTTTTTCAATACAAATTTGTTGAATAATTTTAAAATATAAAGTTGGCATTATTTTTTATTTTTAGGTTGCGAAAAATTAATTATGCGATAAATATTTAACTAAATGCTATCATCAAACACATAACTCACAGGAAATTCAAATGAAAATATTTAATTATTTTTTGATTGGCATACTAGCATTTATACCCGTAGTAGTAGTTTTGAAAATTCTATTATTTATGGAGCAAATAGTCGCAAATACATTCAGGTCAGTATATGATTATGCAGATAACTATTTAATTACTTTGAGCTTATTTGCTATTAGCTTTGCTCTATTTTCTTATGTAGGTTATCGAGTTAGAGAGGGCAGCTCGTTAATTATTGCTGTAATTGATCAAATTATAGACAAAATTCCATTTTTA
Organism: Methylococcaceae bacterium; assembly: GCA_030627285.1. GTDB lineage: Bacteria > Pseudomonadota > Gammaproteobacteria > Methylococcales > Methylomonadaceae > WTBX01. The sequence goes on along the minus strand of DAOUSJ010000013.1, from coordinate 30,534 downwards.
AACACAATATATCGGGTAACTAAAAAAATAGTCAATATGTTTTCAGGACATGAACAACATACTGCTAGAGAAGTAGTTTATATAGAATATCCTAAAGAAGGCTTATGGGTACCTGCATATGTCACTAATAAATCTGGAGCTAAATATATTTTATTTGTCCCCACATCACCTAATCCAACTTCTGGATTTACATTAATTGTCGATGAATCCAAAATAGTGAAATCTAAAATGGGTATTGAAGAAGCTACTAGTTTTATAATTAGTGTTGGGGTAGATTTTAATCAAATTGAAGAAATTAAGGATTTGCCCTAATGGAGATGTTTGAAAGTATTTTAAATGAAATTAGTTCCCAAGTGTGGGGACCGGTAATGTTAGTTTCTTTATTGGGGATTGGAATTTATCTAACCTTAGGACTGAAATTTTTTACTTGGCGCAAACTTTTTTTATCATTGCGAATACTTTGGCAAGGTCGAACTTCAAATCAAGCTGGCGATATTACTCCATTACAAGCATTAATGACGGCTTTGTCTGCCACTATTGGGACAGGAAATATTGCTGGAGTGGCTACAGCAATTGCACTTGGAGGGCCTGGAGCAATTTTTTGGATGTGGTTAACAGCATTATTTGGCATGGCAACTAAATATGCTGAAGCTGTATTAGCCGTTAAATATCGAGAAACAGATGCTCAAGGTCAAGCAATTGGCGGACCTATGTATTACATAAAAAATGGTTTGCATAAAAAATGGCATTGGTTAGCAGGATTATTTGCATTTTTAGGTGCGGTAGCTGCATTTGGAATTGGCAATATGGTGCAAGCCAATTCCGTAGTAGACGCACTAGATACTTTATTCCAGATTCCAAGTGCTTACACAGCAGTAGCTTTAACTATTATTACTGCAATAGTAATATTTGGCGGTATCAAAAGGATTGCGGTAGTAGCAACTAAATTAGTACCATTTATGGCACTTGCGTATACGGCTTGTGCGTTATTTATTATTTTCAGCAATCTTACTGAAATTCCAGCAGCTTTAAGCTTGATTATTCAAAGTGCTTTTACTGAAACCGCTGCCACTGGTGGATTTGCAGGAGCTACTATTTGGGCTGCCATGCGTTATGGAGTAGCACGCGGAATTTTTTCTAATGAAGCTGGTTTAGGTAGCGCGCCAATTGCACATGCAGCTGCGAAAACTAATAATCCAGTAGAGCAAGGTTTAATTGCCATGTTGGGAACCTTTATTGACACACTCTTAGTCTGCACCATGACCGCATTGGTAATTATACTTAGTGGTGTCTGGGATAGCGGTATTAATGGCGCGGCCTTATCTACATTAGCTTTTGAAGCAGGTTTGCCCAACATAGGCAGTTATGTAGTAGTTTTAGGTTTAGTTGTATTTGCATTTACTACACTATTAGGTTGGAGTTATTATGGTGAACGTTGTGCAGTATATTTATTTGGCACTAAAATTATCAAGTTTTATCGTATTCTATGGTTATGTGCGATTCCAATTGGTGCTATGAGTAAGCTCACTTTAATTTGGTTAATTGCGGATATTTTAAATGGTTTGATGGCATTACCAAATCTCATTGCCCTAGCTTTATTAAGCCCATTAATTTTTAAAACTACCCGCAGCTATATTCAAGATCATATTACCAATAATAATTAAAACTCAATGCCCTGTTCCGCTTTAATCCCTTGACTAAAAGCATGTTTTAGCGGAGTCATTTCTGTAACTGTATGTGCAACAGCAATGACTTCAGGCGCAGCATTTCTACCAGTTAAAACCAAGTGCATCCAAGCAGGTTTTTCATTAGTGATAAAATCTGCTATTTCGGCTCCAGAAATCCAATTATAACCACAACAATAATTAATTTCGTCTAATAACACCAAATCAAATGCTTGCGAACGAATTTTTTCTTGACTAAACTCCCAAATTTCTCGGCTGGTTTGAATATCTTGCGCTGGATTTTTGGTATCCCAAGTAAATCCATCCCCTAAAGCATGCCATTCTATATTCTCAAATTTTTCAGCAGCTTTTTGTTCGCCAGTTTGCCATTGACCTTTAATATATTGAATTACGCATACTTTCATGCCCCAGCCAGCAGCTCTAAATACCATGCCTAAAGCACTAGAGGATTTACCTTTGCCTTTGCCAGTATTTACTAATACTATACCTTTTCTTCTGTCTCTAGATTTCACGATAACCACCCAGCCATAAGTTCAGGCGCACTGGAAAAATACCAATGAACATACGAAGCTCGAACATTTTTATGATACACACCTTTATCCCCTATTAAAGTATTAAAACATGGATTCAATAAATTATCTTTTTCACGTCTTGAATGATGAAATTCATGTCCACGCATACCTTCGGCTGTTTCTCTATAACCTAAAGCTACTAATTTAGCTTCCATGATAGAAATATATGGAAATACTCCAGACATTTTCCAAGATTTACCTTGTATATCAATTAATTCTGAACCTAAAATCATTGCGCCGCCACATTCAGCGAAGACTGGTTTACCCAAAGCAATCATTTTTCGAATTGAAATCCAGCTATTTGAAGTAGATAATGCTTCAGCATATAACTCTGGATAACCACCTGGCAACCATAAAGCATCTGCATTTGGCACTGGTTCGCCGCCAACAGGAGAAAAGAACCTAACTTCTGCACCTTCTTTTTTTAGCCAATTAATATTTTCAGGATAAATAAAACAACAAGCTTGATCCTTAGCTACTGCAATGGTTTTACCTTGTAACAGACAATCAGGTTTATTTGATGCAGATATAGCTGGTATTTGTTTGTTTAAATCAGCAAAAGTTTTACTCAGTATGTTATTTTCTAGATGAAAAAATGGCAAAAAATTTGGTACATCACTTTCTTCAGGTCTTTTTAAACCTAAATGCCGCTCAGGTAATGTGGGTGCATTTTTGTCCATCCAGCCTAATAAAGGTGGTAAATCGTAATTATTTAGTAATTCATCAATAATTTTTGCATGTCGTTCACTACCCAATCTATTAGCAATAATCCCAGAAATATTGAAGCCAAATTTTTGCGCGTAATCGCAATAACCAGAGACTAAAGGGACAATTGAGCCAGCCATACCTTTACAATCAACAATTAAAATCACTGGGATTTTTAAAATGCTAGCTAAATTTGCACTAGAGCCTTTTTCTCCTACACCATATTTACCATCAAACAAACCCATAACCCCTTCAATAAGGGAAATATGACCTTCTTCTGAATGCAAATTAAATTGTTCAATACATTCTTTAGAACCCATCATTTGAGTATCTAAATTATATGAAGGATTACCAGTAATAGCTTGATGCCAAAAAGGATCCAAAAAATCTGGCCCAACTTTAAATGCATTTACATTGAGTTTTTTGTTTTTTAAATACTGCAATAAAGCCAGCATTACTGTGGTTTTACCGCAACCAGATTGTGTCCCAACTAGCAGGGCTGCTTTTAACATAATCTTTCCATATTGAGTAATTTTTATTTTGTAAACTAGTAAATGAACTATCTGCTATAAAAAATCACTTTAGCAAGTTTAAACATAGTATAATAATAGGCTTTTTTACCTTTATAATATAGGAGTGTAACAGTTATAGGCAAATAAAATTATTTTTCAATTCTAAATGTTGTATATAAATAATTTTATTATCTTATAGTCTATGCACTTGCCAAACAATTCTTACAATAGGAAATTCTAAATGAGCCACACTTTATACGAAGCTAATGCCCAACGTGTACAACGCTGCGAATTAGCCGTGCCAGGTTCTAACCCTTCAATGTTTGCAAAAGCTCTGAAGAGTGGAGCAGATTTTATTTTTTTAGATTTAGAAGATGCTGTTGCACCTGATGATAAATTACAAGCCAGAAAAAATGTAATTGCGGCAATTAATGATCTGGATTGGGCTGGAAATGGAATCACAATTTCAGTACGTATTAATGGCTTAGATACTCAGTATATGGTTAGAGATGTGGTGGATTTAGTTGAACAATGTGGAGCTAAATTAAAAACCATTTTGATTCCTAAAGTTGGTGTATATTCTGATGTTTATATGCTTGAAGCTATGTTAAATCAATTGGAAATGCAACAAGGCTTAAAGCATCGCATTGGTATTGAAGCTTTAATTGAAACTGCATTAGGCATGGCCAATGTAGAAGATATTGCTAAACAAGGTGCATTAGGTGGACGTTTAGAAGCATTGCATTTTGGGGTGGCGGATTATGCTGCTAGTAATCGAGCTAGAACTACTAATATTGGTGGTTTGAATCCTGATTATCCTGGGGATCAATGGCATGCTGCAATTAGTAGAATGACAGTTGCATGTAGAGCTTATGGTTTGCGTCCTATTGATGGGCCTTTTGGAGATATTAAAGATCCAGATGGTTATAAAGATGCGGCAAGACGTGCTGCAGCATTAGGTTGTGAAGGTAAATGGGCGATTCATCCATCACAAGTTACCTTAGCAAATGAAGTATTTACTCCTCCTGTAGCTGAAGTACAAAAAGCCCAACGTATTCTTGAGGCACTTAAAGAAGCTGCTGCTCAAGGTAAAGGTGCGGCGGCTTTGGATGGCAGATTAATTGATGCTGCTTCTGAAAAAATGGCGAACAATATAGTAACTGCAGCTGCCGCAATTAGTGCGAAAACAAATTAATATCAATTGCAGCTACAGAATAATTTTACATATTATAGAGGGATTTAATGGATATTCATGAATATCAAGCCAAAGAAATTTTAGCCGAATATGGAGTTAAAATTCCTGAAGGTGATTTGGCTTATAGTCCAGAACAGGCAATTCAACGTACACATGAAATTGGTGGCGATATTTGGGCAGTAAAAGCTCAAATACATTCTGGTGCTAGAGGTAAGGCTGGCGGAATAAAATTATGTCGTACTCATGATGAAATTGAAACTGCTGCAGAACATTTATTGGGTCGACGTTTGGTTACACATCAAACTGGTGCAGCTGGTAAAGTTTGCGGTAGATTATATGTTGAAGCTGGTACAGATATTGAAAAAGAATTATATTTTTGTTTTTTAGTAGATCGTAGTTCAGAAAGTATTGTCATGGTTGGTTCTGCTCAAGGTGGCATGGAAATTGAAGAATTAGCTGAAACTAATCCTGAAGCAATTACCAAAATTTATATTGATCCTGCAGTAGGAATTTTAGACTTTCAAGCCAGAACTATGGCATTTGCTTTAGGCTTAGCCGCTACACAAATTAGTGCAGCAGTTAAATTAATTCGCGGTTGTTATCATGCTATCCGTGATTTAGATGCAAATATGTTAGAGATAAATCCTCTAGTAGTTACTAAAACTGGAGAGTTATTAGCGTTAGATGCAAAGATGGGTTTTGATGATAATGCCTTATTTCGTCAACATATGGTTGCTGAATTACGTGATAAAACTCAAGAAGATCCACGTGAAATGGCAGCTTCTGATCGCGGTTTAAGCTATGTAGGTTTAGATGGTGATATAGGCTGCATGATTAATGGTGCTGGTTTGGCAATGGCAACTATGGATATGATTAAATTAGCTGGTGGTGAGCCGGCAAACTTTTTGGATGTTGGTGGTGGTGCATCTCCTGAGAGAACTGAAAAGGCTTTTCGTTTAGTTTTAGCAGATAAAAAAGTTAAAGCCATGTTAGTAAATATTTTTGCTGGGATTAACCGTTGTGACTGGATTGCAGAAGGTGTGGTGCATGCAGTAAACAAAATTGATATGAAAGTGCCTTTAATTGTGCGTTTATCAGGTACAAACGTAGAAGAAGGTAGAAAAATTATTGTTGAAAGTGGCTTGCCAATTTTAACTGCTGATACTTTAGCAGAGGCAGCTGAATTAGCCGTAAAAGTTAGAAATGAACAAGTTGCAAAAGAAACTCAAGGAATTGTGTAATGGCTATTTTAATTGATAACAGTACGCGGATTATTGTACAGGGTTTTACTGGCAAAATTGGCTCATTCCATGCGCAGGATATGATAAATTATGGCTCTAATGTTGTAGGTGGAATTACTCCTGGTAAGGGTGGTCAAGTACATTTAAACCGCCCAGTATTTAATTCCACTAAAGAAGCTGTTGAACAAGTTGGCGCAGAAGCTAGTATTATTTTTGTACCACCTGCATTTGCTGCGGATTCAATTATGGAAGCTGCAGAAGCTGGAATTAAATATTGTGTAGCTATTACTGATGGGATTCCAACCCAAGACATGATGAAAGTTAAACAATATTTGCGTGGCTTTCCAAAAAATGAACGTATGGTTTTAACTGGTCCTAATTGTGCCGGAACTATTAGTCCAGGAAAATCAATGTTAGGTATTATGCCAGGGCATATTTATCAAGCTGGAAATGTTGGTGTAGTTGGACGTTCTGGAACTTTAGGCTATGAAGCTGCCGATCAAATGAAACGCTTAAATATTGGTATTTCTACTTCAGTTGGAATTGGTGGCGACCCAATAAATGGTAGTTCGCATCGTGATATTATGCAAAAATTTGAAGTTGATGCTGAAACTAAAATTGTATTAATGATTGGTGAAATTGGTGGCCCCCAAGAAATTGAGGCTGGAATTTTTGCTAAAGAACATATGAATAAACCAGTGGTAGCTTATATTGCTGGCTTAACTGCACCCAAAGGTAGACGCATGGGACATGCAGGTGCAATTATTTCTTCAGTAGGTGAATCTGCTGCCGAAAAAGTTGCGATTTTACGAGATTTAGGTGTAACTATTGCACCTACACCTGCAGCAATGGGACAAACAGTAGCTGAAATGTTGGCAAAAATGTAAATTATTTAAGGAGGTTCGCAAAAAACGACTCTCCTTATTCTTCATTTTTAGGAATACGATAACCACGACCACGCAAAGTTTCTATAGGTTTGGTAATACTTTCAGGATCTATTTTTTTGCGTAAGCGTCCAATAAAAACCTCTATAACATTGCTGTCACGTTCAAAATCTTCATCATAAATATGTTCTGTTAAAAGTGCTTTAGAAACAACCTCGCCTTGCCTAAACATTAAGTATTCCAAGACCTTATATTCAAATGCTGTTAATTCAATCGAAGCTTCATCTACCAATACTTGTTGTGCCAAAGTATCTAATTTAATGTTTTTATAAGATAAAATTGGTTGAGAATTACCTCGTGATCGACGAATTAAAGCATTAACACGGGCTTCAAGTTCTTCATAATGAAATGGTTTACCTAAATAATCGTCGGCACCAGATTCCAAACCTTCTACTTTATCTTGCCATCTACTTCTGGCAGTTAATAATAAAATTGGTATATCAATCTCTTTAGCTCTTAAGCGTTTAATTAATTCTACTCCAGAAAAATCTGGTAAACCAATATCAATAATTGCAATATCTAATGGGTTTTCTGTGGCCATATAAAAGCCATCGCTAGCGTTAACAGCAATATCTACTGCAAAACCTTTGCTAGCAAAAAAAGCTTGTATTTGCTGACATAATATCAATTCATCTTCGACAATTAATAAACGCATTTTAAAATTTACTTAGGAGAATTATTCAAAATTTGACCAGTTTGAACATCTATATGAATGTGTTTAACCAGTCCTTCAGAGGTGATTATTTTAATAATATGAATGTTTTTATCCACTAATGATTTAGTAATCGCATTTAAAACTGTGCTGTCTTGTTCCATGATTAATACTTTTCTAGTAGCAGCATCTAAAGTTAAATTCATTGGGGTGATTTTTTCTGCAATAGCTATTTTAATGGAAAAAATAACTACTAAAAATATATATATTGGTCTAGAAAAAATCATCTGCATAGTATTAACGTAATGAAATTGAATACATCGCACTATTAAGCATAGTGCCAAAACTTGCGCCTAATTCACCAGCTAATTTATCCAAAAATTTCTTTTGCAAAGTAAAATTCAGCTTTTTTTCAGTACCTAATTCATTTTTTGCTACACTATCTAAATTTCCAAACCCATCTGCTAAACCAAGTTCTACGCCTTTTGCTCCCGTCCAAACTAGACCAGAAAATAAACTTTCATTTGCTACTAAACGATCGCCACGTCCTTGTTTTACAGCATCAATAAATTGCTGATGGACTTGATTTAATAAACTTTGCATATGCGCAGTTTCTTCTGCTTTTGGCGGAGAAAAAGGATCTAACATAGCTTTGTGACTTCCAGCAGTTAATAAACGTCTTTCCGCACCAATTTTTTCTAAGCTATCAACAAAACCAAAGCCATTCATAATTACGCCAATTGAACCTATAATACTTGCTGGACTCACAAAAATTTTATCGCTAGCAGCAGCAATATAATATCCACCTGAAGCACAAATATCACTGACTACAGAATAAATTGGTAACTCAGGATTTTCTTGTTTAATCCGCTTAATTTCATCGTAAACATAAGCTGATTGTACTGGGCTGCCACCAGGAGAATTAATTTTTAAAATAATTCCTTTAGTATTTTTATCTTTAACTGCATTGCGTAAACTTTGCATAATATCATTTGCATTAGCAGTTTCATTTTCAGCAATTACCCCTAAAATGTTAATTATAGCTACATGTGGTTCATTGATCGAAGTCAGTCCATCTTTAAATTTAGGGTACATAGCAACAGCTACAATGCCAATTAAATACATAAACATCAATGATTTAAAAAAATTGCTCCAACGGCGCGCACGTCTTTGTTCAGTTACGGCAGCCAAAGCTACTTTTTCTAAAATATCACGCTCCCACGGCTTATGTTTAGTATTATCAATGGCAGCTAAATCATCTAAATTTTTCAATTCTATATCATTTGTATTTGGCATAAATTAAACTCTGGTTTTATGTTCCATTAATTGATTTAAAACTTCTGGAATTGGGGCTTGGAAATGTAAAGTCTCGCCTGTATGAGGGTGTGCAAAAGTAAGTTTATGCGCATGTAAACATAAACGTTTATAACCTTGATGTTTGAATTTTTGATTGATTTCAGGAATTCCGTAACGACTATCGCCTACAATAGGATGTCCTAACCAAGCACAATGCACTCTAATTTGATGTGTGCGCCCAGTCTTTGGTTTCGCTTCCACCAAAGTCATATTGTCAAAGCGTTGTACTCGACGCAGCATAGTTTCAGCTCTTTTTCCAGCTTTACTAACTACAACTTTACGTTCACCACTTTGAGCTATATTTTTTAATAATGGCGCAGTAACCACCATTTTTTTTCGCTGCCATTTTCCAACTAATAATGCTAAGTAAGTTTTATCCATACCATCGCCACGAAATAATTCATGCAATACCTTTAAGCTACTACGTTTTTTAGCGACTAATAAGCACCCTGAGGTTTCTTTATCTAATCTATGTGCAAGTTCCAGAAATTTTGCTGTAGGTCTTAAAACTCTTAAGGCTTCAATAATGCCTGATTTCAAACCGCTGCCACCATGTACAGCAAAACCAGAAGCTTTGTTTAAAACTAATAAATACTCATCTTCAAACAATATATCGTGTTCAAGATTATGTTTTAAAGTATTATGTACTAGCATTTCAGGAGCTTTAGCAGATAACCTAAGTGGTGGAATTCTAACCACATCCCCTATTTTTAAACGATAACTTACTGCTATGCGCCCTTTATTTACTCGTACCTCTCCTTTACGCACAATTCGATAAATTTTAGATTTTGGCACACCTTTTAAAGTAGCTATTAAAAAATTATCTAAGCGTTGATCCTGTCTGTCTTCAGTAATTTCTAGCCACTGAACTTTGGGAGGCATTATGTTTTCATCACTATTCATAATCTATGAATGATACAGGATTTTTTAAAGATTGCCGCTTTAAATTGATGCAAACGATTAAGATTGTTATATTAGAACAGTTTATCTATTATTAAATAGCTGCTCACTTCAAACAATATAAAGTTTAAACACTGAAGTGTAAAAAAAGAATTCATAAAAATCAGTTGCAATGGTTTGTATATTTGCACTGAAAAACGGGTTTTATCGTTCGACCCATGATGAACGAAATGTTTCCCTTGAAGACCATGTTGTATAAAATAATTAGGCTTAACAATCAAGTTTAATTTTTAACTACAGTTATTATTTTACTAATCTAAAAAATAAATTTTAATAACTATTTTGCTTAAACAATATTTACGCGCTAAAAATTAACTGTATGACTATTTAAGCTACAACACTGGCATATGATAATTGGGAACAGGAAAGAAATTACAAGGATATATACATGAAAAGAATGCTTATCAACGCTACTCAGTCTGAAGAACTGCGTGTTGCATTGGTAGATGGACAAAAATTATATGATTTTGACATCGAAGTTCCTGCAAGAGAACAAAAAAAATCTAATATTTATAAAGGCATAATTACTCGCGTTGAGCCTAGTTTAGAAGCAGCTTTTATTAATTATGGTTCTGAAAAACACGGATTTTTGCCATTTAAAGAAATTTCTCCTGCATATCGTAAAATGGAAGGTGTAACTACCAATAAACGGAGTGCAATTAAAGATCAAATTCATGAAGGGCAAGAAATTTTTGTTCAAATTGAAAAAGAAGAACGTGGTAATAAGGGTGCGGCGTTAACAACTTACATTAGTTTGGCTGGGACATATTTAGTCTTAATGCCCAACAATCCTAAAGCTGGTGGTATTTCACGGCGGATTGAAGGCGAAACTAGAAATGAATTACGTACAGTAATGGCAGCTTTAGAAATTCCAGAGGAAATGGGATTAATTGTTCGTACTGCTGGCTGTGGTAAAAATGTCGAAGAATTGCAATGGGATTTGGATTATTTATTACAATTATGGCAGGCTATAGAGCGTTCTAGCCAAGATCAAGCAGTGCCTTCGTTAATTTTTCAAGAAAGTAATGTAATTATTCGAGCCTTAAGAGATCATTTGCGCAATGATATTGACGAGATTTTAATTGATGACGCTGAATCATATAAATTAGTTCAAAATTTTTTGAAGCAAGTAATGCCGCATTTTTTATCTAGGGCAAAATTTTATCAAGATTCAGCACCACTTTTTAATCGTTATCAAATTGAATCTCAAATAGAAACAGCTTATAACCGTGAAGTATCATTACCTTCAGGCGGTTCTGTTGTAATTGACTATACCGAAGCCTTAACTTCAATTGACATTAATTCAGCTCGTGCCACACGTGGTAGTGATATTGAAGAAACAGCTGTAACCACTAATTTAGAAGCGGCTGATGAAATTGCACGTCAATTACGTTTACGTGATTTAGGCGGTTTATTTGTGATTGATTTTATTGACATGATGGCAAATAAAAATCAACGCTTGGTTGAAAATCAATTGAAAGAAGCTTTAAAAATTGATCGAGCGCGGATTCAAACTAGCCGTATTTCCCGTTTTGGATTGTTAGAAATGTCACGCCAACGGATTCGACCTTCTTTAGGTGAAACCACGCAATTGCAATGTCCGCGTTGTAAAGGTCAAGGCTCAATTAGGAATGTGGAATCAGTAGCTTTATCGGTATTGCGTTTGCTTGAAGAAGAGGCGATGAAGAAAAATACTGAACGAGTAGTTGCGCATTTACCCATTGAATCTGCTACGTATTTGTTGAATGAGAAGCGTAATTCTATTGATGAAATTGAAAAGAGGTTGCATATAAGTATTATAATTTTACCTAGTCGGCATTTAGATACTCCTGCTTATAATATAGAGCGAATCAAATCTAAAGATGCACAGGAAGAAAAATTAAGCTATTTGCAAATTCAAGCTGAAACCATTGAAACTCCGGATTTTTCGCAGCAAATTCCACAAAAACTTGAGCAACCGATAATCAAAGAGTTTTTACCAGATTTACCTGCACCGGTGCAAAATAAGAAAACTTCAGCAAGTTTAATCCAACGTTTTTGGCAAAAATTAATTGGTGAAACGGCGATTAAAAAAAATGCGCAAGCTTTAGAAACATCTAAGGTGCAACATAAACGTCAACACAGAAATCCACGTCCAAAAAATCCGCAAAATAAACCTAAAGCTGATGTTGTAGTTAATCCAAATTCGGAAATTGCAACTCCTAATTCTGAGACTGAAAATAATCCAGCACCAGTGACAACCTCAACTCCAACTCCAAATTCAGGTCAAGAACGCAGACGGGCATCTTATAATCGTGCTAATCGTCGTGGAGCTAATCGACGTAAACCTAGAAATCCAAATTATAAGCCACCTGATGCTCCAGTTGAAGCAACTATTACTCCTGATGTGAGTGTGAATAAAGACAATGTGGTTGTAGAATCTAAAGAAGTTAAAGTTGAAATAACTGATACTGATAAAAATTCTGAAAAGGTTTAAAGATGCAAGTTGACACAATTATTCATGCAGGCTGGATTTTACCTATTGAACCTGCAAAAACTGTGTATCAGAAGCATAGTTTAGTGATTAATAATGGTGTGATTTTAGATATTTTACCTACTACTGAAGTTGCAAAAAAATATCAAGCAAATGTTATAGAATCACGCTTGCAGCATGTATTAATGCCTGGGTTAATTAATAGTCATACTCATGCTGCGATGAGTTTAATGCGTGGAATTGCAGATGATTTACCTTTGCATACTTGGTTGGAACAACATATTTGGCCATGTGAACAACAATGGGTTGATGCTGAATTTGTGCGAGTAGGTACAGATTTAGCGATTGCGGAAATGTTGCGAGGTGGCACTACATGTTTTAATGACATGTATTTTTACCCTGAAGTAATTGCCGCACAAGCAGAAAAACACGGAATTAGGGCTAATGTTGGCTTGATTTTATTAGATTTTGCCAGTTCTTGGGCTGATAGTAGTTCTACATATTTACAACAAGGGCTTGAATTACAGCAGCAATATAAAAATCATAGTTTAATTCGGACTCCATTTGCACCGCATGCACCCTATACTGTTTCGGACGCGCCGTTAATTAAAGTGGCGAAATATGCACAAGAATTAGATTTGCCTATTCATATGCATGTGCATGAAACTGCTAACGAAGTTCAAACTCCAGCCATTAGACCTTTACAAAGATTGCAAAACTTAGGTTTGTTAACGCCACATTTTATGGCAGTACATATGACGCAGTTGCAAGCCAATGAAATAGAAACTTTTGCTACTACAGGTGCGCATATTGTTCATTGTCCAGAATCTAATTTAAAACTTGCTAGTGGGTTTTTTCCGTTATCTGATTGTTTAGCTGTGGGAATTAATGTAGCTTTAGGTACTGATGGAGCTGCGAGTAATAATGATTTGGATATGTTTGCAGAAATGCGCACTGCAGCTTTATTAGCAAAAGGTGTAGCTGGAAATGCTAGCGTAGTTCCAGCCCAAACAGCTTTAGAAATGGCGACTATAAATGGTGCTAAAGCTTTAGGAATTTCTGAACAAACTGGATCTTTAAAAATTGGTAAAGCTGCGGATGTAATTGCAATTGACTTAAATTATTTGGAAAGTATGCCTATGTATGATCTGGCTTCGCATCTAGTTTATGTTTGTTCACGACAACAAGTAACTGATACTTGGGTAGCTGGAAGGCATTTATTAAATAATCGAATTCTAAACACTTTTGATCTTGAAACTTTGAAAACACAAGTATTGATTTGGCAGCAACGTTTAAATCAACATAATACTAAACAATAACCTAGTAATATAGTAAACTATTCACATGAAAGATAACGTATACCCACATGAAATTCATAAATTTGGCTCATTAGCAGAACGTTGGTGGGATCCTTTAGGTGATTTTAAAACCTTACATGATGTTAATCCTCTGAGATTGCAATTTATTCAAGAATACACTGAATTACAAGGTAAGCGTATTGTTGATGTTGGTTGTGGTGGTGGAATTTTAACTGAAGGGTTAGCTAAATATGGTGCTGAAGCTTTAGGAATTGATTTAAGTCAGGAATTAATTGATATTGCGGATTTACACGGTTTGGAATCAGGCATTAATGCTCATTATCAAAAAATTAGTGCTGAAGAGCTTGCGGATACTCAAGCTGAAACTTTTGACCATGTAACTTGTATGGAAATGTTAGAGCATGTACCTGATGCAGGGGCTATTATTGCAGCTTGTAAAAAAATGGTAAAACCTGATGGGATGGTGTTTTTTTCTACGTTGAATAGAAAACCTAAAGCATATGTTTTAGCGATTGTGGCAGCTGAATACGTATTAAAAATGTTACCTAAAGGTACGCATGAATATAAAACTTTTATTAAACCTTCAGAATTATGTAAATCAGCTAGAGCTGCTGGCTTAGAATTGCAAGGAATAATTGGCATTGAATATAACCCTTTTAGTAAAAAATTTAGTTTGGGTAAAGATATTGATGTGAATTATATTGCAGCTTTTAAACGTCCAAAATAATTATGTCGGATAAATTTAAGCTTTCGTGTGTATTATTTGATTTGGATGGAACTTTAGTTGACACTGCACCAGATTTAATTGCTTGTTTAAATACAGCTTTAAATGCACATGGTTTTCAAGCAGCAGCTTATGCAACTGTAAGACCATATATTTCTTTTGGTGCTATGGAAATGATACAGGCTGCTCAGGTTACGGATGATAAAGCTATCCAAAATCAAATCTTAACCACTATGTTAGAACATTATGAAAATAATATTTTGGTGCATGGAGGTTTTTTCAGCGGTATAGATACGAGTTTAGACTTAATTGAATCCTTGGGTTTGAAATGGGGCATAGTTACTAATAAACAACAACGTTTTACGCAACCTTTAGTAAAAGCTTTAAAGATTGAACAACGGGCAGCTTGTATTATTAGTGGTGATACTACTGCAAATAGTAAGCCTCATCCTGAACCAATGTTTGCTGCCTGCGAACAAGCTCAAGTTAAAGCTGAAGAATGTGTTTTTATTGGCGATGCTTTACATGATATTAGTGCTGGTAATGAAGCTGGAATGCAAACTATAGCTGCCACATATGGATATTTAACTGCTAAAGATCAACCAGAACAATGGGGTGCTAATAGTTTAATTACTATGCCCACGCAAATTAATTCATTGATAACAAATTATTATGCATTTAATAAATAAAATCATCTTAATTACTGGTGCTGGCGGTGGTTTGGGTGCAACTGCTGCCTTGGCTTTGGCTACACAAGGCGCGCAAATTATCTTATTAGATAAAAGCATTCCTAAATTAGAAAAAATTTACGATTCTATTGTAGCTGCTAAAGCTCCAACACCAATTTTATACCCATTTGATTTAGCTGGGGCTTCAGAAGTTCAATATCATGAATTAGCTACTGCGATTGCAAATAAATATGGAGTTTTACATGGAGTTTTGCATGCAGCCTTAGAATTTAGTGCATTTACCCCGATGTCAATTCATAACACTAAAGAATGGGGCGATGCATTAAATGTAAACTTAAATGCGCCATTTTTATTAACTAGGGTTTTATTGCCAATATTACAAGCAAGTGAAAATGCCGCCATAGTTTTTATTTCGGATGCTCAAGCTAAGCAAGCATATGCAGGGGCTTACGGAGTATCTAAATTAGCTTTAGAAGCATTTGCACATATTTTAGCACTTGAATTAGCGATTAATAAAAAAATTCGGGTAAATATTTTACGTCCAGGGCTGGTTAATTCTCCATTTAGAAAACGGGCTTATCCTGCTGAAGACAAACAAAAATTAGCTCCACTGACAGATTTAAACTCAATTTACTGTTATTTATTTAGCGATCAAAGTCTTGATATAACTGACCAAATTTTTGACGCGCAAACTTTTAAAATTCCCTAAATTATTATGTCAACTAGAGAAACTATTATTTTAACCCGTGATGTGAACATTGTAATGATTCCAGATGGCAATCATAGTACTTTAAGCGCAGGCAAAGAAGTTACTATACATCAAGCTCTAGGTGATAATTATACTGTGGTAACAGAGCATGGGCATATGGTGCGCATTGCAGGCGTTGATGCTGATGCGTTAGGTAAAGAAGTGCATCATTTGCATACTTTAGTTTCAGAAACTGATGCTGCAGCGGTAGAAAAAAATTGCTGGGAAGTTATGAAAACCATCTATGACCCTGAAATTCCAGTAAATATTGTGGATTTAGGTCTGGTGTATAATTGTCAAGTAACGCCTATAGAAGATAGCACTAATCATGTGCATATCACTATGACTTTAACAGCTCCAGGTTGCGGTATGGGGCCAGTAATTCAAAGTGATGTAGAAAAATCAGTGCGCGCTTTAGCTGGGGTTGAATCAATTAATGTGGAAGTGGTTTTAGATCCACCGTGGTCAAAAGAAATGATGTCAGAAGTTGCACAGGTACAGCTGGGATTATTTTAATTCACAATCATGATAATGAGCTTTAAAATAGCGGTTACATTATAGGTGTAATTTTTTTATCCTTAATGGTATTCCAACTTAGCTTACAATAGCTGGGTTTCATTTAAATTTAAAGAAGAAAAATATGAAAAATTTAACCAAATCCATACTTGCAACTGCATTAATCATCTCAGCTTCTAGTGCTATTGCCGCTGAAGGTTATTCCATAGCTAAAATCAAAGAAATGGTTTGTAATATGGATGATAATACTGATAAAAAAATTAATTTTAAAGAGTTTTTTGAAGCTAACGTAACTGATAATAATGATTCTTATGATGTAAATAAGGATGGTTATATTACCGCTGGAGAAGTAGCTTTAGAAATGAAGGAAGATTTAGTTGATACTATAAATGAACTTAGAAAACATGGAGTTTCTGAGGAAAATACTAATGCAACCATAGAAAGTGAATTAAATGCAATTGAGTCTGAATCGGCGGCAATTATTGCAACTATGGATACTGATGGTGATAATCTAGTTGAACCTGAAGAAATTAAAGCCTTCCAAAAACAAAAATTTGCTGAATTAGATAAAAATAAAGATAACTTAATTTCAAAGAAAGATTTAACTTCTAAAAAACACCAGTTATATACATACAAAAAATACCAAAAATAACTGTTTATTTGTTTTGTTAAAAACGGTAAGTTTCTATTTGCCGTTTTTACTCCAAAGTCATTTGACGTAATTGATAATGTAATACTATCCAAGCACCAGTTACGCCTAGTATAGAGGCAACAAATAATAATATTAAACTTTCTGATACGCTTAAAAATAAGACTGTAAACTTGCCATCATACAACAAACTTAAATGTTCGATTGGTTCTTGTAGGCCTAATAAAATTAATGACACGATTATCCAAGCTGAAAGGCCTGCAAAGCCTCCAAACCAAAAGCCAGTATATAAAAATGGTCGCTGAATAAAGGCATAGGTTGCACCAACTAATTTTGCGATTAATACTTCATCGCGACGATTTTCTAATTCTAATCTAATGGTATTACCCATAATAAATAGTACTGCAAGACTTAAAACTATACTGAGTAAAAATACGCCCCGTTTAGCTAAATCTACTATTGATTGCAATCTCTGAACCCAACGCATATCCATTTGTACTAGTTCCACTTCATCTAAACGTCCTAAAGCGTCGATTAATTGTTGCACTTCAACACTATCTTCAAAAATATTAGTTGGTAATACTTGAATTACTGTGGGCAAAGGATTTTTATCTAAAATATTTAGACTCTCGCCAATGCCACTAAAATGTTTAAATTCTTCTAAAGCAGTGGTTTTGGTAACTAATTTTACAGTTTTTACTGCCGCAGATTTTTGGATTTGTTCTGCTAATTTAAGTCCATCAGCATCATTAATATCATGCTTTAAAAACAAGGATATATAATGGCTAGATTCCAATTTATCGGAGAATTGTTCTACATTAATCAATAATACGTAAAATCCCGTAGCTAAAGAAATAGTAATTGCCAATACTATTATGGTTATCATGGAAGTAAAAGGGGTTTTTAATAAGCGTCCTAAACTAGAAAATAACGCATGAGCATGTAAACCCAAATAATTTTGAAACCTATCTCCAATACTAGTGCGGTATTTAGTGTTTTGTAGATTTGAAGGTTTAGGTTTAATCCGTGGTTGCATTTTTTGGATATGTTTATTGTGATGCATGATTTAACTTACAACTAATTGTCCATGATCTAAGGTTAAAACTCGATAACCCAGCCTATTAATTAGATTAATATCATGGGTTGCAATTAATACAGTTACTCCAACTTGTTGAAACTGCTCAAATAAATGCATAACTTCCGAAGATAACTCAGGATCTAAACTACCTGTTGGTTCATCTGCAATAATTAACGATGGTTTATTTACTACCGCTCTAGCGATCCCTACTCGTTGTTGTTCTCCACCAGATAGCGAGAAGGGATATTTTTTTTCTTTGCCTAATAACCCAACTTTATCCAATGATGCACGTACTCTACGCTTTACTTCTTGATTTCCATAACCAGAAATAATCAATGGTAAAGCTACATTATCAAACACAGTTCGATCTTGTAATAATTTATAATCTTGAAAAATCAAGCCTAATTTGCGTCTAATATAAGGGATATGATGTTCTTTTGCATGGTTAAGATTGCGCCCATTTAATAATACCTGTCCTCGAGTACAATATTCCATGATTGCAATCAATTTTAATAAAGTGCTTTTTCCTGCGCCAGAATGTCCAGTTAAAAATGCCATTTCCCCACGCAGCATTTGAAAACTGATATTTTGTAATACATCACCAGTATTCTGGTAGTTTTTAGTCACTTTATCAAAAATTAACATAATTAATTATCACTAACAAACAACGCTTCAATAAATTCTTCAGCGGCAAAAGTTTGTAAATCATCAATCCCTTCACCAACGCCTATATATCTAATTGGAATTGGGGCTTGTTTAGCTAAAGCAAAAATCACTCCTCCTTTAGCAGTGCCATCCAATTTGGTCAATGCTAAGCCAGTTAAATTTACCGCTTCATTAAATAATTTAGCTTGTGATAATGCATTTTGTCCAGTACAAGAATCTAATACCAATAAAACTTCATGTGGAGCATCGACATCTAATTTTGCCATAATTCGTTTGATTTTATGCAATTCTGACATTAAATTAGACTTAGTTTGCAAGCGTCCAGCGGTATCTGCAATTAATACTTGCACGCCTTTGGCGGTTGCAGATTGTAAAGCATCAAAAACTACTGAAGCTGAGTCTGATCCAGTTGCTTGTGCCACTACTGGAATGTCATTGCGTTCACCCCAAACTTGTAATTGTTCTACCGCAGCTGCCCTAAAAGTATCTCCAGCTGCCAACATTACACTGTGTCCTTGATGCTGTAATTTTTTCGCTAACTTGCCAATAGTAGTAGTTTTACCAGCACCATTAACACCCACAACTAAAATTACAAACGGTTTGTCACTTACAGGAATGATTAAATTTTGTTCACAAGGTTTTAAAATTGTTAATAAATCTTGTTTTAGTGCTGCTTGTAATTGCGCGCTATCATTCAACTGCTTTTGATCTAAATTTGCAGTTAAAGTGTTAATTATGTCTGTAGTGGTGGCAACTCCAAGATCAGCCATTAATAATTTAGCTTCAATATCTTCTAATAATTCTGCACTAAGTTTAGATTTACCTAAGGGTAAACTAGTTAAAATTCCGCCTAAACCGCCACGAGTTTTTTGTAATTGTTGTCTTAAACGTTGTTGATTAGAATCTAGTTGTGGTGCTGAAACTCCAGTATTTACAAAGGTGTATTTATCATAAAAATTAATTAGCAGTATTGGCAACATTAACAATACTGCACCAATATGATGCGCCAATAGCATCCATACTGGCAATTCAAAACGGATACTAAAAACTCCGAGTGCGGTTTCCAATAACAATAAAACACTTAGGACTAATCCAGCTTTACGAATAATATTAGAGTCTTTATTTGCAGTAGCAATTAACATTAACAAGGTTAAGAGTAAAAATATGACTCCACCACCAAGTCTATGCAACCAAGTAACTGCTATTTGTGCATTAAAAGCTAAAATTCCTGCATAATTTTGTTTAATTCCATTTAAAATATCGAAACCATTATTAAAATCTGCAATTTCTGGGAGCCATTGTCCTTGACAACGTGGAAAGCCGCCACAACTTAAACCAGCAGAATTATAGCTACTCCAGATGCCTAAACTAATTTGTAAGCATAAAATTAACATCGCTATGCAAGATATATAACTTATATAGGAAGATTTTTTAGCGACTAAATGTTGATTCTGGGTACTTAAAGCTACTTGAAATAATATCCAAAAACTTAATAAGCCTAATAAAGTCTGTAAGGTTAATA
This sequence comes from Methylococcaceae bacterium, assembly GCA_030627285.1. GTDB lineage: Bacteria > Pseudomonadota > Gammaproteobacteria > Methylococcales > Methylomonadaceae > WTBX01. Next base: position 10,328 of record DAOUSJ010000013.1, on the reverse strand, counting down.
ATATTGGCATTAATTGTTGCTCCAATGCCCATAAACCTACATATAATTGGGTGCTTAATAAAGCTATTACAACAATTAACCATATTATATTGCTCCACTGAGTTTTTAAGATGGCAAAACATAATGTAATAATTACGCTGAAACTTAATAATGTCCATGGATAAGGCACTAACCAAGTGTTAAATACTGCAGGTAAATTCTTGGAAAAGTCTTGAATTGCCATGACTTCATAGCCAAGATCAATCAAATTTACATATGTATTTAATGCAAGCGTAATAAAAGCTAAACCACAGCTTATTAGGGCGAAAATTCTAAACATAGCTATATGACCCTTAACCAATCTGTGAGTATCTAAATAGTTTTTTTAAATCATCCCGCACTTGATATGGGTCAAATTCAGGTTCATATTGCATCATTATATTGCCTAAAGGATCTATTAATAGCAACATGCCTTCAGGAATAAAGCCCTCTTTACGAAGTGCAATGATTTTGTTTAATAGTTCAGGCTTTGCTTGCACTCGAATTAAATCAGTTCGTAAAGCGAATTGTTTATTTTCGGTAGGAGCAATTAAAGTATCTATTAAAGTTGAATCCAAAATTTTATCTGGACTTAATAATTGTGTATATAAAGGCTCATTTTGTTGTTGCAAACGGGATAATAAAGCATCTTTTAACCACAATTGTTGCGTTATTGCTGGAGATAAATTTTTACCAATTATGGCAATTCTTCTGGTACGTGATAATTCTTTATTTAACATTAAGCGCAATTGCTTAGTTTTTAATAACGCATATAAACATACTTCATTACATTGATTTTTTGGGATAATATTCACCAACAACCAATGTCCAGCTAATTCATGAATATGTGTTTGCGAAAAGGTGTCATAGCCAGTTAATTCACTTCTTTTAGTGGTTATAACTGGAATAATCAGCTCGCCGTGATTTTTTACACCTTTATCAAGTAAGTCAGAATTTTTGGATAAAAACCAAGCAAAACAAAATGGTATAAGGGTCATCCCAATAATAATTAGGATTGTACGTTGATTTTTCTGTTGTTGATTAGTCATCTAGTTGTTTTTTGCTGGCATATACAAAGAATAAAATACTTAAAGTTAGTGCTAGCCCAAACCATTGTACGGCATAAGCTTGGTGTTTTTCTGGTGACATAAGCGTGTTGCGTTGCCATTCACGTCGATAACCATTCGCAATTTCGGGGTCTAATTCTAGCTGAAAAGAAAATAAACTGTAACCTATAGTTTTGGCTAAGATTGAACTATCCACTACTTGGACTAATGATGGAAATCCTGCACTGGGAATTTCCGTACCAGCTAATTTAATGCCGACACTAGGAAAAGTATTCAGTCTTCCGGTAATAGTAACTTCTTTAGGGGTTTTAAAGTTTATTGTTGGTAAAATTTTTCTATCTAGTGCAGCTGGAATCCAACCACGATTAACTAAAATTGCAATCTCAGAATTTGCCAAAATAAATGGCGTTAGCACAAAATAACCAGCTTTAGAGTCCATTATTTGATTATCCAATAAAAATTGTCGCTGAATATCAAAATGTCCTGTGGCTGTAACTTTTTTATACCGTAAAGTTTTTGCATCATCCGGTGTTTGAGCAGTAAATTGAATTTGAATTTTAGCTTGTTGTTGTTGCTTAATTAATAAAGCTTGTTTTTCAGTGCCACGGCGTAATTGCCAGCAGCCCAAACTTACTAACAAACATACTAGCACTATATAGATGCATATTTGCAGCCAACTAAAACTAAAACTTCGTTTACCTAAATTAAATTTCATATTTGCATAAATTTTTATTGGCATCCAAGATTAAATAACCGACAATAAAGCCCATTTAGATAATTTACTGCCGTTATGCTGATAAAAAGTTTTATTATTTTTGCATTCATTATGATTTTGTTAAGTCTTGGTTTAGCATTATTCAATATAGTTACTAACAAAGGGCAGGCACAAACTGAAAAAACTGCTAAAGCATTAAAAATGCGAATTTCAATTTCGATTGGGCTATTTATTTTAGTGTTACTTGCTTATGCTACAGGGCTGATTCAACCACAAGGAATTGGTGCGCGTATCCAGCAACAACGACAACAAAATCAATCAGGTAATTAACTTGTAAATTATTCAGTAGAAATTGAATTGCCTGAATTATTTAAAGCTGCATCCAAAGTATGCCAAGCTAAAGTAGCGCATTTAACTCTGGCAGGAAATTCTCGTACTCCAGCTAATACCGCCAGCTTGCCCACTGCTTCCAATTGAATTTCTTCTTCTTTGCCAGTAGTCATGTCGTGGAAAGTGGTAAATAATTTTTCAGCTTCGGCTATAGTTTTACCTTGAATAATCCCAGTCATCAATGATACTGAAGCTGTAGAAATAGCGCATCCAGAACCTTGAAAACTCGCATCTGTAATTACATCATGATCTAATGTCAAAAACAAAGTTAAACGATCACCGCATAATGGATTAAAGCCTTCAACTTTGCGATCAGCGTTTTCTATGACTCTAAAATTGCGTGGATTGCGGTTGTGATCAAAAATTACCTCTTGATACAAATCCCGTAAATCTTCAAACATAAACTTCCTTAATTAATTTGGATGAATTTTTAGCTACAATTATATAGTTTAACCTTATAGTATGTCTTATAAATACGGTTTTAAAATTGGTAGAATTTTATTTATTACATCCTGATGACCTTGGAAAATGTTTTTACCATTGTTGATTAATTTGGATCTATAAGCAATTTGCTGGTATAAATTCAACAATTCAGCTTGAATTTGGTCTGAATTATGGCATTGAATTGCAGCTTGATGCTCCAAAAATTCATTAGCTATGGCTTGAAAGTTATGCATATATTTTCCAAACATAATTGGAATGCCAATTGCTGCAGGTTCTAAAATATTATGCCCGCCAGTGTTAACTAAGCTGCCTCCAACAAAAGCCACATCAGCGGCAGCATAGAATAATTTTAATTCTCCCATACTGTCAGCGAGATAAATTGCTGTTTCTTTAGTACAAACTTTACCTGAACTACGAGTTATAAAACTTAATTGTGTAGCTTGAATTTGTTTTGCCACTGTAACAAATCTTTCTGGATGTCGCGGTACTAAGACTAATAATAATTCCGGAATTTGGCGTTTTAAGCTGGCATATAAGTTTAAAAATATTTTTTCTTCACCAGCATGAGTGCTAGCAATAATCCATACAAACCGATCTGGAAATATATTGGTGCGTATTTGTTGTGCTTGCGTAAATAATTGTGGATCTAGGCTTAAAGCAAATTTAAGATTGCCTACAGTTTGCAATTGTTTAGTTTCAGCTCCAATAGCTTGAAATCTCTGGGCATCAGTAATGGTTTGAGTAAGAATCATGTTTACACAACTCAAAGATAATTTAGTCAGTGCAGGTATTTTTTGATAACCATTACAAGATTTAACAGATAAACGTGCATTTAGAATAAATAAGGGTATTTGAGCTTGCTTGATGGCAAAAAATAGATTTGGCCAAATTTCAGTTTCCATAATAAGGGCTATTTTGGGCTGAAAATGCTTTAAAAACCGCTGAATTATATTTGGAATGTCATAAGGTAAATAAATTTGTGTAACTTTATTACCAAATACAGTATTTATTCTAGTTGCTGCTGTAGGTGTAGTAGTAGTAATTAAAAATTTATTTTGGGGGTAATGTGAAATTAAAGCTTTAATTAATGGTAATGCGGCTTCAATTTCACCTACAGAAACTGCATGTAACCAAATGACATTTTTCTGGGTTGTAGTAGTGTAAAATCCTAGACGTTCGCGCCAACGTAAGCGGTATGCAGGAGCTTTAAAACCACGCCAATATAGGCGTAATAAAACTATTGGTAATGCTAAAACAAATAGGTTGGTGTATAAAAAACGCAAGATCTTAGAGATTATTTATTGAGCCAATCTAGATATAATTGTACGCCTGTAGCAACATTTTTAAATTGATGTTGACAGCCAACTTGACGTAGTTTAGCTAAATTTGCTTCAGTAAAACTTTGATAATGTCCTACTAAATGTGTAGGAAATGGAATGTATTCAATTTGTCCGCGTTGATGATATTGAATAACTGCTTTGGCAACATCATTAAATGGTTGGCTTTTGCCAGTGCCAGCATTAAAAATTCCTGAAATATCTGCGTGCTGTAAAAACCATAAATTCAATGCTACTGCATCAGTGACATAAATAAAATCACGGCGTTGTTCACCATTGGAAAAACCAGCATTGCCAGCAAATAATTTTATGGTATCAGTATCTTGTAATTGTTGATTCAAATGCATGGCGACACTTGCCATACTACCTTTATGACTTTCCCTAGGGCCGTAGACATTAAAATAACGCAATCCAACTACTTGGGCGGTAAATTTTGCTTGCAAACTTCGCACATATTGGTCAAATTGAAATTTTGAATACCCATAAACATTTAGCGGTGCTTCAAAAGCTCGTTGTTCAATGAAATCTTGTTTAGATCCATAAACTGCAGCACTGGAAGCATAAATAAATGGAATCTTATGTTGCTGACAATAATGGAATAAAATTTTACTGTATGTGTAGTTATTTTCCATCATGTAACGTCCATCCCATTCAGTAGTAGATGAGCATGCGCCTTGATGAAAAATAGCGGTTATATGTTTGGAATTTAGTTTTTGTTGTTGAACTTGAACTAAAAAATCATTTTTATCTATAAAATCGCTAAATTTGCAATCTAATAAATTAGTATATTTTTGTCCGTTAGTTAAATTGTCTACTATTAAAATGTCATCATAACCTTGAGCATTTAAACCCATGACTAGATTACTGCCAATAAAGCCTGCACCTCCAGTTACGATGATCATTTAATTACCTTGTTAGTCTTCTGCGACAATATTAATTATCATAGTGATAATTACATCAGTATGTAAATTAATATCAATTTCATATTCACCAGTGTGGCGAATTACTCCATCAGGCAATCTAACTTCATGCTTTTTAATTTTTACGCCAGCTGTAGTAATGGCATCAGCAATATTTTGGGTGCCAATTGAGCCAAACAATTTACCTTCTTCACCAGCTTTATGCCGAATATATACTACTAAAGTTTCTAAAACCGCAGCTCTCGTGGAAGCAGCAAATAATTTCTCAGATGCAATACTTTCAAGTTCAGCTCTACGAGCTTCAAATTCAGCTAGTTTTGCTTTAGTAGCAGCAGTAGCTTTGCCTTGCGGAATTAGAAAATTTCTGCCGTAACCATTTTTAATGGTGACTTTATCGCCTAGATTACCTAGGTTTGCTATCTTCTCAAGAAGAATAACTTCCATCTTTTTACCTCTTTGTTCGACATTTATCGAAGTTGTTTAGGAATTTTACGCCGTAAATTTAACCATGTGTCAGTTAAGCCAATTAGTGCCAGTGGAAATGCAAGGTGTGGAATAAATAATAAACTTGCATATAAGAATGGAATTAATAGATTTTTTAGTTTTAGATTTGCAAATGAATAATGCAGAATTACTGTACCTAAAAAGGCATATAACACCAGTAATATTACACTAACATTCCAACAAATTTCTGCAATCATGCCAGAAAACAAACCTCCACCAGCTAAAATAATTAAGGTTGCAAAGCCTAGTTTATTTTGTCCTTGTAAATTTAGATATTCGGTTCTAAATCCGGTGGGGTTATACAGTTTTGCTTGCCAACTTCTAGCTAGAAACAATCCAGTTACAACACTTATTACATATAATGCTGCAATTAATCCAGTTAAAATAAATTGATAAAAAATATTTAATGATTGTTGAATAGTTGCAAGTGGCAAATCAGGTCTGGAGCTGGTAATCATAGGTTCCAAAAATGCACCGAATAGATTTTTCCAAACAGTTGCCATTTCTGGTTGGTACAAATATGTAGCTATAACTGCGAGAATAGCAATTAAAACTACTATTTGGATGGCTAAAAATAAATGCCGTCCTTCACGTAAAATGACCGCAATTAACCATACTGGCATCCATAATATCAAGCTGTATAATAATGGAAATTGATAATTTCCTAAGAGTAACAAACCCAATATTGATGCTGCTAAACCTGCGCAAACTAAAGTATAAATTCCTTCTTTAATTCCATATCTTAAGGTGACTAAACCAATAGTCGCTGAACTTAAAATACTAATTGGCGCAATTAATAACGATAATAATGCAAAACTTGATGCTACCATAATGGCTTGCATTCGACCTTGCATAATGTATTTGGCTAAAAATTGCATATTAACTGTATGTAAATTTAATTATTTATGTGCATCACAAAATGGCAATAATGCAATAAAACGCGCTTGTTTTACTGCAGTAGAGAGTTTTCTTTGGTATTTAGCCGCAGTACCAGTAATACGACTTGGTACAATTTTGCCAGTTTCTGTAATATATTCACTTAATAAATCTAAATCTTTATAATCAATTACCAAAGATTCTTCTGAGCTAAAACGACAAGCTTTTTTACGTCTTACAATATTGCGAGCCATGATTATCCTTCCTCTTTAGTAGTAACTTCTTTTGCAACTGAATCCGGTTTTTTAACTTCTTTAACCTCTTTAACTTCAGTACCCTTATTTTCTTCAGCCATGCTAACAGCAATTGGCGATGGCTCTGTAATAGCTACTTTTTTAACTAAAGTTAAGCTACGCAAAATAGCATCGTTAAAGCGAAAGCCACTTTCTAATTCATCTAAAGCAACTTGATTGCATTCGACATTTATTAATACATAATGAGCTTTATGAATTTTATTAATTGGATAAGCTAAATGTCTGCGACCCCAATCTTCAAGGCGGTGAATTGTACCGGCTGTATTTTCAATAATAGTTTTATAACGCTCTATCATAGCAGGAACCTGAGAACTTTGATCAGGGTGGACTAAAAAGACAATTTCATAATGACGCATGTTTTCTCCTTGCGGGTTTTGCTTCCTATAATGTCTTAAAATATAGTGAAGCAAGGAATGAGTAGATTACTCAGTAACTCACCAGTATAAATTTTTTATTTTAGTTTGCCAAGAAAATATTATTTTTAAGCGGTATAATTTACTTAAATATTTAGCAGTGTTATTTAGGATGAACGTGAATAATAAACCTATTCGTAAAGGAAAATTTCAGAATATTGAAAATAAATCTCCACCAGAGAGCAAGCCAAAATCAAACATACCTACTGGTGAAAGAATTCAAAAAGTATTAGCTCGTGGAGGTTTGGGATCTAGAAGGGAAATTGAAGGCTGGATTAAAGATGGTAAACTTACTATTAATGGCGTTAAAGTAATTTTAGGTCAGTCATTAAAATCTGGTGATAATTTGCATGTTAATGGACGCATTGTAAATTGGGAAAAATTTTCTAATCAGCCTACTAGAGTTTTAGTTTATCATAAACCTACAGGTGAAGTGGTTACACGGCGAGACCCTGAAGGTAGACCAGTAATTTTTACTAGGTTGCCTAAATTGCAATTGGGACGTTGGATTGCTGTAGGTAGATTAGATATTAACACTTCTGGCTTGATTTTATTGACTAATAATGGCGAGCTGGCAAATCGTTTAATGCATCCTTCTACTGAAATTGAACGTGAATATGCGGTTAGAATTTTAGGTACAGTAACTGAAGATACATTATTGAAGTTAAAAACTGGTGTAGAACTTGAAGATGGGATGGCGCATTTTGAGGATATAAGATTTTTTGCTGGTGAAGGTGCTAATAAATGGTATCACGTGGTAGTTAGAGAGGGTCGCAATCGTTTAATTCGGCGTTTATGGGAATCACAAGGATTGGTAGTTAGTCGTTTAACTAGAGTTAGATATGGGCCTGCTAAATTGCCTGAGCAAGTTAAATCTCACGCACATTATGAATTAAATCCTCAAGAATTAGATATTTTAATGAGTTTTGTGAATTTACCGCCAGAATCAGTTTCAAAACCAGCTTGGAAGCAGCAAAAATCTGCACCAAAATCTCGCAAACCTGTTGTATCTAGAACTAAAAAGCCTAAAAAATAGCTTTTAATTTAACCATATTGGAGTCTTATTCATGCGTTATTTACATACTATGGTTAGGGCTCAAAACCTAACACAATCATTAGATTTTTATTGCAATAAATTGGACTTATTAGAATCGCACAGATTAGAAAATGAAACTGGCAGGTTCACTTTAGTCTATTTATATGCGCCTCAAGATGAAATTACAGCACAAAACAATGAGACACCATTATTGGAATTAACTTATAACTGGGATCTTGAAACTTATGCTGCTGGGCGTAATTTTGGACATATTGCATTTGCAGTCAAGGATATTTATGCAAAATGTCAGGAGTTAATTAATCATGGCGTGATTTTGAATCGTCCACCTAGGGATGGATACATGGCTTTTTTGAAATCACCAGATAATATTTCGATTGAATTATTGCAACAAGGTGAACCTTTAGAAATTATGGAGCCATGGTTGTCTATGCAAAATCATGGTGCATGGTAAGTAACAATGAGGCTTATAAAATATTTTTTAATTATTGCATGTGTGTTTGTAACTGGTTTGGCAACAATCTTGCTTTATCCTCCTGCATTAAATTTTGCTATTGAGGTTAGCGGAATTGTTATTGATACAGAACCTAAACAAGAACAGGATTTAAGTGTAACCGAATTACAAGAACTACTAAGTCAGACCAATAATAATATAGTTTTAATTGATGTGCGCACTGCAGCTGAGTATTTAGTTGGACATATTGATGGCGCAATTTCTATACCTTTGTCTGACATTGAAAAAAATATTGGCAAAATTAAAGCAATAACCATGAAAAAACAATTAGTGACTTATTGCGCAATGGGGCCTCGTTCACACAAAGCATTATCAATTTTAAAACAACATGACATTATTGGCGCGGATTTAAGTGGTGGTTTTCAAGCTTGGTGGCAACATACAACACCATAGCATTACCAATTTTTTCACTATAATTTTAATTTTATGAGTACAAAATACACGCCTTTAAAAGACCATGATACGTCGATAAAAGTATTGTTTACTGGGTATTTAAGTGCTGTCGCTATTGGATACTTTTTTGCATTAGTGCAAATATTATTTACTCATGGCATGGCAGATGGAAAATTTGGCCTATCTATTGATGATATTGTATATAGCTATTATGGCAATCGCTCTGGAACTTTATTAGAAACCAAATTGAATGGTTCTATGAAAGAGAATGCTTCTGAAAAAGAGCGTTTCAAAATTATGCAATGGATTCGTGATGGAGCTGATGAAGACGAATATGCAGACGCTGGCATTGAAAAAATAGTCGAACAGCGTTGTGTAATGTGCCACAATGCAGAATCTAGTGGCTTGCCTGATTTTAGTGAATTTGAAGGCATAGAAGCTGTTACTGAGCAAGATGAAGGTGCAACTTTTTCATCCTTAACGCGAGTGTCGCATATTCATTTGTTTGGTATTAGCTTTATTTTTATGTTTATTGGCATGATATTTAGTTTTTCCCAAACCCCAACCATGTACTATAAATGTGTAGCCATTGGAATGCCATATGCCTTTTTAGTGATTGATATTTTATCTTGGTGGCTAACTAAAATTAACCCAATGTTTGCTTGGTTAATTATGCTGGCTGGTGCTGGAATGGCGATGTCATTTGCTTTTATGTGGGTGGTATCAGTGTTAGAAATGTGGGGTTTTCAAAAAGTTTTTGTTAACTCAGTTACTGGAGAATTACGCCCACAATTAAGCACTATAATTAATCAACAATTCCAAAAAATAGGTTGTGATACTAGCAAACCTTGGTTAAAAAATTGTCTGTGCTTATTGCGCAAACTTACAATTTATATATTCACTATAGTAACTACTTATGTAGTTCCAGCTATTAAAACATTGTTAAATTGGATTATTGAGCAATTGAAGAAATCTAAGTCGTAACTAAAATTGTAGTTGCAAGCAATTCAGATGACATTGGTTGAGTTGTTTGCAATGGCACTACTTGATTCATGTTCAATGTATAACTTAAATTGTTAGGATTAAATACACAGACAGAAGTATAGTGTTCTGTATTTGGTTGTAATAACCAACAACTCCAATTACTAGCGATTTCTTCTAATTGGACATGCATTTTTAAAGTTAACAGCTTAGTTTTTGGCATAATTGAAAATGCAAACTTATCCAGCGGTAAAGATAGTCCCATGCCTTTGGCTTTAATAAAAGCTTCTTTTAAAGTCCAAAATTGAAAAAAACGTTGCCTTTGATCTTGTTGTGGTAGAGCAATTAAATCTTGATACTCTTGTGCTGCAAAAAATCTATGTGCAAT
>DAOUSJ010000016.1 GCA_030627285.1 Methylococcaceae bacterium | reverse complement strand
TAAAGTTTTTGCGACCATTAATAAGCCGCTAGTATCTTTATCAATTCGATGAATTAATCCAGCTCTGGGTAATGTATGCAAAGTTGCATCATGGAATAATAATCCATTTTGTAAAGTTCCAGTCCAATTGCCTGCACCAGGATGAACCACTAAGCCCGCAGGTTTATTCACAATTAACAAGCTTGCATCTTCAAACACAATATCTAAATTCAGGTCTTCAGGATCACACTTTAATACTGGTTCTGGTTCTGCATCTAAAGATATACTTTCACCACCAAAAATTTTGCTTTTAGAACTTAAGGACTTACCATCCACCAATACGCGCTGGGCTTTAATCCAGATTTGTAATTTACTGCGCGAATAATCGGGGAATAAGTTTGCAAGTACTTGATCTAAGCGCATTCCTGCCATTTCATCGGGTATAATTGCTGTTAATATAGCCATGCTTGTATTGATAAATTAAGTTATACTCGCGCTTGAACTTGCAATAATCACGGTAACAGTGAGCGAGAAAAAACTTTTAATTCTACAACGTATTGTGACTAGTATGCGATTAATTTTCGTAAAATTTGGATTTATATTAACTTTTGGCTTGGCAGTATCAGGTTGTGAAACCTTGAAAAATTTTAGTTTTGGTGATTCTGATGAAACCGAAAAATATGTTGATTGGAAGGTGGATGATTTTAGACAAAAAGCTAAAAAAGCTATGGAGGATGAAAATTATGTTAAAGCTATAGAAATATACCAAGGTTTAGAAAGCCATTATCCTTTTGGTACTTATGCTGCGCAAACCCAGTTAGATCTTGCGTATGCATATTATAAAAATACTGATTATGATGATGCGTTAGCTACGGTAGATCAATTTATTAAAATGAACCCGCAAAATCCACATGCTGATTATGCTTACTATTTGAAAGGCTTGGTTAATTTTAATCGTAATATTGGTTTTTTATATAGATTTTTGCCAACAGATAGTTCTCAACGTGATTCTGGCAATGCTAGAGAAACTTATATTAATTTTGCTGAATTAGTTAGACGTTTTCCTAAAAGTCAATATGCTCCAGATGCTAAACAACGGATGATTGCATTAAATAATCGGTTAGCGATGCACGAAATTCATGTGGCTAAATTTTATATGAAACGGAAAGCATATTTAGCAGCGGTTAATAGGGCTAGTGAAGTGGTTAAGAATTATCCAACTACTAGTTCAATTCCGTATGCATTGCAAATTATGACGAAAGCTTATTTACAACTGGGATTAGAGGAATTGGCGGCGGATTCACAACGGGTTTATGTGGCAAATTATCCTAATGGCGCACCAGAAGTGAAAAATTTAAATCAAACCTTTATTGAAAAAACTTGGGATTTTATTGGTTTGGATAAAGATTAAAACATATTCTTGAAAAATAAAATCTGACCCCCATTGTGGTTGTAAGGTATATTTTTAACACAGGAAATAGATAAAACATGACTGTTGAAGCAAAAAAAGAAACTCTTGGTTTTCAAACTGAAGTTAAGCATTTATTACATTTAATGATTCATTCTTTGTATAGTAACAAAGAAATATTTTTACGTGAATTAGTATCTAATGCTTCAGATGCTGCCGATAAATTGCGTTTTGAAGCTCTATCTAATGATGGGTTATATGCTGGCGATAGCGAATTAAAAATCAATATATCTTTTGATAAAGATGCTAAGACTATCACTGTAGCTGATAATGGCATTGGTATGACTCGTGATGAAGTTCAAGAGCATATTGGCACGATTGCTAAATCTGGCACTAAACAGTTTTTTGATGCTTTAACTGGGGATCAAGCTAAAGACAGTGAATTAATTGGTCAATTCGGTGTTGGTTTTTATTCAAGTTTTATTGTTGCAGATAAAGTAACTTTAACTACACGTAAAGCTGGTGCTAGTGCTGAAGAAGCTGTGTGTTGGGAATCAGCAGGCGAAGGTGATTACACTTTAGAATTTGTTGAAAAAGATACTCGTGGTACAGAAATTGTTTTACATTTAAAAGATGCTGAAGAAGAATTTTTGGAGTCTTATCGGATTCAATCAGTAGTTAAAAAATTCTCAGATCATATTTCTTTGCCAATTATCATGGATAAAGAAATTCCTGCTGAAACTGATGAAGAAGGCAATGAAACTGCGCTTGCTAGAATTGAAGATGAAGTAATTAACAGTGCTTCAGCTTTATGGACTCGTTCTAAAGATGATATTTCTGCAGAAGAATATAATGAATTTTATAAGCATGTTGGACATGATTATCAAGAACCATTAGCACATATTCATAGCAAAGTTGAAGGTACTACCGAATATGCTTTATTGTTATATATTCCAGGGCGCGCACCATTTGATTTATGGGATCGAGATGCAAAACATGGGGTAAAGCTTTATGTACGTAAAGTATTTATCACTGATGATGCTGAACAATTAATGCCACGTTATTTACGTTTTGTGCGTGGTATTATTGACACTGATTCATTGCCATTAAATGTTTCGCGTGAAATTTTGCAACAAAGTAAAAAAATTAGCACTATTAAAGGTGGTGCAGTTAAAAAAGTTTTAACTTTGTTAACTAGTTTAGCTAATGATGAAGATGGCAGTAAATATACTAATTTCTGGAAAGAATTTGGTAATGTAATCAAAGAAGGCGTAATTGAAGATAGCAAAAATAAAGATAAAATTGCTAAATTATTACGTTTTTCAAGCACTCATAGTGATGCAGAAGTGCAAAATGTTGCTTTAGCTGATTATGTAAGTCGAATGCAAGAAGGTCAAGAGCATATTTATTATGTAACTGCTGATTCGCATGTTGCTGCTAAAAATAGCCCACATTTAGAAATTTTCCGTAAAAAAGGCATTGAAGTTTTATTAATGTCGGATCGAGTTGATGAATGGTTGTTATCTAATTTAACTGAATTTGATAGTAAACATTTACAGTCGGTAGCAAAAGGCGAATTAGATTTAGATAAACTAGATAGCGAAGAAGATAAAAAAGAACAGGAAGAAGCTGGTAAAGATTTTGAATCAGTTTTAACTCAAATTAAAGAAATTTTGGGCGATAAAGTTAGTGAAGTACGTTTAAGTCATAGATTAACTGATTCCCCTGCCTGTTTAGTTACAGGTGCGAATGATATGAGCTTGAATATGGAGCGTATCATGAAAGAATCTGGACAAGATTTAAATATGATGGGAATGGGTGGTAGCAAACCAATTTTTGAAATAAATCCAACACATGCTTTAGTAACTAATATTAAAGCGGAACAAGATGATGATCGTTTTGCAGATATTACTCAAATTTTATTTGACCAAGCAATTTTAAGTGAAGGTGGTCAATTAGAAAACCCAACAGAATTTGTGCATAAATTAAATGCTTTGTTACAAAATTTGTTAAAATAATTTCATAAACAGCTATATATTGGCTGGATAGAAAATTACACATAAAGGTCAGATTATTCTGGCCTTTTTTATTTTACGCATGTAATAAAAACCCAAATATAATACCAGCTAAAACTTATGGAATTTACTGTAAACAATACTGATGGTTATGCGCGACGCGGACAATTAAAATTTGCGCGTGGAACTATTGAAACTCCAATATTTATGCCTGTGGGGACTTATGGAACTGTAAAAGCATTGAGTCCAGAAGAATTAAAAGGTATTGGGGCGCAGATTATTTTAGGCAATACATTTCATTTAATGTTACGCCCAAATATGGATGTTATCAAAGCACATGGTAGTTTGCATGATTTTATGCATTGGGACAAACCAATTCTTACTGATTCTGGTGGCTTTCAAGTATTTAGTCTAGGGGCTTTAAGAAAAATTACTGAGGCTGGTGTTACATTTAAATCCCCTATAAATGGAGCTTCCATTTTCATGGGTCCTGAAGAATCTATGCAAGTGCAACGTGATTTAGGTGCTGATATTGTCATGATTTTTGATGAATGCACACCTTATCCAGCTACTTTTCAAGAGGCTGCAAACTCTATGCGCTTATCTTTACGTTGGGCTAAAAGAAGCAAAAAAGCCCATGCAGATAACCCAGCAGCTTTGTTTGGGATTGTACAAGGAGGAATGTATGCTGAATTACGCCAAGAATCAATCACAGGTTTAATGAAAATAGGCTTTGATGGCTATGCAATTGGTGGACTATCTGTAGGTGAACCTAAAGCAGAAATGTTGACCACTTTAGATGTTTTGCATCCACAATTGCCACAAAATAAACCTCGATATTTAATGGGTGTAGGCACACCTGAAGATTTAGTTGAAGCAGTACGGCGAGGCATTGATATGTTTGACTGTGTAATGCCAACTAGAAATGCTAGAAATGGCTATTTATTTACTACTACTGGCGTGGTTAAAATTCGCAATAGCCAATATAAATTAGACACCCGCCCCATAGATGAAACTTGTGGATGCTATACTTGCCAAAATTATTCACGCGCATATTTAAAACATTTAGATAAATGCCAAGAAATGCTAGGCGCACGCTTAAATACAATTCACAATTTATATTATTATTTAGATTTAATGCAAAATTTACGGACTGCGATTTCCACGCAAACATTAGATGTATTTGTGAAACAATTTTATCAACAACGAGAAAAATCTGTGCCAACTGTGGCATAATATGCGGTTAGTTCATTACTTAGTGATGCATTCTTTATAATTGCGAGGACAATTAAAATGAGTTTTTTTATTTCTGATGCTATGGCTGCTGCTGCACCTGAGGCTTCAGCCCCAGGACTTGAGGGAATGATTTTCCCTGCGGCAATTTTAGTATTTTTTTATTTTTTATTTCTACGTCCACAATCTAAACGCACCAAAGAACAAAAAGAAATGATGAAATCCTTATCCAAAGGTGCAGAAGTAGTAACTACAGGTGGAGTTTTAGGTAAAGTTGCAGATGTAGATGATAATTTTGTGCGCTTAGAAGTTAGTGATAATAATTTTATTCAGGTTCAGAGACATGCAGTTGCAAACATGATGCCTAAAGGTACTTACAAGGCGATTAATAAAAAATCTGCTGCTAGCAATACCTTAAGTAAATCTAAAAAATAATCTCGTTAATAATTATTTAAAAACTACGTTCCAGTCTATCAAACAGGCTTAAAACGTTTAATTGTTGGAAAATTTATGGAAAACCGTTTCCCTGTTTGGAAAAATAGTTTAATAATCATAGTATTGCTGATTAGCATTATTTACGCATTACCGAATATTTTTGGCAATGATCCATCGGTACAATTAGCTTCTAATGCAACCACAAAATTAGAACAAACTCAAGCTGATTCTATACAGGAAATTTTAGCGCAAGCAAATTTAACTCCAAAGACTTTTGAATTTGCGAAACATAAAGTGTTGGCACGTTTTAATAACACCGATGAGCAATTAAAAGCAGCAGATTTATTGCGTGAGAAAATAGGTGATGATGTTACTGTAGCTTTGAATTTGGCTCCAGCAACTCCAGTATGGCTAAGAAGCTTGAACGCAAATCCCATGTATTTAGGTTTAGATTTACGTGGTGGAGTACATTTTTTACTTGAAGTTGATATGCAAGCTGCCGTAGAACAAGCTGAAGCTAGATATTTGTTAGACGTGCGTTCTGGATTAAGAATTGAAAAAATCCGTTATCAATCAGTTGCTAAAGATAAAAATAAAATTAGGGTAAAATTAAAAAACTCTGCGGATAAAGTAGCTACATTAGATTTTTTACAGCAAAATTTTTCTAGTTTAGATGTTAAAGAATTAGATACAGACACAGAATTATTATTAAGTATTTCTGATATTGAGCAAAAAGATATTGAGAAATTTGCTTTAGAACAAAACATGACCACTCTACGTAATCGGGTGAATGAAATTGGTGTAGCTGAACCAGTAATTCAACAACAGGGTAAAAATAGAATTGTTGTGCAATTGCCAGGGGTTCAAGACACTACTAGAGCAAAAGAAATTTTGGGTAAAACTGCTACTTTAGAATATCGCTTAGTAGATGTGGAACATGATGTGCAAAAAGCTCTTAAAGGGCGCGCACCTATGGGTAGTAAGTTGTATTATGAAGTTGATGGCAATCCAGTATTATTAGAGAAGCGAGTTATTGTTACCGGTGCAGAAATTGTGGGTGCATCTTATACTATGGATCAAGATAATCGCCCTGCAGTTTCTATCACTTTGAATGGTAAAGGTGCTAAAAAAATGGGTAAAGTTACCCAAAAAAGTGTCGGCAGACCAATGGCGGTAGTATTTATTGAGTCTAAATATAAAAATCGCACTATTAATGGTAAAACTGAACGTTACAAAGAAAAAGTAGAAAAAGTAATCAGTATTGCCACAATTAGAGATACATTTAGTAAACGATTTCAAACTACAGGTTTAGATAATCCAGAAGAAGCACGCACCTTATCTTTACTCTTACGTGCTGGAGCTTTAGCTGCACCAGTTTACATTGTTGAAGAACGTACAGTAGGGCCAAGTTTAGGCAAAGACAATATTGAAAAAGGCTTTATGTCAGTAATGGTGGGCTTTGTATTAGTATTAATTTTCATGTTGCTGTATTATCGCTTGTTTGGATTAATTGCCAATCTTGCTTTAGCCTTTAATTTAGTAGTAATCGTAGCTATTTTATCCATGTTACAAGCAACTTTAACCTTACCTGGAATTGCTGGAATTGTTTTAACTGTAGGTATGGCAGTAGATGCTAATGTGTTGATTTTTGAGCGTATCAAAGAAGAAATTAAAGCTAACACTACCCCACAAGCTAGTATTTTTATTGGTTATGAAAAAGCTTTTGACACTATTTTTGATGCCAATATCACCACTTTATTAGTGGCATTGGTATTGTTTGGTTTTGGCACGGGGCCAATTAAAGGCTTTGCAATCACCTTGTCTATTGGTATTTTAAGTTCTATGTTCACTTCTATTTTAGGCACTCGCATGTTGATTAATTGGATTTATGCTAATCGTCGTGTAGAAAAACTTTCCATTTAGTTACCAGCAAGAATTTTAGGAAAATAATAATGTTCAAACAGGATCTGGATTTTTTAGGCAAACGTTATTTAGCGTTAATTTTTTCTAGCTTGTTGTTAATAATTGCGTCTGGAGCGTTAATATTTAATGGGTTAAAATTAGGTATTGATTTTACTGGCGGCACCTTAGTAGAAATTGGTTATCAAGAAGTTGCTGATTTAACTTTATTGCGTGACACCTTAGAAAGCAATGATTTTGAAGATGCCACAGTGCAATATTTTGGCACTACTAAAGATGTATTAATTCGCTTAAAAACTCAAGAAAATGCCACTAATTCTGAACTTAGTGCTGAAATTGTTAAATTAATTAGAACTAAAATAACTCAAAATGTGACTTTGCGTCGAGTTGAATTTGTTGGCCCTCAAGTTGGAGATGAATTGATTCAAGATGGTGGACTAGCATTGTTATATTCTATTTTCGGAATCTTACTTTATGTAGCTTGGAGGTTTGAATACAAATTTTCACTAGGTTCAGTAGTAGCATTATTGCATGATGTAATCATCACCCTAGGGTTTTTTGCAATATTACAATTAGAATTTGACTTAACTGTTTTAGCTGCAGTCTTAGCAGTAATTGGCTATTCACTGAATGATACCATCGTAGTTTATGATAGAATTCGAGAAAACTTTAGAAGTTTGCGCAATGATTCTGCGATTGAAATTATGAATATTTCTTTAAATCAAACCTTAAGTCGCACTTTAATGACTTCAATAACTACTATTTTAGTATTAATTGCCTTAGCTATATTAGGTGGTGAAATTATTCACAATTTTGCCATTGCATTATTGGTTGGCGTAGGTATTGGAACTTATTCATCTGTTTATGTTGCTAGCCCAGTAGTGTTGGTGCTTGGAGTTAGCAAAGAAGACTTAATGGTTCCAGTTGCAGAAGGCGCAGACATAGATGAAACACCTTAGTAACTTAATTAGCAAAATTTATTATTATTTTTATATCCAGTTAGGAGTAAAACATGGCTTTAGAACGGACTTTTTCTATTATTAAACCAGATGCAGTTGCCAAAAATGTTATCGGACAAATTTACGGTCGCTTTGAAGCTCAAGGCTTGAAAATTGTAGCCGCTAAAATGCTACAACTAACCCAAGTTCAAGCTGAAGGTTTTTATGCAGAACATAAAGCACGACCTTTTTTTAATGACTTGGTCAGTTTTATGATTTCTGGCCCTGTAATGATGCAAGTTTTAGAAGGCGAAAATGCAGTTTTAGCAAATCGTGACATCATGGGTGCAACTAATCCTAAAGAAGCTGCGGCTGGAACTATTCGTGCTGATTTTGCAGATAGTATTGATGAAAATGCTGTACATGGTTCTGATGCCACAGAAACTGCAGCTGTAGAAATAGACTATTTTTTTACTGATGCTGAACTCTGCGATCGTATCCGCTAATTTGGCGCGCATTAATTTGCTAAATTTTGACAGAAAAGGCATGTCCGCCTTTTTTGTTGAACATGGTGAACCAGCTTTTCGTGCCACCCAAGTAATGAAATGGATTTATCACGAAGGTAGCACTGATTTTTCCCAAATGACTAATTTGAGCAAAAAATTACGTTTATTTTTACAAGAAAATTGTAGCTTAGAAGCTCCAGAAATTGTTGCTGAAGAACTTGCAGCTGATGGCACTTATAAATGGGCATTAAAAATGCACTGTGGTAATCGGGTAGAAACAGTGTTTATTCCTGAAGAAAAACGCGGAACTCTATGTATATCATCGCAAGTAGGCTGTGCTTTAGCTTGTACATTTTGCTCTACTGCTCAACAAGGTTTTAATCGTAATTTAACGGTTGCAGAAATTATTGGACAAATTTATGTAGCTCAACAACGTTTAGGCACAACTAAAAAAATAACTAATGTAGTGTTAATGGGCATGGGTGAACCGCTATTAAATTTTAATAATGTAGTCACCGCAATTAATTTAATGTTAGATGATTTAGGCTATGGTTTATCTAAACGTCGCGTAACCTTAAGTACTTCTGGAGTAGTTCCAGCAATGTATCGTTTAGGTGGAGTTTGTGATGTGAGTTTAGCAGTATCATTACACGCCGCCAATGATGAATTACGTAATGAGTTAGTGCCAATTAATCAAAAATATCCTTTAAAAGAATTGCTTGCTGTTTGTAAGGAAAATGTAAAAATAGCTCCGCGCCGAAAAATAACTTTTGAATACGTAATGTTGGATGGCATCAATGATACTGATCTAGACGCACGGATGTTAATTAAGCTATTAAAAGATATACCCTGTAAAATTAATTTAATTCCGTTTAATCCGTTTCCAAATTCTATTTACAAATGTTCTAGTAAAACTAGAATTTTAAAATTTAGAGATATTTTGCATAATTCTGGCTTAATAGTAACTATTCGTCGCACTCGTGGTGAAGATATAGCTGCTGCTTGTGGGCAACTGGTTGGTAAAGTTCAAGATAAAAGTCGCAGACATTTAAAATTTGCCAATGATTAATTTAGCAAAACTTAGTGTTTTAATGCTATGTTCATTATTGCTACTGGCTTGTGTAACTGAAAGTGGTAGAAATACAGCTGACAAAACTACTGCTGCTGAAAAAGCGCAAATTTATTTAAAAATTGGCATTAGTTATATGGATTTAAATAATCTCAATGTCGCTAAGGAAAAATTAGAAACTGCATTGAAATGGGATGATGATAATGCTGATGTGCATAATGCTGTAGCGGTATTATATGAACGCATTAAAAAATTTGAACTTGCAGATCAACATTATCAAACAGCCACTGATTTAGCCCCAGAAAATTATAGTGTTAAAAATAATTATGGACGATTTTTATGCGATCAAAAAAAATATGCAGAAGGTTTAGTGCATTTAACTTCCGCGTTTAAAATGCCACTAAATAACCGCAAGTGGTTGGCTTTAACTAATGCTGGTCGTTGTAAAATGCAACAAGGTAATAAAAAAATTGCGGAAAATTATTTTAGAATGGCTTTGGCTACACATAGATTGTATGCTCCTGCACTTTTAGAAATGCAAAAAATAAGTTATCACCAAGGTAAATATATGTCTGCAAGGGCTTTTTTACAACGCTATCTTAGTATTGCACGCCATAATGCGATTACTTTATGGTATGGATTTCAAACTGAACGCTCAATGGGCAATGCGCATTTGGCTGAAGAATATCGCCAAAAATTATTTGCTCGGTATCCAAGTTCAACGCAAAGCCAACAACTTAAAAGCGTTGCTCATTAATTTTTATATTTATTTTTTCAATGGCACAACATAACCAAACCTTACAAGCAATTCGCGGTATGCACGATTTATTACCTGCAAATTCTGCACGTTGGCAAGCTGTAGAAACAATTATTCGTGAAGTATTAAGCAGTTATGCATATCAAGAAATTAGATTACCAATTGTAGAAAAAACTGAATTATTCAAACGTTCAATTGGTGAAGTTACTGATATTGTTGAAAAAGAAATGTACACTTTTACTGATCGTAATGGTGATTCTTTAACTTTACGCCCAGAAGGCACTGCAGGCTGTTTACGTGCTGGTTTAGAACATGGTTTATTGCATAATCAAATACATAGACTTTGGTATTATGGTGCGATGTTTCGTCATGAAAGACCACAAAAAGGACGTTATCGGCAATTTTACCAATTTGGGGTAGAAACTTATGGAATGGCTAGCGCAGATATTGATGTAGAATTAATTGCCTTAAGTAATCGTATTTGGCAGCGTTTAGGTATTAATAATCAAGTAGTTTTAGAACTAAACTCATTAGGCACAATTGCAGAACGATTAGTTTACAGAGAAGTTTTGGTCGCTTATTTTACTGAACATTTAGCCGAATTAGACGCAGATAGTTTAAAACGTTTAAAAAGTAATCCTTTGCGAATTTTAGATACTAAAAATCCTGCAATGCAAACCTTAGTTGCACAAGCACCAGAATTAAGTACGTATTTGGGCGCAGAAAGTTTAGCTCATTTCAATATTTTAACTACTACTTTAGATGCTTTAGGGATTCAATATAGGTTGAATCCACGTTTGGTACGTGGTTTAGATTATTATAGCAACACTGTATTTGAATGGGTTACAACTGCATTAGGTTCTCAAGGAACTATTTGTGCAGGTGGTCGCTATGATGGTTTAGTAGCCCAATTAGGCGGCAAAGATAACACCGCTTGTGGCTTTGCTTTAGGTATGGAACGCTTAATGGCATTAATAGATTTAGCCGATAATTTAGCTAATATTGCCCCAGTTGAGGTATATTTGATCCGCGTTGGTGAAGATGCAAAACTGCATGGGATGAAATTTGCAGAACATCTACGTGCAGAATGCCCAACATTAAAATTACAAGTTGATTGCAACCACGGCAGCTTTAAAAGTCAATTTAAAAAAGCTGACAAAAGTGGTGCAGAATTTGCGTTTATTATTGGTGAAGATGAAGTTAATAATCAAACTATTGCCATTAAACCGTTGCGCACCAAAGCTTCACAATTTGTATTACCTGCAAATGCAGTCATTGAATTTATCCAAACCCATGTAACCGCAGAAAATTAATCCTATGGTAGAAGTTTACGAATCAGAAGAAGCCCAAGTTGAAGCCTTAAAAGCTTGGTGGAAAGAAAATGGAAAAGCGGTAATTGTTGGAGCAATTTTAGGTTTTTCAATGCTTGGAGGCTGGAATTTTTGGCAAGCTCAACAACGAGAACAGGCAGAAGAAGCTTCAACTTTATATAGTGAATTATTGAATAATATTCAAACTAATAAGGTTTCTGAAGCAAAAAATACCAGTCAAAGTTTAATGAATGCGCATAATGATTTAGCTTATGCAGATTATGCACGTTTAATTCAAAGTAAATTAGAAATTGATGCAGGTAATTTTGTAGTTGCAAAAGCATTATTAACTACACAAATGCAAGAATCAGATGTTGAATTACAAAATATAGCACGAATTAGATTAGTTAGATTAATGTTATCTACAGCTGAATATGAAGCAGGATTACAATTAATTTCTGAGGTTAATTTAGCTAATAGCAGTAGTTTTGATGCTATTTATGATGAATTAACTGGGGATTTATATGTAGCATTAGATCGTTTGGGAGAAGCCCGTACTGCTTATGAAAAAGCCTTACGTTCTGGGCAAGCATCGCCGTTATTACAATTCAAATTAGATGACATTACTGCACCTGAAATAATTTCTCCGCCTGCAAATTAATCTCTTTTGATATTAAAAATCATATGTTAATTCATAAAAATTTCAAATTCTATTCTCGTTGTATAGCTATTTTAATTAGCTTAAATTTAATTGGATGTGCAAGTTTAGAAAATTTAGGCAATTCTATTTCAGATACTGGAGCATCTTTATTTGGTTCTGATACTGAATCTGAGCCACCAAAAGAATTGACTGAATATAAACCAGAACTTGAAGCTGATTTTGTTTGGCAGGCTAATATTGGTGATGGAAAAAATAATAAATATCTAAAATTAAATCTTGCAGTTGATTCAGGTGATTTATTTGTAGCTGCCAGAGAAGGTATAGTGCAGGCACGAGTTTTGAATACTGGTGTATTAGTCTGGGAACACGAATCTGAAGTATTATATTCAGCAGGGCCAGGCATTGGAGCTAACACAGTAATTTTAGGTACAAGTAATGCACAAGTAATTGCTTTAGATAAAACTTCCGGCACTCAAACATGGACTAGTAATGTTTCCAGTGAAATTTTAGCGACTCCAGTAATTGCAAAAAATGTGGTAATTATTCGGACTACTGATGGTTTAATTACTGCATTGGATGAAAATACTGGCAAACAATTATGGAGTTTTGAAAAACATACTCCACCATTAAGTATTCGTGGTATTAGCACGCCAATTATATTTCGTGATACTGTAATTGCTAGTTATGCAAATGGTAAGTTAGTGGCTTTAAACTTGAAAACTGGCAAAAATATTTGGGAAACCAGTATTGCAATGCCTCAAGGACGTTCAGAAGTTGAGCGTTTAGTAGACCTAGATACAGACTTAATTCAACATAACGACATAATTTATTTGTCTAGTTACAATGGTGGAACTTCAGCGGTTGCAGCTACGGATGGCAAAATGCTGTGGCGGAATGATGAGTTATCTGCTTATGTAGGTTTAAGTGCTGATTATAGATATTTATATTTAAGTGATAAAGCTAGTGATGTTTGGAAAATAGAACAACGTAGTGGACGTACTTTGTGGAAACAAGAAAATTTGCATTTTCGATCTTTATCTATGGCAGCTAATTATGCTGAATATGTAGTTGTAGGTGATTACGAAGGTTATTTACATTGGTTATCACGCACAGATGGACGTGAATTAACTAGATTAAAAATTGCTGATGCAGCGATTGATTCTCATCCGTTAATTTTAGATGATACTGTGTATATTTATGCTAAAGATGGTACTTTAGCGGCTGTAAAAGCGAGGTTGTTTTAATGTTACCAGTAATTGCTTTAGTTGGCAGACCTAATGTCGGCAAATCAACTTTATTCAATTTTTTAACTAAAAGTCGAGATGCTTTAGTTGCAGACTATGCAGGTTTAACCAGAGATCGTCAATATGGGCGTATTAAAAGAGGCGAGTGTGATGCTCTAGTAGTAGATACTAGCGGCATTATGGATGATGCTGAAGGCTTAGATGAATTCGCGAAAAAACAAATTCAAATTGCATTAGAAGAAGCAGATATAGTGCTGTTTATTGTCGATGCCCGTGCAGGATTAAATACTTCTGACGAATATATTGCAGCTAATCTTAGACGCTTAAATAAACCTATAGTTTTGGTTACCAATAAAATTGATGGAATTAATGCAGAGTTAGCTACTGCAGAATTTCATGCTTTAGCTTTAGGTAAACCGCAACCAGTAGCTGCTACTCATGGACGAGGAGTTCTAGAATTATTAAATACAATTAATAGTTTGTTGCCAAACCCCGATGCAACTATAGAAGCTGATATAAATCGTGGCATTGGTATTGCTGTAGTAGGTAGACCCAATGTAGGTAAATCTACCTTAGTGAATCGTTTATTAGGTGAAGAACGGGTGGTGGTTTTCGATCAACCAGGCACTACTAGGGATAGCGTGTTTATACCTTTTGAACGCGATGGCAAACAATTTACGTTAATTGATACTGCTGGAATGCGTAGACGTGCTAAAGTTTCGTTAACTGTAGAAAAATTTAGCATAGTAAAATCTTTACAAGCTATTGAAACTGCAAATGTAGTTATTTATTTAGTTGATGCTAGTGAAGGCATTACCGATCAGGATTGCCATTTATTAGGTATGGTTTTGGAAGCTGGACGCGCATTAATAATTGGCTTAAATAAATGGGACGGCTTAAGCATTGAACAAAAAGAACACGTAAGACGGCAATTACATATTAAATTACCATTTTTGGATTTTGCGGAAAAACACCCAATTTCAGCTTTACATGGCAGTGGTGTAGGAACTTTATTTCAAGTAGTGCATAAATTGTATGATGCGGCGATGATTGATATGTCCACACCAATTTTGACCCAAATTTTAAAAGATGCGCTTGCAGGACACCAGCCACCTGTAGTTAAAGGTCGTAGAATTAAACTTAAATATGCACATCAAGGTGGGCGCAATCCACCAACAATAATTATTCATGGTACCAAAACTAATGATTTGCCAGATGCTTATAAACGTTATTTGATTAATTTTTATCGAGATAAACTAAAATTAGCTGGTACTCCAATTAGAGTGAAATTTTTATCTCCAAAAAATCCATTTAAGGTTGCTGTTACAAATAAACCTACAGAAAAGCATTATAAAAAATCTGACCACTTGCAGCTTAGAAATAAAAACCGTCTTAAAAACACCCAATCTTGAGTAAATAATAATTATGGCAATCATTAATTTCCAAGGTAAAGCAATTCATACTTGCGCTGATTTACCTAAAATTGGCGTTAAAGCACCGCAGTTTGAACTTGTAAGTGCTAAATTAAAAAATATTACCCTGAAAAATTATGCTGGTAAAACTAAGGTATTAGTAATTGTGCCTAGTTTAGATACTCCAACTTGTGCTACTTCCGCGCGCAAATTTAATCAAACTGCAGCAAAATTGGATAATACTATAGTTTTGTTGATTTCAGCAGATTTACCATTTGCTCAAAGTAGGTTTTGTACTACTGAAGGCATTAAAAATTTAGTGTCATTATCTAGTTTTCGCTCTAATTTTGCTGAGGATTACGGAGTAAAGTTAACTGATAGTATTCTAGCTGGCTTAAGTGCGCGCGCAATAATCATTATTGATACAAATGATAAAATTATTTATACTGAATTAGTTGCTGATATAGCTAATGAGCCTAATTATAAAGATGTTATAGAAATTTTAAAGAGCTAGATTTACTATTGCGAATCATTCTCATTTGTATTAAGATATAGGAATTATTTAATTTTTAGATTCTTTTATGTATGCGCATTAACAATAACATTAAGTCATTAGTTTTTACCTTGCTATGTAGTCCAGTATTGGCTCATGCAATGACAGTAGATGAATTAGCTGCACAATTTGAAGCTTATAAACAACAACAAGCAAATGTTTTGGGCAAAATAGTCCAAGAAAATACGCAATTAAAACAACAAAATCAAGCTTTAAAAACTAAAATTGCTACAACTTTAACCGCAGTAGAAATTAATACTAATGCTGTAGAAACTATTGCAGATAATATGCAAGCCAGTGTTGGTGGCTGGTTTGAAAGAACTAGTTTGGGAGCATATGGCGAGTTACATTACACCAATCGTAGTAAAGAGGCCGGAGATCATCAGGAAGAATCAGATTTTCATCGTTTCGTAATTTTTTTAGGGCATGAATTTACAGATAAATTACGCCTTTATTCTGAATTAGAATTAGAGCATTCAATAGCTGGCGATGGAAAAAATGGTGAAATTGAATTAGAACAAGCTTATTTAGAATATGATATTAGCCCACAATTATCTGCTAAAGCTGGTTTATTTATTATGCCTGTTGGAATTATGAATGAAACCCATGAACCAGCAACATTTTATGGAGTTGAACGCAATGAAGTTGAAAAACGGATTATTCCAGCAACTTGGTGGGAAGCTGGTATTGGCACTGCTTATAAATTTGATAATGGTGTTAGTGCTGAAGTAGCTGTAACTACTGGTCTAAATTTGAATGATGATTATGATATTCGTAAAGGACGTGGCAAAGTTTCCAAACAAACTGCAAATGACCCAATAATTGCAGCTAGAGTTAAATATACTGGCATTCCAGGTTTAGAAGTGGCGGCATCTATATTACATCAAACTGATATGGGGCAAAGTTCGGATAATGTCGATATTGGTGCTGGAACTTTATACGAAGGTCACACAATTTATTCTCATTCTATCGGAATTGGTACTTTTACTGGTAAAGCTTTATATAGTCATTGGGATATTGATGCTAATAATTCAGCTGCTGAATCCCAATATGGCTGGTATTTAGAGCCAAGTTACAAAGTTCCTACTGATTGGGGTGATGTAGGAATTTATGCACGCTTTCAACAACTAGATTATTTTAGTGGTAGTGTGAAAAACTATGATATTTGGGAAACAGGTGCAAGTTGGTGGTTACATGAAAATGTAGTTTTAAAAGCCAATTATGTGTACAAACAAGACACTTTACAAGATAATCATGATGAAAATGGCTTTGATTTAGGAGTGGGCTATCATTTTTAAACACATATTATTTTATTGGTTACTGATTATAAGTAGTATTGCCTATTCGGAAGAATATCAACAGCCTAATGATTTTTTGCAACAAACATTTGGCAATAATATTCCTACAGCGCAAGTTTTATGGATTTCAAAAGCTTTAAAACCAACAGTAGAAAAGATTTTGCAACACCAAATGGGTTTTTTGCGAGTTAGATATTGGCAACAAGATACCACTAGTGTTTGGATTTTAGAAGAAATTGGCAAAACTAAACCAATTACTATTGGAGTAGTAGTGCAAGCTGAAAAAATTGCTGATATAAAAGTGTTAGCTTTTAGAGAAAGTCGTGGTTGGGAAATTAAGCATGAATTTTTTACTAACCAATTTAAAGGCTTATATTTAACTCCAGATTTGCATTTAAATACTCCTATTGATGGCATTTCTGGAGCCACACTTTCAGTACGAGCAATGACTAAAATTTCCCAATTAGCTTTATTATTTGCGCAACAATTAAGCATTTCCAAATAACATGTCACTGTGGCGTTGGATAACTAAATTACATCGTTTAGTGGGTCTATTTTCAGCAATAATCTTGTTAATGTTAGCTATTACTGGAATTGCATTAAATCATACTGAAACTTTAAAGTTAGATAGTAAATTCATTCATTCAACACCAATATTAGACTGGTATGGAATTCAAGTTCCAACCACAAGTTTGAATTTTAGTAGCTCTAAATACTATATTAGTCAATTAAATAATGAGTTATATTTCCAAAACAAATTTTTAAAACATAGCTCAGAAAAATTAATTGGACTAGTTGAAACTGCAAACTATCTGGCAATAGGTTTAGAAGATTCATTATTATTAATTACTTTTACTGGCGAAATTATAGAACAAATTTCTATGCCAAATTTAAGTAATATTGGTTATAATTCCCAGCAGCAAATAGTATTGCAACAGGCACAAGCTGTATTATTTAGTTCTGATGATTTGTTGACTTGGCAACTGCAAACTATGAATTCTCAAGTTAAATGGTCATTAGCAACGCCATTATCTGCCGCACAACAACAACTTTTGCTGCAAAATTTTAGGAATAGAATTTTACCTTTAGAACGATTTATTTTAGATTTACATAGTGGACGTTTGTTTGGCAATTTTGGAGTTATAATTGTAGATCTATCTGGAATTGCATTAATACTCTTAACTCTAAGCGGTTGTAGTGTGTGGATACGCCAAAAATTAAAACGTAACCAATATAGAAAAAAATGATGGCTTATGAAATATTCTATTCAAATTAATTCCAGTCCTTATAGTTCTCAAACTAGTCAAATTGCATATGCTTTTATTCAGGCTGCCATAAATTTGGGACATGAAATAATACGAGTATTTTTTTATCAAGATGGCGTTTATCAAGCATTAAATTCTACTACTCCACCCACAGATGAAATCAACTTACGTGAACAATGGAGCTTGCTTGCTCAGCAACATAAAATAGAATTAATTGTATGTGTTTCAGCTGCTCAAAGGCGGGGATTACTGCATATTGATGAAGCTAAACGCCAAGGAAAATTGGAAAATAATTTAGCCGCAGGTTTTAAAATTTCTGGCTTAGGGCAATTAGTTGCAGCTAATTTAATCGCGGATAGAACAATAGTATTTGGATGAAACAGCACTTATTTATTTTACGTCAAGCATCATATAATGGTCTTAAATTACAAGAAAATTTAGATATTATTTTAACTACTGCTGCATTTGATCAACCAGTCAGAATTTTATTTTTAGACGATGCCGTTTTCGCATTAAAAAACCAACAAAATCCTAACAAGCAAAATTTCAAAGATACTTCAGCTATTTTTCAAGCTTTAAAAATATATGACATTCATGATCTTTATTGTGAACAAGAAAGTTTAGATACTCGTGGCTTGAAACTACAGCATTTATGTTTATCTGTGAAGTTGATTAAACGTCATAAAATCAATGAATTTATGCAAAAACACGACATTATTATTTCCATGTAATTTTACAATTTAATTAAGTTTAAACTAAATTAAGATTGAATCTTTACCCTATCGCAGGTTATCATTCAAGACTGTTTAAGTTGATTTAGTGTAAAAAAATGAACTCCCAGCATCGACCTCGACCACTTTCCCCACATCTACAAGTTTATAAATTACCATTAACTGGAATTATTTCCATTACTCATAGAATGACAGGTGTTGTTTTAGCAATTGGATTAATGTTTTTTACCTACAGCTTTATAGCTATTGCCGCAGACAGTATTAGTTATTTAAGTTTGCAAATTTTTTTGAATAATTTCTTAATTCAAATTATTGTATGGTTATTTATTTATGCTTTATTTTTTCATTTATGTCATGGAATCCGACATTTAATTTGGGATGTAGGTAAAACTTTTGAAACTTCACAAATGGATAAAAATGCTGTTATTGAGTTAGGAGCATCATTAGGATTAACCATTTTCACAGCTATATTCTTGTAGGTGACATATGGACTTTAAAACCCCATTAGCTAAAGTAAAAAATTTAAGTTCAGCTAACAATGCCTCTTCACATTGGTGGATGCAACGAATTACTGCACTAGCATTAATACCGTTATCAATCTGGATGGTAATTTATCTAAAACTATTATTAGTAGCTGATTATAGCCAAATTATTGCTTGGTTAAATGAACCTTGGAATACTTTATTGGCGCTTACATGGATAGTAATGGTTTTTTACCATTCTGCCTTAGGATTACAAGTGGTAATTGAAGATTATGTATCCACTGAAACCTATAAAATAACTGCTATTTGGACTGTTAAAGCCAGCTGTTTCATTTTAGCATTAGCATCTATAATTGCTATTTTTAGAATCATGATTCTTGGCTAGTTATTTAGATATCAACGAGTTTGTAAACTAATTAAGGAACAAGCCACTATGGCAAGTAATTATAAGATTATAGAACATCAATACGACGTTATTGTAGTCGGAGCAGGCGGAGCAGGATTACGTGCCACTTTAGGCATGGCAGAAAAAGGCTTAAAAACTGCCTGCATTTCCAAAGTTTTCCCAACCCGTAGTCACACTGTAGCTGCTCAAGGTGGAATTAGTGCTGCTTTAGGTAATGCAGGCGAGGACGATTGGCGTTGGCATATGTATGATACCGTTAAAGGTTCAGATTGGCTTGGAGACCAAGATGCTATTGAATATATGTGCCGCGAAGCAATCCCAGCAGTACTAGAATTAGAACATTATGGAGTGCCATTTTCCAGAACTGAAGAAGGTAAAATTTATCAACGAGCCTTTGGTGGCATGACCACAAATTTTGGTGAAGGTATTGCTCAAAGAACTTGTGCCGCCGCAGACGTAACTGGACATGCGATTTTACATACCTTATATCAACAATCTCTAAAAAAACAAGCCGAATTTTTTATTGAATACATTGTACTAGATTTAATTATGGACAATGGCGAATGTAAAGGTGTATTAGCTTGGTGTTTAGATGATGGTAGCTTACATTTATTTCGCGCGCATATGGTTGTATTAGCGACTGGCGGTTATGGACGCAGTTTTTTTTCCTGTACTTCCGCACATACAGTTACAGGTGATGGCAATGCCATGATATTACGCGCTGGCTTGCCGCTGCAAGATATGGAATTTATTCAATTTCATCCCACAGGTATTTATGGTTCTGGATGTTTAATCACTGAAGGTGTGCGGGGAGAAGGTGGCTATTTAACCAACTCTGAAGGTGAGCGTTTTATGGAACGTTATGCTCCTAATGCTAAAGACTTAGCTTCTAGGGACGTAGTTAGTAGAGCAATTACCATGGAAATTCGTGAAGGTCGTGGTGTAGGTGAATTAAAAGATCATGCATATTTACATATCGAACATTTAGATCCTGAAATTATTAAAGAACGCTTACCTGGAATTTCTGAAACTGCTAGAATTTTTGCTGGCGTAGATGTAACTAAAGAACCAATCCCAATTTTGCCAACTGTGCATTACAATATGGGCGGAATTCCAACCAATTACAAAGCCGAAGTTGTCACTTTAAAAGACGGAAATCCAGATGCAGTAGTTTCAGGCTTAATGGCGATTGGTGAAGCTGCTTGTGTTTCTGTACATGGAGCTAATAGATTAGGTTCAAATTCCTTATTGGATTTAGTAGTATTTGGACGAGCCGCAGCTATTCGTTGTGCAGAAATAATTAAACCTAATACTCCACATGCACAATTACCAGAAAACGCTTGTGAAGTAGCTTTAAATCGTTTTGATGCACTTAGATATGCTCAAGGCAGCCAAAAAACTGCTGATATTAGATTAGCTATGCAAACTACGATGCAAAATCATGCTTCTGTATTTAGAACTGGCGAAGTTTTATCTGAGGGCATAGAAAAATTAAAAATTATAGCTGAATCATTCAAAGATGTACAAGTAACTGATACTTCCTTAATTTGGAATACAGATTTAGTTGAAACTCTGGAATTGGATAATTTGCTAGCTCAAGCTACAGTGTCAATTACGGCAGCTGGCAATAGACTTGAAAGCAGGGGCGGACACGCGCGTGAAGATTATCCAGATCGTGATGATGAACAATGGTTAAAACATAGCTTATTATGGCTTGATGATGATACTATCAAAATTGATTATCGTCCGGTGCATTTATATACATTAACTGATGATATTGAGTTTATTCCACCTAAAAAGAGGGTTTACTAATGGTTGAATTTGCACTCCCAAAAAATTCTAGATTAATTGCTGGTAAAGAATTTCCTAAACCTGAAGCTGCAACGCGTTTAAAACAAGTGGAAATTTATCGTTGGGATCCAGACACTGATGAAAATCCTAGAATTGATACTTTTTACTTAGATTTAGACCATTGTGGGCCGATGGTATTAGACCTTATCATTAAAATAAAAAACGAAATTGATCCAAGTTTAACCTTTAGGCGTTCTTGCCGTGAAGGTGTGTGTGGTTCTTGCTCGATGAATATTAATGGTAAAAATACGTTAGCATGTATTAAGGCTATTGATAGTTACGAAGGTACAATTAAAATTTATCCGCTGCCACATTTAGACGTAGTAAAAGATTTAGTTGCGGACATGAATAATTTTTATGAGCAATATGCTTCTATTGAACCGTGGATAAAAACTAATAGTCCTGCACCAACAAACACCGAAAGATTACAAAGCAAAGAAGAACGCAAGCAACTTGATGGTTTATATGAATGTGTTTTATGTGCCTGTTGCTCCACTAGTTGCCCTAGTTATTGGTGGAATAGCGATCGTTATTTAGGACCTGCAACTTTATTGCAAGCGTATCGCTGGTTAGTGGATTCGCGCGATGAAGTTACTGGAGATCGATTAGATGAATTAGAAGATCCATTTAAATTATATCGTTGTCATACCATTATGAATTGTACTGACACTTGCCCTAAAGGATTGAATCCCGCCAAAGCCATTGCAGAAATTAAAAAAATGATTATAGTAAAACAAGAAGGCTAATTTTGCTTGTATATGCACAAATAAAATGGCGGTGTCGGCGTGGAACTTCAGAATTAGATTGTTTATTGTTAAGCTACCTGAACACACATTACTTAACTGCGTCGCCATTTGAGCAACAATTATTTATAGATCTTCTAAATTATGAGGATTCATATTTGTTACGATATTTATTAGATAATCAAGCACCATCAGATCAGAGAATATTAAAACTTGTCGAAAAAATTCGCGACGGCTATTAAGGTTACAATCAAACAATCCAAGCATTTAAATCAAGTTATTGTAATAATTCATGTTTTAGCGATTATTTCGTGTATGCATAACAGTTTGCCACTTCCAGATAAATTAATGTTAGTTGTTCTGGTTGGCATTAATTTATATTTCAATATAGCTAAATATAATACCCAATTTAAAGCATTTAGCATTAACTATGAAGATGCTTTAGGTTGGCAAATTACCGATATAAACCAAAATTTTCAAGCAATTCAAATCCTCCCAAGCAGTGTTATTACTGCAAATTTAATCGTGTTACATTTTCTGGATCATAAGCAAAAATCCCAGCAGAAAATTATTTTTTATGATGCTTTAAATGCCTCAGATTATAGATCTTTACTAGTAACTTTAAAACTTGCTTGGCAATGGAAATCCGAACAAACTATCTAAAACTTGCAAAATATATATGTTATCGTAGAATTAAACCAAGCATAAGAAGCTTAACTTGGTTGATCTAAACAAACATTGCACCTTGATCAAATTCATAATAATAAATGCAATTATCTACTCATGACAAATTCTAAAATTTATCCAGTAACCGCCGAATTTGCTAAGTCTGCGCATATTAATCGCGAAACTTATCAAGCTATGTATCAACAATCAATAGCAGCTCCTGAATTATTTTGGGCAGAACAGGCGACAAAATTTTTAGATTGGATCCAGCCATGGGATAAGGTAATGGATGTTGATTTTCCTACAGCGGAAATTAATTGGTTTATAGGTGGAAAATTAAATGTAAGTGTAAATTGCTTGGATCGACATTTAGCTACTCGTGCAGATCAAGTAGCAATTATTTGGGAAGGTGACAATCCAGCACAAGATAAAAAAATAACTTATCGCCAATTACATCAATCAGTGTGTAAATTTGCCAATGTCTTAAAAGATCAAGGCGTTAAAAAAGGTGATAGAGTTTGTATTTATTTACCCATGATAGCTGAAGCAGCTACGGTTATTTTAGCTTGCACACGCATTGGAGCGGTACATTCAATTGTATTTGGTGGTTTTTCCGCAGATGCTTTGGCTGATCGGATTAATGATGCAGATTGTAGTTATTTAATTTGTGCAGATGAAGGTGTTCGTGGCGGTAAAAAAATTCCTATTAAAGCTAATGCCGATAAAGCTGCTTCCTTATGTCCACAGCTTAAAAAAATGCTGGTTATTAAAGATACAGGTGCTGATATAACTTGGAATTCTGAATTAGATGTAGATTATTTTGCTGCTATGGAACAAGCTTCTAGCGAGTGCCAAGCTGAAATAATGGATGCCGAAGATCCGTTATTTATTCTATATACTTCAGGCTCAACTGGCAAACCTAAAGGTATTTTGCATACTACTGGCGGCTATTTATTATTTGCTGCTATGACGCATAAATATGTATTTGATTATCACGACGGCGATATTTATTGGTGTACTGCTGATATAGGCTGGGTTACAGGACATTCATACATTATTTATGGACCTTTATGTAATGGTGCAACCACTTTAATGTTTGAAGGCGTACCAACTTATCCAGATGCCTCACGTTTTTGGCAAGTTATTGATAAACATCAAGTAAATATTTTTTACACCGCGCCAACTGCAATTCGAGCCTTAATGGCTCAAGGAAATGATTTTGTTAAACAAACCAAGCGTTCTAGTTTACGTTTATTAGGTTCTGTCGGCGAGCCAATTAATCCTGAAGCTTGGGAATGGTATTATCATGTTGTTGGTGATAGTCGTTGTCCAATTGTAGATACTTGGTGGCAAACAGAAACTGGGGGTATTTTAATTACGCCATTAGCTGGAGCAATAGATTTAAAACCTGGTTCAGCTACATTACCATTTTTTGGAATTAAAGCTGAAATTGCCGACAATGAAGGTAATATTCTTAATGGTGCAGTCAGTGGGATTTTATTATTAAGTGGTTCATGGCCAGGGCAAGCACGTACAGTATATGGAGATCATCAACGCTTTATTGATACTTATTTTTCAAGCTATCCCAATTATTATTTTGCTGGTGATGGCGCACTTCGAGATGAAGATGGTTATTATTGGATTACTGGGCGGATTGACGATGTAATTAATGTATCTGGACATAGAATGGGAACTGCTGAAGTTGAAAGTGCTTTAGTTTTGCATCCACATGTAGCCGAAGCCGCAGTTGTTGGTTATCCACATGCTATTAAAGGACAAGGTATTTATGCATATGTAACTTTAAATCTTGGCGTAGATACTACTGAAACACTTAGAAAAGAATTGGTTAATTTAGTACGCAAAGAAATTGGTGCATTTGCTCAGCCCGATGTAATTCAATGGTCAATAGGCTTACCTAAAACTCGCTCTGGAAAAATTATGCGCCGCATTCTACGTAAAGTTGCAGCCAATGAAATTGATAGTTTGGGCGATACTTCCACGCTAGCAGATGCCAATGTAGTTGAAAACATTATTATTAATCGAATACAGACAAATTAATATTAACCTGCTCTGGATTTAAAGTTATATTTAATTCACCATTTAATAAAGCACATAATTCTCGTCCAATCATTTCATAACGCCAGCCAGTCAATAAAATGCTAGTTTCCATGGAAAATATTAAATTTTCTAATTCTTTACGGGAAGCTAAAATAACTGGATTTATACAATTTTCTATAGCCCTAACTCTAACCACAGAATTTAAAACATCCAAAACTGCTTCTTGTTGTCGAGTTTTTTTAGGGCTAATATTACTTGCATTTAAAGATATAGGTGTACTTGTTTGGGCTGTGCTAATTAAATTACATAACTCCACGCCATAACTTTGCACTAAACGACTATTGATAGTCCTAATTGACTTTAATGCAGCTAAATTAGTTGGTTGCAATTTTGCCAATTCTAATAATACATCATCACGCACCAACCAATTGCGTGGTTTATTTTGTAATTGGGCGGTATATTCACGCCAATTAGTTAATGCTTGAATAATTGCTAATTGTTTGCCAGTTAATTTTTGTTTTCCTTTAAATTTCAACCAAGCATTTTCAGGAATTACAGCATATAAATCTGGATTCAAAAGTTGTTTAAAATCATTTATTAACCAATCATCACGCTTTAACTGTGTAAGTTGTTCGCGCATTTTTTGGTAAATTCTACATAAATAAATTACATCATCCGCGGCATATTTTAATTGTTCTGGTTGTAAAGGTCTAAGAGACCAATCAGTGCGGGTATAAGTTTTCGAAAGATTAACATTCAAAAAATTTGACACCAACATGGCATAACCTGGGTTTTCTTGAATCCCTAATAAAGGCGCGGCTATTTGCGTATCAAAAATAGGTGCTGGAATTTTACCGGTAATTTGATAAAAAATTTCTAAATCTTGTCTACAAGCATGAAAAACTTTAATAATTTTCGGATTATAAATAACGTTAAATAGTGGGGTTAAATCTTTTAACACTAAAGGGTCAATACAAGCAACCCAATCAGGCGTAGCTATTTGTAATAAACAAAACTGTGGATAATAACTTTTTTCACGTAAAAATTCAGTATCTAAAGCAATCCAAGGACATATTGCTATTTTTTCACATAAACTTATTAGTTCTTCCGAGGTATCAATGAATTGAATTGTTGTTGTCATAACCTATGGGTGTTTATTATTAAGCATTTTCTTCTAAATCTGTTTCCGCAAGAATTCTTTCAATCTCATTCAATGCGGCTGATTTAAAAGGCGTTAAAATATCTTTTACAATTAATGTATTTACTGGAATTTCTTTACCGCGTAATTTAATTAAATCTTTAATTTCAGTGTCTATCATATCTTCTAGCCCCTGTTCTATAAATACATCTTCAGTCATCATTAATTCTCTAGGATCACAAGTACCACATAAGCGTGAAGCTAAATTTACTGAATCACCAACTACGGTATATTCCATCCTACGATTAGAACCAATATTACCTGCTAACATCATGCCAGTATTGACACCAATTCTAAATTCTACCGTTATTTCTCCAGCAGCCTGCCTTTTCTGATTAACTTTATCCAACAATTTCAATACCATCCAAGCACAAGCAATACAATCGAAAGAATGCTGATCATTTTTTTGTAAAGTTCCAAAAACTACCATGGCGCAATCACCAATAAATTTATCTACATGGCCATTACAAAAACTAACTACATCATTAATTTTGGAAAAATATACGTTTAATAAATCACTAATTTCTTGAGGCTCTAAATGTTCAGATAAACTAGTAAAGCCAACAATATCCGCAAAAAATACGCTTGCCATAATATGTCGTCCACCTAACTCAACTTTATCAGCACCCTCTAATTCCTTGAGTGCTTTTATCGCAACTTCTTTAGATACGTATTGCGAAAAAATCGCCTCTACTTTATCTTTATGTAACAAACCCTGATTTAAAGTATTCATAGACTTCATCAACACTTCTAATTCATCCTGACGCTTATATTTATATTTACTTTTATCTTCACCACCATTAATTTTATGAATTACTTCATTGCTAGCATTTAATAAATCATTCAAGGGTTTAGTAATGAATTTACTAAAATATAATGCAGCTATAAAACCCATAAATAAGCATAACGTACCAACAAAAATAAAATCTTTAAAATGTTTTAGCCTACTTTTTTCTAATGCCGAAAAATCAAATGTAGTAGATATATACCCCACTATTAAATTATTGTATTTTACAGGTGTAGTATAAGTAACTAAATATTTATTTGGAGTAGTATTAATAAATTTAGCTTTTAAATCGTTAAAAATAAGTTTTATGCTTGAAGTAATATCAGATTTTAATAATGTTTTTTTAGGAAATGTAACATATTGTTGAATATCCTGCCCTGATGCCGTAAGTAAAACCTTATCCTTATTATATACTGCACTGCCAATAATTTTTTCTTTAGCAGTTAATTGTTGCAAAACAGACTGAATTGTCACTTTATCATTATTTACTAATGGAACTTTAATGGTTTGAGTTAATTGTTCATTAAATAAACGACTAAAACTGTTATGCTGCTCAGTTAAAATTTGTTGTTGACGACTATGAGTGGTTTTTGCCAAAGCTAATAAACTAATAACAATAATTATTGTAAATGCCAAAATTAATTTAAATGCAATTGAAAAAAAATAAGGTTTCTTTACAACTGCATATTGAATAATATCATTGCAACATAATTTAAAATAACCCCAGGATTTATCAGATTTTGCAGTTAAAATAGGATATCTGGTAAAAAAAACTTCTATATCTTTAATGGCAAATGACAAAGTGAACTGCATTACTGTTACTAAGCTTAATAAAATTAAATAATTAATTTTTTCAAAAAGTGCATTTTTGCTCATAAACAATTCAATTGGTTAAAGAAGTGATACTAGAACAAAATACAGAGTTCCAGATGATATACTGTGCTTTCTTTTTTTATTGATTTCTTGCATATCTTCAATGTAAGGGAAAAACATAAGGTTAAATATAATGGTCAATTGGGTAAATGTTGTTTCTGAAGCTAGCTTAGCAAATGGTGAGCATGTTGTCGTCAATATAGATGGAATCAATGTAGCAGTTTTCAAAATTAATGGCACTTTTTATGCTATAGAAGATGTATGCCCTCATGATGGCACTGAAATAGCTACTGGATCATTAGACGGCACTGAAATTATTTGTCCTCGTCATGGTGCAAAATTTTGCCTTAAAAGCGGCACAGTAAAATCTGCACCTGCATATGAAAATATTATGTCTATTCCTGTACGAATTTATAATGGCATGGTACAAGTTAACGACGATGATTTTAATTAAACTTCAAAGTCTGATAATTTTTTACCTGTAGCTAATGAAGTTATAAGCCATTTAGGTTTTCTACCTCTTCCAGCCCAAGTTTCACTAGAATTCATTGGGTTTCTATATTTTACAGACACAGTTTTTTTAGGAGGATTTTTTAAAAAATCTTTTAACTCTTTTAAAGAAAACCCAGCTTCATTAGCTAAAGTATTTATTTTTTCAAAAACTTTGGTTTTTTCCTGTAATTGTTTTTTTTCAATTGCCTTGTTGATTTTCAATTGAAAATCCAATAAATCTTTAGAAGATAAAGTTGCAAGATCATCGTAATTTATTTTAATTAAATCTGAAATATTCATGTGGTTTCCTATTTGCTAATTGCTAATTGAAATGTAATTCACTGTAATTATAAAAATAATACTATATTTCTTTGTGAAATTTTAGAGTATATTAACCTAATTTTTAAAATCTTCAATAAGAATTGTATTATTTAATTAGCAATTCAAGATAATATTGGAATTTTAATAATGTAATAAAGAATATATTTCATGATTTTCTAGTAATTTTTTTCCATTTAAATCGTCTAATTCAATTATAAATGCACACGCTACTATTGTTGCGTCTAAAGATTCTATTAATTCACAACTTGCCTGAGCTGTACCTCCTGTAGCTAATAAATCGTCTACTAACAATACCTTATCTGTGATTGTTAAAGCATCTGCATGGACTTCTAAAGTAGAAAAACCATATTCTAAGGCATAATCAATTTGTTTTATTTCAGCGGGTAATTTACCTAATTTACGCAAAGGTATAAAACTTACACCTAACTCCCATGCTATTAATGAGCCAAAAATAAAACCTCTTGCCTCTATGCCAGCTACGGCGGTAATATTTCTATTTTTAAACTGGCTAGTTAATTGTTGAACTGCTACTTTTAGAGCTACAGGATTTTTTAATAGTGGAGTTATATCTTTAAAATTAATCCCTTGCTTAGGAAAATCTGGAATATT
>DAOUSJ010000097.1 GCA_030627285.1 Methylococcaceae bacterium | reverse complement strand
TTAGTTGGCGATCAATTATATTCAGGTAATTTTCAGTTACCAGCCAATTGTCCAGCTGAATTAGAAACACAATTACGCCAATTTAAACGCCAAGCTTTACATGCGGCTAAATTAGGTTTAATTCATCCTGAAACCAAAGAATATATGGAGTGGAATCAAGCTTTACCTGATGATATGCAAACTTTGTTACAAATATTAAAACTTTATGATAAAAAATAATTTTTTAATCCCAGATTGGCCAGCTCCAAATGGAGTTCATGCAGCTATGAGTTTGCGCTTAAATGGTGTTAGTACAGATAATTATGCAAGTTTAAATTTAGCTCAACATGTAGATGATAATCCAATTGCAGTTTTACAAAATAGACAGTCTTTAAGTACTAGCTTGCAACTGCCATCTACACCAATTTGGTTACAACAAACTCATAGTAATCTTGCAATTTCAGCAGATAATCATGCTAATAATTGCGCGGATGCTAGTTTTACTAGCCAAAAAAATGTGGTTTGCGCAATTTTAACTGCGGACTGTTTGCCAATTATTTTGTGTTCAAGTGAGGGTGAAACTATCGCTGCTATTCATGCAGGCTGGCGGGGTTTATTGGCTGGAATTATTCCCAACACAGTAAATTCTATGCCTCACAAACCCACATTAGCATGGCTTGGAATTGCTATCGGCGCTTGTTGTTTTGAGGTTGGAGTTGAAGTAATGAATCAATTTATAGCTAAAAATCCTGCTTTTTCCACCGCTTTTAAAACTAGCAAACAACCAAATAAATATTTTGCAGATTTATATCAAATAGCACGCATAGAATTATCCACAGCAAATGTCCATGCAGTTTATGGCGGCAATGATTGTACTGTTTGTAATCCAAAACATTTTTATTCTTATCGTCGCGAACCACAAACAGGACGCATGGCAACTTTAATATGGAAAACATAATCCGATGACTTTATTAGTATTTATTATATTATTTACCGCTTTAGGTGGAGTTTTAAGTGTTGTAGTTGCTGCTGGGTTTTTATTGTTAAATGACACCCAAAGACAAAAAGTGTTGCCGCATGGAATTAGCTTTGCTACTGGAGCTTTATTAGCCGTAGCATTTTGGGGCTTAATTCCACATGCATTTCAAGAAGTTCCAGCCGCAGAATTTCAAAATTTATCTGCAACCATTTTAATTGGCATATTAAGTTTTTTTATCTTAGAAAAATTACTAATTTGGCGACATTGTCATTCTAGTCATTGTGATGCGCATCATGATAGTCAACACCATGGTCATCAAGCCGCTGGAACGCTAATTGTAATGGGAGATGCCATTCATAATTTTGTTGATGGAGTTTTAATAGCAGCAGCATTTTTAACTGATTTTCACTTGGGAGTAGTCACTAGTTTAGCCGTAGCTGCACATGAAATCCCTCAAGAAGTAGGTGATTTCGCAATTTTATTAGCTAGTGGATACAGTAAGAAAAAAGCTTTATTTTATAATGTTGTAGCTAGCTTGATGACAGTAGTTGGAGGAGTTTTAGCGTATTTTCTTTTGGATGATTTACATGACAAATTGCCATATTTTTTAGCCTTAGCAGCATCAAGTTTTATTTATATTGCCGTAGCAGATTTAATTCCCACCCTACATCAAAAAACCGATATAAAAACTTCATTGGAACAAATTAGTTTAATTATTGCTGGAATTTTAGTAATCGGTACTTTGCATGGAATAGTACATTCAATTCAATCTGATACACATTCAGCAGCAACTACTAATGAGCATGTAGAGCATTAATCATTTTCACGGCGTTCAAGTTCTTCAGCAGTAAAAAATCGCAAGCGTTCAGCTAAAATAGCGCGTAAATAAAAATTCATTGGTTTAGATTTTTGCGCTAGTTTAATATGTAAAATTGCCGTTTTAGTAAGTCCAATTAGATAATAATATTCGGCTAAATAACGTTGCGATTCTGCCATTTGATTTAAATCAGCATATGCTTGAGCTAATAATTCAAAATACAGTGGTTGTTGTTTAATTTTTATATCTAATTGCTGCAATTTTTGTTGAGCAAGTTTGGTTTGTTTCACTTTTAACAAAGCCTGAATATAATCTAAATTTATAGCAGTGTTATTTGGAAATTTTCGCAATTCTTGCTGATAAAGTTTTAATGCTGCGGGATATTTTTTTTGTTCCAAGGTTGCATAAGCTAGTGCATTTAAGTATTGGAATTGATTTGGATACTTAGCTTTTAATGTTTGAAATATATTTTGCGCCTGACTAAATTGTTGTATGTCCAATAAAGCCCAGCCTAAACCATAACTAGCAATATCGCGTTGTTGCGGAGTGCCTTGTTGTTGACGTAATCGAAAGTAAGCTAAGGTTTTTTGGGAATTATTTGCAGTTAATACTCTTAATTTAGCTTGTGTAAGTAAATAATCTACTGAACTTGGATAATGTTGATAGGCATATTGATTCGCTCTACCACGGGTGTCAGAAATTCTGGAAGTAGTTACTGGATGCGTCCGCAAAAAGTCAGGAATATTTTTGCCATAGAAACGACTAGATTGTTGTAAACGTTCAAAAAAAGTGGGCATGCTGCGTGGATTATAATGTGCTTTAAATAAATTTTTAAGACCCACTCGGTCTGCTTCTTGTTCGTTGTCTCTAGTAAAATTAATTTGATATTGAATACTGCCAGCTTGAATTGCCATTATAGCTGCCTGCCCAATTGCTGGATTTTGGGTGCCAATTAAAATTGCAGCTAAGGTTGCTGCTGCGGTTGGAATTGAGAGTTTGCTCGCGGCTTCAAAAGCGCGATATAAATGTCTCTGGGTAACATGGGCAATTTCATGCGCCATAACTGAAGCTAATTCACTTTCTGCTTCAGTCATCAAAACTAAACCTGAATTAATACCAATATAACCTCCAGGACCTGCAAATGCATTAATACTTGCGTCCATTACCATAAAAAAATGAAATGGATTGGCTGGATTATCACTATACTTAGTTAATTGCTTGCCTAAATTTTGAATGTATTGCCTAATTTCATTATCTGAATTAATGGTTAAATGTTGGTGTACACTTCTGAAAAATGCTGCACCTAATTCTTGTTCTTGTCGGGGTGAAATAATGGCTTCAGAAGAATCTCCCATATCAGGCAGTGCTAAATCAATTTCCTTAGCATGAATTTCAATTACGCCACACAGCAATAAGCTACTAAGCAATACAAAACCAAATTTCATATTATAAAACTATATGTGTGCGCATATAATCTTCAAAATCTACGTGATTTAATGGCTTACTAAAAAAATACCCCTGATAATGTTTGCAATCATTGGTTTTTAAAAACTCTAATTGCGCTTTAGTTTCAACACCTTCTGCAATCACACTAAATTGTAAATGTTTCGCCATAGCAATAATAGTTTTTACAATAATTTGGTCATCAATATCTTCAATAATGTCGTCAATAAAAGCTTTATCTATTTTTAATTCATTTAAAGGTAAGCGTTTTAAATAAGACAAAGATGAATATCCAGTTCCAAAATCGTCAATGGAAAAAGTAAAACCTAAACCCCGCAGATGCAACATTTTTTCAATAGTATTATCAATATTAGTTAAGAATATTCCTTCTGTAACCTCTAAGATAAAATTACTTGGATTGATTTGAGTTTCACTAACTATGTCAATTAATTGTTGGACAAAATTAGCTTGTTTAAATTGTTTTGGACTTACATTAATAGATATATGTTGGTGTGCTTGTAATAAACCTTGGTCAATCCATTTTTTTACTTCTCGGAAACATTGATTAAAAATCCATAAGCCTATTTCCAACATAATGCCAGATTCTTCAGCAATAGGAATAAATTTAACTGGTGGAATTAAACCTGAATCTGGTAAAAACCACCGCAATAAAGCTTCTGCACCAATTAATTCACCTTGATGATTAAGTTGTGGTTGATAATATAATTGGAATTGGTTTTTTTGTAATGCAATGCGTAAATTCTTTTCCATTTCCAAACGATTGCGCGCTTTAATTTGCATATTTGGATGGTAAAATCTAAAGGTGTTTCTGCCCATATCTTTAGCTCTATACAATGCAGTATCAGCTTGTTTTAAGATAACTGTAGCGGTTTGGTTTTCTTGCGGAAAAATCGTAGCTCCAATACTACTACTACTAAAGTGAGAATGATTTTTTAATTTATAAGGCTCTTGTAAAATAGCTGAAATTTGTTTAATTATTTCATCTGCATGCTGAACTGCCATCTCAAAAACTTCACTTAAATTAGGTAATAAGACAATAAATTCATCTCCACCTATACGTGCAGCCAAGTCTTGCGGACGTAATTGCTGTGTTAATCTTTCAGCAATTTGCACTAATAATTCATCTCCAACTGCATGCCCAAGTGAGTCATTCAGGGTTTTAAAATGATCTAAATCTAAAAATAATAAAGCTCCAAAAGTATTATTCTTACGTGCAATTGCTAATTCTTTAGTAACTCCATCTATTAACATTCTGCGATTTGGTAATGATGTTAATGGGTCGTAATAAGCTAGACGTTTTATTTCCGCCTCATTTTTTTTGCGCTGATTTATACTAACTCCAACACCTCGCAAGCCTATGAATTCCTTATTTTCATCTAAGATTACTTGACCTTTAAGCTCTTCCCACAAAGTCTCACCTGTAGGAGTAATGTTTTGTAAAACTAACTCAAATTTACCCTGTTTTTTTATTTCTGCATTGACTTGTTTGGAAAGTAATGTAACTTCTTCAGGGGCAATAAATTCAAATGGGCTATGCCCTATTAATGCTTCAGGTTTATATCCTTTAGTTAGGGTAACTTTATCAGTTAAATAAGTATATTTACCCTCTTTATTTAACTCCCAAATGTAAGCATTTGAAGCTTCAATAACATCTCTAAACCGCTGCTCACTCATTTTTAAAGCATTAATAGTTGCATATTGCTCAGTGACATCTTGAAAAACTAATACTGCCCCAGTTAATACTTTATTTTTATCATAAATAGGTGCAATACTACCTGTAATTTGATGTTCATTTAACTGTTTAGCCACTAAAGTTGTATGTTCAATAACTTCAATTCCAGTTTGTTGCTGTAAAATTTTTTCCGCTAAACAAACAATTTTTTGACGGCTTTGAGTGTCAATAATATTAAATACACTACTAAATAAATCTCCGTCAGCATGTTTAAATTTCCAACCAGTCAGTGTTTGTGCAACTGGGTTCATTCTAATAACTGCACCTTGCGCATCAGTAACAATCACACCATCACTAATAGCATCAATAGTTACCGAAAGATTTTCTTCCTTTTCTAATAACACTGTTTCTGCTTGTTGACGATATTGTTCTAAACGTAAAGCTTCTAAAGTAAATGAAATATCTTGTGCCATTGTATTTAATAACG
This sequence comes from Methylococcaceae bacterium, assembly GCA_030627285.1. GTDB lineage: Bacteria > Pseudomonadota > Gammaproteobacteria > Methylococcales > Methylomonadaceae > WTBX01. The sequence continues at coordinate 366 of DAOUSJ010000097.1, read as the reverse complement.
CACATACATCAGGCGTAAAATAATCGGCTTCTCGAGTAAATAATGCAATACTACCCAAAATATCACAAAATTGTGTCAATGGAAATGTAACTCCAGATTGACTATTTATCTCATCTCCTTCAATTACACTGAGTTCAAATTGTTGCTTTGGTTTGTTAAACACACTAATGGACACACTATTAAAACTTGTATGTGTAAGAATAGTTTTACATACATCATTAAATAATATTGGTTCTGAAATGGCACGAATTAATACATGACTAATTAAATTCAACATAGAATACAACGCAGCTTGTACTTTTAACTGCTGTTTGCACTGACGCAGTTTTTCTGCTTGAGCCTTTAATAAATTTTCTGTTGATTGCA
>DAOUSJ010000084.1 GCA_030627285.1 Methylococcaceae bacterium | reverse complement strand
TTAATTGGTTGCCCAACAACTAAAACCAGTCCTAAAATTACAACTACTACAATAGTTCCAATAACTACCGTCCAAAATAATTTACATGAATATCCTACTCGTGATCGGGTGGATTATGTTTTAAATTGTGTCGCTAAACACGGCGGCTTAAATTACATTAACCAATACGCTTGCGGTTGTAAAATTGATAAAATTGCCGAAAAATTAAGTTTTGCTGAATTTGAAGCTGCCACTACTTTTGGTTTTATGCGCAAAACACCAGGTGAAAATGGCGGTGCTTTCAGAGATCCAACACAATCTAAAGACTTAAAAAAACGCCTACAAGCTGCTGAAAAATTTGCGGAAAAAAAATGTTTTGTAAAATAATTCTAGCTTAAATATTTCAGGTATAAAACTTGCTGCGTTAATTAATTTGGTTACTATAAATATCATGTTGAATGCTTTTTTAACTCGTCTAAAATCCAAACCAAAGCCAGATGAAACAAAGATTTTTAGCCAAAATTTAATTAAAAAATATCAAACTTTAGTTACTAAACAACAACTTAAATCTGACCCTATGCAGATGCAAGTGTTACAGGAATTACAAACTGTATTAAATCAACTGGAACATACCCAACATAGTCAGAGTGTGTATATTTTTGGTGGAGTTGGCAGAGGCAAATCTATGCTAATGGAATTATTTTTTCGCTGCTGTCCTTTGAAAACTAAACAGCGATTACATTTTCATGACTTTATGTTAAGCGTGCATCAATTTGTACACACATGGCGACAAACGCACCAAGGTGATCCATTTTTAGCCTTTGCAACTGAATTCAGAAACAGCACTCAATTATTATGTTTAGATGAATTTGAGGTGATAGATATTGCCGATGCTATGATAATTACCCGCTTATTTAAAGCCTTGTTTGCCCAAGGTTTAATCTTAGTAACTACCTCTAATTCTAAACCACAAGATTTATACAAAAATGGCTTGCAACGCGAATTATTTTTGCCTTTTATACAACAATTACAACAAGTAGCCACCTGTATTGGCTTAAATTCGCCGATAGATTACCGCAAACAACATACCGATCAGAGCAATTTTTATATTGGTCAAGGCATTCACGCAAATAATTTCTTACAAAAAAATCTCAATAAGCTAACCACACGCACTAAGATGCAAGCTATAATATTGAAAATTCAAGGTCGAGCAGTAAGTTTTAAAACTGCGCATCAAAAGATTTTATACAGTGATTTTAATGAATTATGTCAGCGTACTTTAGGAGTAATTGATTATTTACACATTGCGCAAAGATTTAATACAGTATTTATTGCGGATATTCCACAATTATCTAAAGAAAGTCGCGATCAAGCCCGCCGTTTTGTAACTTTAATTGATGCACTGTACGAACATCAAGTGCAATTAATTTGCTCAATAGAGGTTACTGCGGAACATTTATATATTGATGATGGCGTATTTGAATTTAAACGCACCCAATCACGATTGTTTGAAATGCAATCCAGAGATTATTTACATTGAAAATACATCTGTAGCACTTTAATATAAGTCACTGAACCAACAGACAACAAGGAAATACATTGAAGACACAAGTTTTAGTTTTAGGTGGCGGGCCTGGAGGCTATAGTGCCGCATTTCGAGCCGCTGATTTAGGTCAAGAAGTTATCTTAGTAGAACGTTATCCAGTATTAGGCGGTGTATGTCTAAATGTTGGTTGCATCCCATCTAAAACTTTGCTTCACGCCGCACAAATTATTAATGAAGCCCAAGAAATATCTAGTCATGGCATTAGTTTTAGCGATCCAAAAATTGATTTAAAAAAACTCAAAAAAACTAAAGAAAAAGTTAGTAAACAATTAAATACTGGCTTAGCTGGCTTAGCTCAACAACGCAAAGTTAAAGTAATTCATGGCACTGGAAATTTTACCTCCGCAACTACAATTGCAATCACTACCGATCAAGGTGTAGAGGAAATTGAATTTGCGCAAGCAATTATTGCGGTTGGTTCACAAGCAGTTAAAATTCCTAGCTTTCCTAATGATGATCCACGTTTAATGGATTCCACCGATGCATTAGAATTAGCGGATGTACCTAAAAAGTTATTGATTATTGGTGGCGGCATTATTGGTTTAGAAATGGCTACCGTGTATAACGCTTTGGGTAGTGAAATTAGTATTGTGGAAATGCAAAACCAAATTATTACTGGTTGCGATAAAGATTTAGTGCGACCATTAATGCAAAAAATCAAACAACAATACTCCAAAGTTTTATTGTCTACTGCAGTTGAAAATATTGAAGCCTTAGACGAAGGTTTAAAAGTCAGTTTTTCTGGTGAGAATGCTGATGAAATTTTTAACAAGGTTTTAGTTGCAGTTGGACGACGACCAAATGGACATTTATGTGCTGCCGATCAAGCTGGAATCAAAATAGATGAGCGCGGATTCATTCCAGTAAATTCACAACAACAAACTAATGTTGCTAATATTTATGCAATTGGTGATGTAGTTGGAAATCCAATGTTAGCGCATAAAGCTGTACATGAAGGCAAAATTGCGGCTGAAGTAATTGCCGGACATAAATCTCAATGGCAAGCTTTAACTATTCCTTCGGTGGCTTATACTGATCCTGAAGTTGCTTGGATGGGATTAACTGAGATTGAAGCCAAAGCCCAAGGAATTGAATATGACAAAGGCGCATTTCCATGGGCAGCTAGCGGACGCTCCTTAAGTATTGGACGTAAAGAAGGTATTACTAAAATTTTATCTGAAAAAGAAACTGGTAAAATCTTAGGTGCTGGAATGACTGGCACAAATGCTGGTGAATTGGTCGCTGAAGCCGTTCTAGCTTTGGAAATGGGTGCATGTGTGGATGATATTGCTTTAACCGTACACGCACATCCTACGTTAGCTGAAACCTTTGCCTTTGCTGCTGAAATGATTGAAGGTTCAATTACTGATTTAATGCCACCGAAGAAACGATGATAGCTGGATTAAAAAATAAAAATTTCATCACTAATGCCATCGCAGGATTAATTATTGCGCTTGCATATGCTATTAATTGTGAGTTATTGAAATCAATTGGATTTTTTGCACTTTCAGGCGCAATTACCAATTGGCTGGCAATTCATATGTTATTTGAAAAAGTACCATTTTTGTATGGCTCTGGAGTAATTCCCCAGCGTTTTGAAGAATTTAAGTTGGCAATTAAAGATTTAATGATGCAACAATTTTTTACCGTAGAAAATATTGAACAATTCATTGAAACTGAAGAACAAGCAGGCGATAAAGTTCTAAACTTAGAGCCAATTTTACAAGCCGTTGATTACGATAAAATTTATGCTGGTTTAGTAACTGCAATTATGGAATCATCCTTCGGAGGCATGTTGCAAATGATGGGTGGCGAAGAGGCTTTAATACCAATTAAAGAACCTTTTACCTTGAAAATGCAAACCACTTTAAGTGAAATGGTCACTTCCGATAACTTTAAATTAGCCTTGCAACAGGGTTTAAATGCACATAAAATTGGCGAAGACATTGCCCAAAAAATTGAAACTGTAATTGATAAACGCTTAAATGAATTGAGTCCAGAAATGGTTAAAATAATGGTACAAAATATTATTCATGAACATTTAGGTTGGCTAGTGGTTTGGGGTGGAGTTTTTGGTGGAATTTTAGGCGCGGTTTTTAGTTTAGCTTAAGCAATAACGCATAATCTTTGAGGGCATCAAAAACCCTCAAAGCATGTTATTTAATTATGTTTGTACACCTGCCAAGGCTTCAGATGCTAATTTAGTTACTTGATCCCAAGCTTGTTGTTGCACTATTTCCGCAGGTGCTAGCCAAGATCCACCAACACAAGCTACATTTTTTAATTGTAAATAGGAATTGTAATTTGCCAATGAAATACCGCCAGTTGGACAAAAAGTAACTTGTGGAATTGGCCCCGCAATGCCTTTTAACATTGCTACGCCGCCAGCAGCTTCAGCAGGAAAAAATTTAAAACAATCTAATCCGTATTCCATGCCTAACATGAGTTCAGAAATACTGGAAATTCCTGGAATTAAGGCAATTTCACTATTAACTGCGGCAGTTAAAATTTTGGGAGTTAAACCTGGGCTAATCGCAAATACTGCTCCAGCATCAACTACTGCGGTTAATTGTTCTGGAGTTATAATTGTACCAGCACCAACAATAGCACCTTCTACTTCATTGCTGATTTTTTTAATTGCCTCTAATGCTATCGGAGTACGCAAAGTAATTTCTAAAACTTTAATGCCGCCAGCAACTAAAGCTTTGGCTAATGGAACTGCATGTTCTAAGTCGTGAATCACCATTACTGGCATCACAGGTGCAGCAGTTAATACATCAATTGGGGCTATTTTCCAATTTTGAGTAGTCATAATTTTACACAGGTCTAAATAATAGAAATAAAAAGTTTGGGCTTAATCTTCAATGAATAAATTACTCGCACCAGTTTCAGCGGAGGAAGCATTTAAACGAAAACCACCAAACATTTCTCTACCAGTGCCATGATGATGATTTTTCGCGGTATTTGCCATTGGTCGGCGCGCATTAAATTTGACTGTATCCATTAATACATTTAATTCACCAGTTTGGGCATTCAAATAAATCATATCACCATTATGAACTTTAGCTAATGGGCCTCCATCTATACATTCTGGACATAAATGAATTACCGATGGTATTTTTCCAGAAGCTCCAGACATGCGCCCATCAGTAACTAATGCTACCTTAAAACCCTTATCTTGTAACAAACCTAAAGCTGGCGTAAGTTTATGTAATTCAGGCATGCCATTAGATTTTGGCCCTTGAAAACGAATTACTGCAATAAAATCGTGTTCTAATTCACCGCGTTTAAAAGCCATTAACATATCATTTTGATCGTCAAATACTACCGCCGGTGCAGTTAAAATTTGAAATTCTTCCGCTACCGCCGATATTTTGGAAATTCCACGCCCCAAATTACCCTGCATTAAATGCAAACCACCTGAAGTTAAAAATGGTTTTTCCACAGTAGTCAATACTTCTGGATCTAAGGAAGAACTTGGAGAATCTTCCCAAACTAACTCTTGATCTATAAGTTTCGGTTCTTGTGTGTAACTATTCATGCCACGCTGATTAGCAACAGTTAAAATGTCTGCATGTAATAATCCATGTTGCAATAATTCTGCAATTAAAACTCCAGTACCGCCAGCCGCTTGAAAGTGATTAATATCTGCTGGACCATTCGGATAAATTTTGGTTAATAACGGTAATGCTCGAGAAAGTTGATCAAAATCATCCCAATTAATAATAATACCAGCTGCTTTTGCAATCGCTACTAAATGCATAGTGTGATTAGTTGAGCCACCAGTGACTAATAAACCAATCATGGCATTGACAATAGCTTTTTCATTCACCATATGCCCTATAGGACGAAAATCATTACCTAAAGCGGTGAATTTTAATACTTGTTGAGCGGCGGCTTGCGTTAAAGCATCGCGCAAAGGTGTGTATGGATTAATAAATGAACTACCAGGAAGATGCAAGCCCATGATTTCCATCATCATTTGATTGCTATTAGCAGTGCCATAAAAAGTACAAGTTCCAGCACTATGATAGGATTTGGATTCAGAAATTAATAATGCTTGCCGATCTATTGCACCTACTGCATATTTTTGTCTAGCTCTAGCTTTTTCTTTATTGGTGATCCCACTTTCCATAGGGCCAGCAGGAATAAATAATGCGGGTAAATGTCCAAAACTCAAAGCACCAATTAATAATCCTGGAACAATTTTATCGCAAACTCCTAAATACAGCGCACCATCAAACATGTTATGACTAAGCGCAATAGCAGTGGACATGGCAATAATATCGCGACTAAATAGAGACAATTCCATGCCCGCTTGTCCTTGAGTTACGCCATCACACATTGCAGGTACACCACCAGCAAATTGTGCTACGCCACCAGCTGCTTGAATTGCAGTTTTAATTAATTCTGGTGCTACTCGATAAGGTTCATGCGCTGATAACATGTCGTTATAAGAGGAAACAATGGCAATATTAGCTTTTTTATCACCAGTTAAATCCGCTTTTTCATCACTATTGCAAGCAGCAAAACCATGCGCTAAATTACCACAACCCAAATCTCCACGTAAGGGTTTTTGAGTATCAATACTCGCAGCTATATGGGCTAAATAAACTGCCCGAGTTTCACGACTACGTTGAACAATATTAGCGGTAACAGTTGCTATTACTGGGTTCATATACACTATTCCTTATAACTAGAAACGAAAATTTAGAATTATATTTTGCTTATGCTTCCCACATTCTATCATCTCTAGTCAATAATTCATCTGCAGCATCTGGCCCCCAAGTTCCAGCTGAATAAGGTTTAGGAGTTTCTGGCATAAGCTTCCAAGCTTCTTGAATTGAATCAATCCAAGTCCATGCATGTTCAATTTCAGGACGATTTAAAAATAAAGTTATATTGTTACGCATGGCTTCCAAAATTAGCTTTTCATAGCCTCCAAAAATTTGTTCTTTTTCAAAAGTATCACTAAAACTCAAATCTAATTTAGTTTTTTGCAATTTAATTTTGCCATCAATTACAGGAATTTTATTTAACATTTGCACTTCAATACCTTCATTAGATTGCAAATGAATAATTAATTTATTCTGCGGTAATTTAGCAAAACTATCTGGGAAAATATTATGCGGTAATTGTTTGAAATTCACTACAATTTCAGTTCTTTTGTGTTTCATAGCTTTACCAGTGCGCAAATAAAATGGTACTCCCGCCCAGCGCCAATTATCAATATCTACTCTTAATGCTACAAAAGTTTCAATATCACTTATTGAATTTGCCCCAGTCCCTTCTAAGTATCCAGCTACATTTTTACCCTTAATTTGTCCAGCAGTATATTGTCCACGGACAGTTGTTTGTGCTACATTTTCCGCAGTAATTGGGCGCAAAGCAGATAAAACTTTAATTTTTTCATTGTGAATACTACTAGCTTCCAAATTCACTGGTGGTTCCATAGCTACAAAAGTTAAAATTTGTAACAAATGATTTTGCACCATATCCCGCAATTGCCCAGTTTTATCAAAATAATTCCAGCGACCTTCAATGCCAACTTCTTCAGCAACTGTAATTTGAATGTGATCAATAGTATTGTGATCCCAATTAGTAGTAAAAATTGAATTCGCAAACCGTAAAGCTAATAGATTTAATACTGTTTCTTTACCTAAATAATGGTCAATGCGAAATACTCGTTCCTCAGTGAATACTTGCGCAACTACATCATTAATAGTTTTTGAAGATTTTAAATCATATCCAATAGGTTTTTCCATCACCATACGCGCAGTATCATTTAATATTTCAGCAGCAGCTAAATTTTGACAAATAATTGCAAATAAATTTGGAGCAACTGAAAAATAATTAATCATAATCCGCTGACTATTCACTACCACAGCTTTTATCTGTTGATATTGCAATAGCACAGTTAAATCTACCGACAAATAAATTAACCGCTTATATAAACGGGAACTTATTTCTGGGTTTATCTCAGCATTTAAAAATTTTTCTAAACTATTATTTGCTAATTTAACAAAATCTGCTGTGGTTAAATCCTGTAAATCTACTCCAATAATACGGGTGTCTGCTTCTAAAAAACCACCCTTTTCTAAGAGATATAATGAAATT
>DAOUSJ010000009.1 GCA_030627285.1 Methylococcaceae bacterium | reverse complement strand
TGCACATTACTAATTTTACAAGAAAGTATGATTTTATCTTTATTCAAACCAATTTCTTGCGCCTTAGCTGCACTTTCCAAAGCTGATACAATAATAGCTTCCCGCGCAATTGCACTTAAAGGCAAAGGCTGATCTAACTGACGGTTTTCAGCCAATAAACGCATCAACACACTTTGATCTAAACTGCCGCCATTAACTCCAATCCGCACTGGTTTATCATATTTACACGCAAATTCAATCATTTGTTGAAATTGTGGATCCCTGCTTTTACCACGTCCAACATTGCCAGGATTAATTCTATATTTGTCCAAAGCCATGGCACAATCTGGATATTTTTCTAATAATTTATGCCCATTAAAATGAAAATCTCCAATAATCGGCACCTTAAAACCAGCTTGCAACAATTGACGCTTAATTTCAGCTACAGCTTGAGCCGCTGCTTCGGAATTTACTGTAATTCTGACTAGCTCTGAACCCGCAGTAGCTAACTCCATAATTTGGGTTACTGTTGCCTCAATATTCACAGTATCAGTGTTAGTCATAGACTGCACTACAATAGGCGCATCACCACCCACTTTAACTGAACCAATTAAAACTTGTTGCGTGATTTTTCGAGTAATTAGCGACATAATAAAAAATTCTTTGTTGGAAAAAATACAGATATCTGAAAGAATAGAACAATTAAAATTATACTCTATACCAGCAAGGCTACTACCTTAATTATTGTGTTAATAAACTATTTTTCTGACATTCATTTAGAATTTGGCAAACAAGAATTGCCAGAAAACAATGCTGATATTGTTATTGCATCTGGAGACATAGGCGTTGGCAAACAAGGAGTTAACTGGTTAAAGTCCATTGAAAAACCAGTTATTTATATTGCTGGTAATCATGAATTTTACACCCATGAATATAAGCAAACTTTAGACGCTTTACGTAATAGTTGTGCCAATAGTAATATATTTTTTTTAGAAAAAAACACCTTGATTTTAGATGGAATTAGATTTTTAGGTTGCACTTTATGGACTGATTTACTACTTGCTGGCAATGATATGGCAGCTGAATTGGGCAAACGTCTAAATGATTTTAGAAATATTCGCTTCAAAGAAAACTTTTTAAATGAATTTACTTTTACTCAATTACATAGACGTTCAAATATTTGGTTAGAACATGAACTTAAAAACCCTCACGTAGGTAAAACTGTAGTTATTACTCACCACGCACCCTTGTATTTAAGTTGGAATGAAAGAAATAACACCTTGAAAAGGCTAGCTTATTGCAATAATTTGGAATCTTTATTTAGCGAGCATGATATAACTGCTTGGTTTCATGGACATGTACATGGGTTAAATAATTACACCACCAATAACACTAGGGTTTTAAGTAATACTCGTGGTTATCACGGGCGCAAACCAGTGCAAGGATTTAATATTAATCAAATAATCGAACTTTAAACACCTATACTATGTGTTGTAGTTATTCACCACCAAAAAATCACTCATGCCTTTAATACGCTTAAATAATCTTTCCATTGCCTTTGGAACTCACACTTTATTAGATAACGCCAATTTTCAACTTGACGCTGGTGAACGCGTAGGTTTATTAGGTAGAAATGGTGAAGGCAAATCCACATTAATGAAAATAATTGCCGGCAATATTCATGCAGATGCAGGCGAAGTTTGGCTACAAAGTGGCTTAAAATTATCTTGGTTGGAACAAGCTCCAGAATTACAACCAGATTCAACTATTTATGATGCAGTTGCTAGTGGTTTGGGTGATTTAGGTCATTGGATTAGTCGTTATCATGAACTTTCATTAACCCTAGATGGCGATGACCCCAAAGCCTTACAAGAATTTGGTGATTTACAACATCAATTAGAAACTCATAATGGTTGGCATTTTCAACAGCGAGTAGAAAACACTTTAAGCAAATTAAACTTGCCTGCCGAAGTTAAAGTAAATAGTTTATCTGGCGGTTGGAAAAGACGAGTTGCCTTAGCACAAGCTTTAGTAATTGAACCGGATGTATTATTATTAGATGAGCCTACCAATCATTTGGATTTTGATAGCATTCTATGGTTAGAAGAACAATTATTAAATTACAATGGCGCAGTTTTATTTGTCACCCATGATCGAGCTTTTTTACAAAAACTTACCACTAGAATTGTAGATTTAGATCGAGGGCAATTAGTTTCATGGCAAGGAAATTACACAGACTATTTAAGGCGTAAAGCTGCTACATTAGAAAATGAAGCCAGCCAAAATGCAGAATTTGATAAAAAATTAGCTCAAGAAGAAGTTTGGATTCGTCAAGGCGTTAAAGCTAGACGTACTAGAAATGAGGGTAGAGTTAGAGCTTTAGAGGCTTTGCGGCGTGAACGCTCACAACGACGTGAACAAAAAGGTTCAGCTAAATTAAGTTTAGATACTGGTAATTCTTCTGGCAAAAAAGTCATTGAAGTTGAGAAGTTAAATTTTAATTACGCTGAAAATGTAATTGTTAAAGATTTTTCCGCCTTAATTCAACGTGGAGATAAAATTGGTTTAATTGGCGACAATGGCGCAGGAAAATCAACTTTATTGAAATTATTGCTCCAAGAATTAAAACCAACTACTGGCTCTGTAACTCAAGGCACACAATTACAAGTGGCTTATTTTGATCAACTTAGAGAACAACTTGATCCTGAAATGACAGTAGTAGATTCAGTTGCTGATGGTAATGATTTTTTAGAAATTGCTGGCGTTCAAAGACACGTAATGTCTTACTTAGGCGATTTTTTATTTGCACCTGCTAGAGCTAGATCGCCAGTTAAAAGTCTTTCTGGTGGTGAAAAAAATCGGCTGTTATTAGCCCGTTTATTTACTAAACCTGCGAATTTAATCATTATGGATGAACCTACAAATGATTTAGATTTAGAAACTTTAGAATTATTGGAAGAAAAATTAGTTGAATTCGCTGGAACTTTATTATTAGTTAGTCACGATAGAGCCTTTTTAGATAATGTAGTAACTAGTATTTTTGTATTCACTGGCGCAGGAAAAATTCAAGAATTTGTTGGTGGTTACAGCGATTGGTCTAAATATCAACAACAACAAGCTAAAATTATCAGCACAAATACCAATAATGTAGTTAAAAAATCCAAACCCAGCAATACTCAAAAAACTAAATTAAATTACCAACAACAACAAGAATTAGCGACATTACCAGATGTAATAGATGATTTGGAAATCCAAAAAGTTGAAATCAATAATACTATTAATCATGCCGATTTTTATCAACAAGATCAATTAAAAACCACCCAAGTGTTGAACAAATTACAAACAATAAACACTCAATTAGAGCAAGCTTATCAACGTTGGGATTTATTAGAAGAATTACAAAATCAAATCGAAGCATAATTTTATTCTTGTAAAATAACTATGGTTTAACTACAATGGCGTGCTGTTTTTCGGAACAGTAATAAAAAGGAGAGATGGCCGAGTGGCCGAAGGCGCACGCCTGGAAAGTGTGTATACGGCAACGTATCGAGGGTTCGAATCCCTCTCTCTCCGCCACTAAATTAATTATTCAATTAATAGTAAAACCCATATTCTTCAAGTCTTAAATTTAATTTTTCTAGCTACCCCCAGCAGTAATTAATCACTAAATCTGTTGGCAATTTAGCTAAATTATTTTCACCCTAAATTTTAAGGTTTCATGACAGTTAAAGCACTTTTTTTAGATAGAGACGGCATTGTAAATCAAGATATAGGCTACTTGTTTCGTCCAGAAGAATGTGTATTTATTAAAGAAATTTTTGCCTTATGTAAGTTTTTCATGCAACAACAATATAAATTATTTATTATCACTAACCAAGCTGGAATCGCGAAAGGTTTATATACTGAAGCGGATTTTTTACATTTAACTACTTGGATAGAAGCTAAATTTGCTGCTCAAAATTTACCCATTGAAAAAACTTATTATTGCCCACATCACCCCTACGCTAAAATTGCAGCTTATAAAAAAATTTGTAAATATCGTAAACCACAAGCCGGCATGTTATTTCAAGCCGCCCAAGAATTTAATTTAGATTTAACTGCTTCAATTTTAATTGGTGATAAAAATTCTGATATGCAAACAGCACAAATAGCTGGTATTAAACGTTATTATTTAATAAAAAGCCGCTATCAAGCTAACTTTGATTATCTTTCAGTAGCTCATTTATACCAAGCATTATCCACCCAAAATTGTGGTTGACAGCCCTTATTATCCAAGCATGGATGAAGATTTTGCAGCTTTAAAAGTTCCACCACAATCAATTCAAGCAGAGCAAGCTGTACTTGGTGGTTTAATGTTGGATAATCAAACTTGGGATTTAGTAGCTGACAAAGTTGGAGCTACAGATTTCTATCGCCGCGATCATAAATTAATTTTCATAGCTATTACTGAATTAGCTAAACATCAAGATCCATTTGACGTAATCACCTTATCAGAAAATTTAGAAGCCAAACAACAATTGGTCAGCTGTGGCGGTTTAGCATATTTGGGTAGATTAGCTAAAAATACTCCGAGCGCGGCTAATATTGCTTCATATGCTGCAATTGTCCGTGATCGTTCAGTATTAAGGCAATTAATTCATGTAGGCACAGAAATTTCTGAATCCGCCTTCAATCCTGCAGGCAGGGAAACTACAGAAATATTAGAACAAGCTGAACGTGAAGTCTTTAAGATTGCTGAACAACGCGAACAAGGTCAAAGTGGCTTTAAAGATCTTCAAACTATAATGGGCAGCACAATTGATAAGATTCAAGTTTTATTTGAAAAAAAATCTACCATTACCGGTGTTGCTACAGGTTTCATAGAATTCGATAAACAAACTTCCGGTTTACAAGCTGGAGATTTGGTTATAGTTGCAGGACGACCTTCTATGGGAAAAACTAGTTTTGCCATGAATATCGCGGAAAATGTAGCTATAGAGACCAAACAACCAGTTGCAGTATTTAGCATGGAAATGCCAGCAGATTCATTGGCGATGCGGATTTTGTCTTCAGTTGGAGGCATAGACCACCATAAAGTACGCACCGGACAGTTAGAAGAGATAGATTGGGCGCGTTTAACTAGTGCGATGAATATTATCGAATCAACTAAATTATTTATTGATGATACTCCAGCATTAACCCCAACTGAAATTAGATCCCGTACTCGCCGCTTAACCCGTGAACATGGTCAATTAGCTTTAGTGGTAATTGATTACATCCAATTAATGCAATCTAATAATAACAATGACAGTAGAGTTCAACAAGTTAGTGACATTTCTAGAAGTTTAAAAGCCTTAGCCAAAGAAATGAATGTGCCAGTGGTGGCATTATCACAATTAAATCGAAATTTAGAGCAACGCCCAAATAAGCGTCCATTAATGTCAGATTTACGTGAAAGCGGCGCAATTGAACAAGATGCAGATTTAATTGCATTTGTGTATAGAGATGAAGTTTATGATGAAAATAGTGAGCATAAAGGCACTGCAGAAATTATTATTGGCAAGCAACGGAATGGCCCTTTAGGCACCACTAGGTTGTCATTTTTTGGTGAGCATACTAAATTTGAAAATTATGCTGGTCCAGCCTTAAATGAGGACTATGATTAATGTCAAATGTTACTTATGCAGAATTAGATTTAACTGCCCTGCAACATAATTTTTCCGTAGTGCGTAATTATGCACCCAATGCTAAAATTATGGCAGTAATTAAAGCAAACGCTTATGGGCATGGATTATGTGAGTTTGCTAATGCTTTACCAAATGCAGACGGTTTTGCCGTAGCACGACTAAATGAAGCCATCCTATTACGTAAATCTGGCTGTAAGCAACGAATTTTAGTCTTGGCTGGTTTTATGTCTGTTGTTGAACTGGAAAATTTCTTTACATATAAACTAGAAGCAGTGGTGCATACACCTGAACAAATTACTATTTTGCAACAAGCATCCATTCGTCAAACATTAACCGTGTGGTTAAAATTAGATACTGGCATGCATCGTTTGGGATTCTCAGCTATAGATTTTTTGTCTGCTTATCAAAGTTTACAGCAATGCCCAGCAGTAAATTCTGCCATGCATCTGATGACTCATTTAGCCAATGCCGATGTTAAATTAGATCCTACAACTTTGGCGCAAATTAATTTGTTTAACAATATCACTGAAGCTTTAGTAGGTGAATGTAGTATTGCAAATTCAGCGGCTATTTTATCGGTTCCAACTGCTATTAGTGATTGGGTCAGACCAGGTTTAATGCTATATGGAATTTCACCCTTTGCTGAAAAAGTTGGCGCAGATTTTGGCTTAAAGCCGGTAATGAGCTTGTATTCAAAATTAATTGCGATTAAAGCCTTAAATGCTGGGGATGCAGTAGGTTATAACGGCACTTGGATTGCAGGCAAACCGACTAAACTTGGAATAGTTGCAATCGGTTATGGTGATGGTTATCCACGACATGCCCCTACAGGAACACCAGTATTAATTCGTGGTCAAAGAGTTCCCATAGTTGGCAGAATCTCTATGGACACACTTGCGGTAAACCTGAATGATAATATACTTGCCAAAGTAGGAGATCAAGTTACATTATGGGGTCATGCTTTACCAGTAGAAGAAATAGCCACTATAAGTAATACCATTCCTTATACTTTGGTTTGTGGAGTTACTTCGAGAGTAAACTTCAATTATCTACAATAAATTTAAGGCTATCGACTAGGGCGTTTACGTCCGCGAGAACGAGCATTATTGGCTTTTGCAGATTTGGTTTGAGTGCGCTGACCATCTCTATGTTCAACTCTAGGTTTTTTAGGCTTGTTAACACGTATAGGGCGTGTATCTAAACGAGATTCAGGTAATGAATGCACTGGTTCAAAACCATCAATTATTTGGCGTGATAATAGAGTTTTAATTAAACGTTCAATATCACATAATTGCTTGAATTCATCCGCACACACTAATGAAAATGCCGCACCAGTAGCTCCAGCACGTCCAGTACGACCAATTCTATGCACATAATCTTCAGGTACATTTGGTAAATCAAAATTAATTACTTGCGGTAATTGATCTATATCCAAACCGCGTGCCGCTATATCAGTAGCAACTAAAACTTGCACTGTGCCTTGTTTAAAATCAGCCAAGGCTTTAGTCCGCGCACCTTGACTTTTATTACCATGAATTGCTGCGGCCTTAATACCAGCAAAATCTAATAATTTAGTTAATTTATTGGCACCATGTTTAGTCCGACTAAAAACTAATACTTGCCACCATTGATGTTCTTGAATCAAATGAATCAACAAATCAGCTTTTTGTTTTTTATCTACTGGATAAATTACTTGTTGCACGGTATTTACCGTGGTTTCACTTGGATTTATTGAAATCTCAACCGGTTTAGTCACAAACCCTTTCGCCAATTGTCGAATTTCAGCGGAAAAAGTCGCAGAAAACAATAAATTTTGACGTTTTTTAGGCAATACAGCTAATATTTTACGAATATCATGAATAAACCCCATGTCCAACATGCGATCCGCTTCATCTAAAACTAAAACTTCTAATTGATTAAATTTAAGCGCATTTTGTTGATATAAATCCAATAATCTACCAGGAGTTGCAACTAATATATCAACTCCTTGACGTAAACGCATCATTTGTGGATTTATTTTAACGCCACCAAAAACCACTGTAGAACGTAAATTTACATGCTTGCCATAATCAGTAATACTAGCTTCAACTTGAGCTGCAAGTTCACGTGTTGGAGTTAAAACCAAAGCCCGAACTTGATTTGAAGATGCTGGTTTACCAACTAATAATTTCTGTAATAATGGCAAAGTAAAGCTAGCAGTTTTACCAGTTCCAGTTTGCGCAGCTGCCATAACATCTCGACCTTGCAAAACAGCTGGAATCGCTTGGGTTTGAATAGCAGTAGGATTCTTATAACCTTGTGCAGAAATAGCTTTAAGCAACAATGGATCTAAATTTAAAGAGCTAAAACTCATATAGAATGTCTCGATTTATAACCAAACTGGTTATATGTAATTTTAAAATGTAGCACTATATTTTTGGCAATGAAATGCTTATAACAAACAAAATAATTTATCAAAATTCGCAATAGTTAAAATTTTCTTTACCTCTTCATTAGAATTTTTAATAACTATGGCTTCTTTTTTTTCCCCAACTTTATCGCGCAAAACCAATAACATTCCTAAAGCAGAACTATCCATATATTCAGTTTCACTTAAATCTATATTAATTAAGGTTATTCCTGTACTAGCTTGTTGGGTAACTTTGCGAAATTGTTGATAAATACTGAAATCAAATCTCCCTGAAATTTTAACCTCCAAAGTTTTATTTTCTGTATCTAAATTTGTTGTCACAGACATTGATTGCTTCCTAACTGATTTAAGTGCATTGATTGTAAAAGAGTAGCACACTTAATAAGTGCTTGTATGTGTCATTATCATGACTTTATATTAAAGTGTAAATTATTAAATTTCTAAAGATGTAGCATTATGAACCCAGATAACAGTATTTAGATTATTTTTGAATCTGCCCTAGCATTAAGTTGGCGTTCAAATTAAAATACCTTATTTTCTACGATTTTTATTTAGTGGACATTTTATGACTGATTATAAACTTACTCATCTTAAACAATTGGAAGCCGAAAGTATCCATATTATTCGTGAGGTTGCGGCTGAATTTGACAAACCAGTAATGTTGTATTCAGTTGGCAAAGATTCTGCGGTTATGTTGCATTTAACCATGAAAGCTTTTTATCCTGGTAAACCACCTTTTCCATTAATGCATGTAGATACCACCTGGAAATTCCAAGAAATGATTAAATTTCGGGACGAACTGGTCAAAGATTTAGGTCTAGATCTAATTGTGCATATCAATCAAGAAGGTGTTGAACAAGGTGTAGGTCCATTTACACATGGCAGTAAAAAACACACTGATGTAATGAAAACCGATGGTTTAAAACAAGCCTTAAATAAATACCAGTTTGATGCTGCTTTTGGTGGTGCGCGCCGTGATGAAGAAAAATCTAGGGCTAAAGAACGGGTATATTCATTTAGAGATAAAAATCATCGCTGGGATCCTAAAAATCAACGTCCAGAATTATGGAATAACTACAATAGTAAATTAGATCAAGGTGAAAGTATTCGAGTATTTCCACTATCAAATTGGACTGAATTAGATATTTGGCAATATATTCATTTAGAACAAATTCCAATTGTACCTTTATATTTTTCTAAAAAACGCCCAGTAGTCAATAAAGATGGCATGTTAATCATGGTTGATGATGAGCGGATGCCAATTGCTGAAAATGAAACTGTAGAAATGAAAAATGTACGTTTTCGCACCTTGGGCTGTTATCCATTAACTGGTGCAGTTGAATCTGAAGCTACTACTTTGCCTGAAATTATTCAAGAAATGTTATTAACCACTACATCTGAGCGTCAAGGTAGACTTATTGACCATGATCAATCTGGTTCTATGGAGCAGAAAAAACGCGAAGGGTATTTTTAAACCGCATAATCATTTGGCTAATCAAACTATTTACTTAACAAAGCCAGAATAGTTTCGTAAGTTAGTAATTGTATTATGATTTTCTAATTGTTTTTTAAAAATTTCAAACCCCTTAAAAATATGTCCCACCAATCCGATTTAATTAGTACCGATATTAACGCTTATTTAGCCCAACATGAACGTAAAGAATTATTACGTTTTTTAACTTGCGGCAATGTCGATGATGGCAAAAGCACCTTAATAGGTCGCTTGTTATATGATTCAAAAATGATTTACGAAGACCAACTTGCCGCTGTGCAGGCCGATAGCGTTAAATCAGGCACAACAGGAGCTGGCAAAGTTGACTTAGCCTTATTAGTTGATGGTTTACAAGCAGAACGCGAGCAAGGCATCACTATTGATGTTGCTTATCGCTACTTTTCTACTAAAAGCCGCAAATTTATTATTGCAGACACCCCTGGACATGAGCAATACACTCGCAACATGGCAACTGGTGCGTCTACCTGTGATTTGGCGGTTATCTTAATTGATGCCCGTTATGGAGTGCAAACCCAAACTAAACGCCACAGCTTTATTGCTTCATTATTAGGCATTAAACACATTATTGTTGCAATCAACAAAATGGACTTGGTTGAGTTTAGCGAAAGCGTTTATACCAAAATTAAACAAGACTATAAAGAATTTATTGCAACCCTTAACTTAGGCGACGTGCATTTTATTCCTATGTCAGCCCTAGATGGCGACAATGTAGTTAATAAAAGCCCTAATATGCCTTGGTATACAGGAATTCCAATGATGGAAGCCTTAGAAACCATAGAAATTGCTAGCGATCATAATTTTGAAACTCCTAGATTTCCAGTGCAATATGTAAACCGTCCAAATCTTGATTTTAGAGGTTTTTGTGGCACAGTTGCTGCTGGCATATTCCATAAAGGTGATAAAATTACCACCTTGCCATCAGGTAAAACTAGCACAATTAAATCCATTGTTACTTATGATGGTGAATTAGAACAAGCATTTCCACCAATGGCTGTTACTCTAACTCTAGATAACGAAATTGACATTAGTCGTGGTGACATGATTATTGCTGCCGAGCAACAACCATATATTGCTGATAGTTTTCAAGCGTCACTAGTATGGATGGATGAAAAACCCATGATTCCAGGCCGTCAATACGTAATTAAATTAGCCACTAGAAGTGTGTCTGGTTCAATTTCTATGATTAATCATCGGATTGATGTAAATACCTTAGAACATATTCCAGCTGACGCATTACAACTAAATGAAATTGGTGTTTGCAATGTTGCAGTAAATGCACCAGTAGTATTTGATGCCTATACAAATAGCAAAGGCACTGGCTCATTTATTATTATTGACCGTTTAAGTAATGTTACTGTTGGCGCAGGCATGATAATTGGCACCACTGCCACAGATGAATTAAAACCTGTTAGCAGTGCTGAAAGATCCGCTAGATTTAGCCAGCAAGCCACTGTTATTGCCTTAACTGGTGACAATAAATTAAAAGTTGCGCAACAATTAGAGCGACATTTATTTGATAATGGTCATGCTGCTACAATTTTAGAAACTGATACTACTATAGAATTAGTTACCACAATCAAACAAGCTGGATTAATTGGTATTTGTACTAATGCAAATAACTACAAAGTCGACATAAATTTTGACTGTGAACAAATTAGTGTGAATGATATTTATACTACTTTAAAAACAGATAAAATTATTTACTAAACTTTTTAGAAAAAAATGCCATGCTGCAATAACATCAGCATGGCATTCATAAAATCAAGTTATAGTTTGAATTTTATGCTGAAGTTACATTTTCAGCTTGTGGTCCTTTTTTGCCTTGAGTAACTTCCATAGTCACTTTCTGACCTTCAACTAAAGTTGTTCTTCCTGAACCATTAATTGCAGTATGATGAACAAAAACATCTCTTTCACCACCTTCCTGAGAAATAAAACCGAAGCCTTTCTCGTCATTAAACCACTTTACTGTACCTTCTATTAATTCTGACATATCTTTCTCTTAAACTTGTTAGTGCCAATTTTCACTGACGTTATTACGTGTATTACAATTTAATAAAGCGGGTTTTGAAAAATGAATTTAATCTTTTAATCCTTGTTCGTTATCACACTATTTCGACAACATCTAACCTTACCATATTGAAAGATCATTATACCGCCCAATCATTACAAAATAAATACAAAACCACTGGAAATATTTAAGTATAGTTATTTTTTAAATCAACTCTATAAATCAATACTTGACAAAAAAACTCTGGCTAGCCAGTATGTAGGTTTTCAACTGTTTTGAGACTCTCCTTGAGCGACTTACCACTTAGTATATTATTCAGTGTACTAGCTGTATTACTTATTCTTTCTGCATTTTTTTCAGGCTCAGAAACGGCATTAATGACATTAAATCGTTATAGATTGCAACATTTAGTGAAGAAAAAACACCGTGGCGCAATTAAAGCCGATAGATTATTACGTAGACCAGATAGACTAATAGGCTTAATTCTATTAGGCAATAATTTTGTTAACATTCTAGCATCTTCATTAGCCACTATTATTGGCATTAGAATGGCTGGAGAACCAGGAATTGCAATTGCTACAGCTATATTAACTTTAGTAGTATTAATTTTTTCAGAAACCACCCCAAAAACTCTAGCCACCCTAAAACCTGAAATGCTAGCTTTTCCAGCAGCATGGGTATACACACCATTATTGAAAATATTTTATCCAATTGTCTGGATAGTAAATCTAATTGCCAATTTAATCTTACGCATATTTGGCATCCATGTAGCTAAACAAAAAAGAGACAGCTTAGATAAAGAAGAATTAAAAAGCATTCTAGCGGATACAGATCATATTTTACCCACCAGATATCAAAACATGTTGTTAGGTATCATAGACTTAGAATCAGCTACAGTTAAAGACATCATGACCCCTAGAAATGAAATTATCGGGATTGATTTGGATGATTCTATGGAGCATATTTGTGAACAAATACGCAACAGCTCTCACACTAGGTTGCCAATATATAAAACTAGTATTGATCGGGTAATTGGATTTTTACATCTGCGCACTATACTAACTATAATTAATGATGATGACTTTAATAAGAAAAAAATTACTGACCTCTTAATGCCACCACCTTTTATTCCTGTTAGCACTCCACTACATAAGCAAATGCAAAGTTTTAAAGTGCAAAAATCACGTACAGCTTTAGTAGTAGATGAATATGGGGACGTGCAAGGTTTAGTAACTTTAGACGATTTGCTCCAAGAAATTGTGGGTGAATTAATTACTGAAGAAGTTAATATTAAAGAACAAACCGACGGAAGTTACTTGGTAGATGCTAGTGTAACTATTAGAGAATTAAATCGAGTAATGCACTGGGAATTACCTACTGAAGGCCCAAAAACTTTAAACGGCTTAGTAATTGAATTTATGGAAATGATTCCAGAAGCTGGCACTAGTTTAAAATTGCATGGTTATTCATTAGAGATAATAGAAAGTAATAAAAACACCATTAAATTAGTGAAATTTTACCCTTTAAAAAGTGTGAATTAAGCTGCATTCGACTTAACAATCTCTTCCAGCAAAGATTTAACTGCGCGCATGCCAATATTTAAATAATGCAAAATTCCTGCCATGCTAATATCACCTGTAGTTTTACCAGCAGCCCAATTTGCAACCACTGCAATTGCAGCATATTCTAAATTTAATTCGCGCGCTAAAACAGCTTCCGGCATTCCTGTCATACCCACAATATCGCAACCATCTCGTTCCAAACGCAAAATTTCAGCACTAGTTTCTAAGCGTGGTCCTTGTGTACAAGCATAAGTAGCATACTCACATACACTGATATTTTTTTGGAGCGCAGCTTGCAGAATTGTTGCGCGTAACTTTAATGCATACGGATTAGTAAAATCAATATGCTGCACTGCATGATTATCATCTGCAAATAACGTATGTTCGCGCCCATAAGTATAATCAATAATTTGATTGGGAATCACTAAGGATGTTGGATACATATTTGCAGTAATGCCCCCTACCGCAGCAATTGCAATAATTTTATTAACCCCTAAACTTTTCAAACCCCACAAATTAGCTCGATAATTAATTTTATGTGGTGCAATAGCATGTGGACTTCCATGTCTAGCTAAAAAAATAATCTTCTGACCATTTAATGAACCCACAACAAAATCCGCCGATGGTTCACCATATGGTGTTATTAAAGTTTTTTTCTCACTAATAACTAAACCATCTAATTCTGTTAAGCCAGAACCACCAATAATCGCTAATGTCATCCTAAATCCTCTTGGCAAGCATAAATACCGTTTGCATTACGTAAATAACCTTTATAATCCATACCATAGCCAAATAAATATTTATCTTCAGCTTCTAAACCTACAAAATCAGCTTGAATAGCTTTAACTTGCGGAATTTTTTTATCAATTAACACTGCACTATAAATATCTTCTGCACCCTGATTAACACAATATGCGTGAATAGCAGCCATAGTAATTCCAAAATCTAAAACATCATCTACAATCAAAATTGTACGTCCAGCAAGATCTGTAACAGGAGTATATAACCAATTTAATTTATTCCCACCTTGAGTATGATCTCCATAACGACTAACATTAATGCTATCCACAGTGCAGGGAAAATTCAAACCCATGAGTAATTTCCCCATAGTTACGACCCCACCATTCATAACACATAAGATCAATGGATTTCGTTCATGTAAAACTGTACTAATATCCATTGCCATAGTTTGAATTGCACGCTCAACCTCAGCACTACCAAATAAAAGTTCAGCCTTTTGCTCAACTTTTTTAATCTCAGTTAACATTAATTAGCTCCTGTAATTGTTGCACTGTTTGCTGCCAACGTTTAGATGTGAATAATTCTGGAGCTTTTAACTCAGGCTTAGCTAACATAGTAGTTAAACGTGTGGCAATGTCAGCTCTAGGAAGAATTGGAATTGCATCCAAAACCTCACTAGCAGCTGTAGGATTATTACACACCAACACCATATCACAACCTGCATTTAAAGCTGTTTGAGCGCGTTGCGGAAAATCTCCAATTATTGCTGCACCTTTCATACTCAAATCATCACTAAAAATTACGCCTTGAAAATTTAATTCAGTGCGTAAAATTTGTTGCAACCAAAATTTAGAAAATCCTGCTGGCAAAGGATCAACTTCAGAATATACAATATGTGCTGGCATAATCGCCTCTAAACCAGCGGCAATTAAATTTTGAAATGGAATTAAATCTTGCGCCCTAATTTCAGCTAAAACGCGCTTATCAATTGGTAAATCCAGATGTGAATCTAAAGCTACAGCACCATGTCCAGGAAAATGTTTACCCGTCGCTGCCATGCCAGCAGCACGCATACCTTGTTGAAATTCCAATGCTAACTTACTCACTTCATGCGGATTATTTGAAAAAGCCCGATCACCAATAATCTCACTCACGCCAATATCAACATCTAATACTGGCGCAAAACTAAAATCCACGCCCACGGATAATAATTCTGCTGCCATTAACCAACCTGCATTATTAGCTAATTCAGGTTTATCAAGATAAGCACTAGCAGCTGGCAACCGAGTAAAACCTTGTTGAAAGCGTTGGACTCTGCCACCTTCTTGATCTACCGCAATTAAAATGTCGCCATTGCGCGCCTGTCTAATTGCAGTAATTAAGCTCTTAATTTGCGCAAGATCCTGATAATTACGCGCAAATAAAATCACTGCTCCAGTGTTTGGATGTTGAATTTTTTCTTTTTCTAATGCAGTTAAGCTAGTTCCTGCAATATCCATCATCACAGAACCTAGCGCAAGTTTTTTGGTCATATATACTATAAAAATAATTACCGGCAAAAAGGCAATTATAAAGTCTTAATTAAATTAATGCAGAGTTTCTATTTTAGTTAAAATTTCTGACCACTTCTCAACCCAACAACAAAAATGATCCACTTGCGGATAACTAATAAATTGCGCATGTGGTTGTTTACTAGCATAATTTTGAATAATAAATTCAGGTACATTATTATCTATTGCACCTGCCACATGTAATTGCTGAATTTCTGATGCTAAAATTGGTTGCCGCATAGGATTTAAAGACTCAGATAACACTGTATATTCATGATACAAACTCCAAGCATCTACATCTAAATTAGCTGCAAAAGTCACCACTGCTTGTAAAGGTCTAAATGTTTGTGCCATTAATGCCGCCAAAGTTCCACCACCACTATAGCCAATTAAAACTATTTTGGCAGCTGAATGCTGAGTTAACCAATGTTGCAAAGCTGCTTGCATACTCGCAACAATTATTGCCGCATAACGTTTTTCAGTCCATAAACTTTCATTGCAACCAAGATCATGATTTAACCCATAATAACAAGGTCGTCCCAATAAAATGCCCGCATGTGAATCTTGCTGCATCAAAGCTAATATTAATGGATTGCGCGCAGTAGGATCAGTGGCTACACTATATTGATTTCGCCATGGACTACCATCACCATCCAAATATACATGCAAAATTTCAGTCGAATCTGAACGTGCCAAAGTATTACTGTAAATTTTATGGTTAAACTTATTTCCTGAAATTACTTGCTCTTGAAACCCATATTCTAATGCAGAAACCTGAAAATTTTCTGCGGGAGTAGCACAAGCCACTAAACCCATAGCCAAACAAGCAATTATAAAGTGCTTAAGGTGCATAATATTAAGGTTACTTAAACTGGTTTAGAAAGATTTACATTCTGTAAAATTTTCAAAGTAGGTACCGATTGATTCATAGTATAAAAATGTAATCCTGGCGCACCTTGATCTAATAACTGTTGGCATAACTTACTCACCACTTCTTCACCAAAAGCACAAATTGAAGCCTTATCATCGCCAAAACTTTCCAAACGTTTGCGCATCCATCTAGGAATATCTGCACCACACATTTCCGAAAATCTAAATAATTGGGTGTAATTAGTAATTGGCATAATTCCAGGCACAATTGGAATCTCAATTTGCGCACTTTGACAATCATCTAAAAATTTCCAATAACTTTCAATATTGTAAAAATATTGCGTAATCACCGCATCCGCACCTGCAACAACTTTACGCTGAAAATTTGCAAAATCTACCTGCGCATTCTGTGCCTGTGGATGTACTTCTGGATATGCTGCCACATGAATTTCAAATAAATCGCCAGTTTCTTGACGAATAAATTCAACTAACTCATTAGCATATCTAAATTCTCCAGCAGACATCATGCCAGAAGGTAAATCCCCACGTAATGCAACAATTTTAGTCACACCATGATTTTTGTATGCAGTTAAAATATCACGAATATTAGTTTGCGTAGAAGCCACACAAGACAAATGCGGCGCGGCTGCAATCCCAGTAGCTTGAATTTGTAATACCGCTTCATAAGTTTTATCTCTAGTTGAACCTCCTGCACCGAAAGTCACCGAAAAAAAATCAGGATTTAAATGTGCTAATTTTTTATGCACTAAAGCTAACTTGGTTGCTGCTTCTGCACTTTTAGGTGGAAAAAATTCAAAACTAATTAACGGCGCACTATTTGTTTGTGATGACATAATATTTTAAAGATAATGACTGAACTAATTGGTTAATTATACAATGCGAATAGTAATTGTTCGATTTTGAAATCCAAATTATTTATCTGACCACTAAAATAACGAGAAAAACTATGCTTTATGCAAATCCTAATACTGAAAATGCGCAAGTAAATTTTAAATCTAGAATAAATTTGTTAGTAAATGTATTGAAGGAGCAGTATTAGTATTTTTTAATCAAGGAAAAGTTTGCACTTGTCCCTCACGTCTATTAATTCAAGAATCTATTTACGAAACTTTTATTGCTAAAGTTATTGCTCGTAGTCTTGAAGCTGGACGTGTATGGACTAATTGTTATCATCAATATCTAGCTCATGCAGCTTTTGGGGGTTATAAAAAATCTGGAATTGGACGTGAAACGCATAAAATTATGCTAAATCATTATCAACAAACTAAAAATATTATTACCAGTTATGCGACTAATCCCCTAGGTTTTTTCTAAATTAGCCAAAAATTTTAATTTGCTATGCTACAATGCATTCCGTATATATTTTATATACATAACACACTCAATTATTAGATTAAAGGGCTAATTAACTCATGGGTTTATTAAAAAAATTATTACTTGCAATTTCTATTGCGGCAGTTTCAATTTCTGCAATTTCAGTTACTCCTGCAATTGCAGCTGGCAAAATAGAAAAAGCTACTGCTGAAGAAGTTACTATTACTATTGCAAAAACTATTGAATTATCTGAAAAAACTTTAGCAGCTGTTATAGCTGGTGAAATGTCTAAAGATGAAATCTTAGCATTAATGAAAGAAACTAAACAGTCTTCAAAACTCATTGAAAGTAATATCGTAGATAGATTACGTAGTAAAGCAAGTGAAAGATTAGCCAAAGGACGCTCAGCTTTCAAAAAAGGCAAGAAAGATGAAGCAGTTGAGCTATTAACTAAAGTTGTAGAAATCTTCAAAGAAGTACAAATTAAACATGCTGCATTCTAAATTTTAAGAATCAGTATGTAAGTCGGGTTAGGTAAATTCACTCACCTAACCCGACCCTTACTAAATATCTACACAGTTACAAATCCATGCACACCACGCTTAGATTTTACTGACAACCAAGTTTTTAAATATTCTAATTCACTAGTTGTTTCTAACTCATCTAAATTTTTCCCAGTACGCAATAATCTTAATGCTGCTGATAAAAGCTTGTAATTATTGCCTTTAATCCCCGCCCGTTTTAAACCTACACTATTCAAACGATAATGTTTTGCAGGATAACCAGCAATCAACATAAATGGAATTACATCTTTATTTAAGCCGGTAGTCCCTTGCACAATTGCATAAGATCCAATACGGCAAAACTGATGCACAACCACTGCCCCACCTAAAAACACACTATCGCCAATTTCTACAAAACCACCAATAGCTACATTATTCGCAAAAATAGTTTGATTTCCAATGCTACAATCATGGGCTACATGACTATTATTCATAAAATAATTATTGTCTCCAATCACAGTTGCAGCAGATTCTAAAGTTGCTCGATGTGCAGTAAATCCTTCCCGAAAGACATTATTAGCTCCAATTTCCAACCATGATACAGTTTGTGTTTGAAAACTTATATCTTGCGGAATTCCTCCTAAAACTACCTGCGGATGTACAACATTATTAGCACCCATTTTGACATAATTTTGAATCACCGCATGCGCGCCAATTTTACAACCCACACCAATTTCCACATGCTCTGAAATTACCGCAAAAGCATCAACAGTGACCCCTTCAGCTAATTTAGCTTGCGCAGAAACTACTGCTGTTGGATGAATAAATGTTTGCATAATTAGCTATCCTCTAAATTATTACCTAATTCCAGCAAAGCCACTGAAGCAACTGCATTACCAGCAATCCCTTTAATAGCACCATGCATCTGTATAGTATTCAACAATACTTTATGTAATTGTTTTTCACGTTGTTTCCAAATCCTTGCCATCGCACGTTTTTCAGCCTCTAAATCAGTTTGCATCTGACTAAAGCCCTCTACAATTGCTTCAATCTGCAATTTAAACTCATTTTGGGTTAAATAATCATATAACATCACCATTTTATCACCCTTATTTTCTTGGCTAGCACTTGCCATAGCTACATTAATCACTGATTCACGCAAGACCGCCGACAAGCCCTTAAATTCCGCAAAAGAACAAATCCAAACACCATCTTTTTGTCCCATTCTCTGCATATCTGTAGGCATAGAAGCTGTTACTAAAACTCCAATAGCAGCATTTTTTTCCCGAATATCTGCCTTAAATTTTTCAATCCAACTAGCCTGAAACTCTTTAGTACGTTTACTTTCATAATAAATACTTCCACATACTTGCCCAATATTAGTATGTACAGTTTGCAAACAATCAGCTCCACGCGCACCTTTCTTAATTTCCACAATCTGATCCAAAGGAAAATTAGCCTGCAACCAGTCTTCAATAGCTAATTCTTGCACCTCACCCTGAATTTGCACCGAACCTTGTTCTGCTTTACGCTGCATTTCCGCAGCTAAATTAGTCGAATCATCCAATTTTTTTTGCAATTCCAAAAGTTTAAATTCGGCTTGCTCTTCTATTTGTTGTTGAATTTTTAAACGTTCAGCAACTAATTGTTGCGAAAATTTTTGTTCCTGCTCCCACATAATTTGAGTACGTAATTCAGTTTGTTGCCGTTTCAAACCTTCAATTTCCGCCTTTGCCTGATTAAATCCTTGTAACTGCTGCGATTTAGCCTGCAATTCTTGTTGCAAAGTATTCAATTGCACCGCTTGTTCAGTCTGCATCTGCTGTCTAATTTGCACCCGTAAACTATCTTGTTCAGCTTGTAAGCGTTTATTAAAACGTTGCGCAAATTCTGCAGTAATTTTAGCTTTTTGTTCTTCTTGCTCCCGTTGTAAACGAGTAATAGTAACTTTAGCTTGATTAAATTCTTGCAACTGCTGAGATTTAGCCTGCAATTCTTGTTGCAAAATATTGAATTGTGCTGCTTGTTCGGACTCAATTTGTTGACGTAATTGCTGGCTTAACGACTGTTGTTGCTGTTGATATTCTGTTGCTTGCTGAGCCAACTGCTGTTGATGGTGTTGATGCAATTCAGATTCAATTTGCTGATGCAGAAGATTATTCACATCAATTTGCTGCCCACAATGTGGACAATGAGTAATATTTTTAAGTTGGCTCATAAGTTTTTTACAATAAATTAAGTAATGACAGTAGGTTCAGTACGACCAGTGCGCTGTTTAAGTTCAGATAATTGCTCTGCTAATAAAATTAATTCTGCTAAGGCTAATTGCGGATCGGCTTTGTGTTGACTAACATCATCACTAAAACGTTCAACATAAATACGAATAGTTGCCCCAACTGTACCCGTGCCTGAAAGTCTAAAAATTATCCGCGAACCATTTGTAAACCCAATTCTAATCCCTTGATTTGCACTAACACTTTGATCTATAGGATCGGTATAACAAAATTCATCAGCGTAAGCGACAGTATATTGTCCAAAAACTTGGATTGGTAAACTAGGTAATAATTTAATTAAATGAGCAAAAATTTCATTGGCAATCTCAGTTTCAACTGCATCATAATCGTGGCGACTGTAAATATCACGTCCAAATTGTTGCCAATGAGCTTGCACAATTTCCGCAACTGGTTGTTTTTTAACTGCAACTAAGTTTAACCAAAATAATACTGCCCAAAGTCCATCTTTTTCGCGCACATGATTAGAACCAGTACCAAAACTTTCTTCACCACACAGGGTGATTTTGTCTGCATCTAATAAATTACCAAAAAATTTCCAGCCAGTTGGAGTTTCAAAACAAGGCAAATTATAAGCTTTAGCTACTCTATCAGGTGCTTGACTAGTCGGCATGGAACGCGCAATGCCACTAATACCATTCTTATAAGCTGGAATTAAAGTAGCATTCGCTGCCATAATTGCTAAGCTATCGCTAGGGGTAACAAAAATATTATTGCCTAAAATCATGTTGCGATCGCCATCACCATCGGAAGCCGCGCCAAAATCAGGTGCAGCATCACTAAACATTAAGTCTGCTAGTTCTTTAGCATAAACTAAATTAGGATCAGGATGCCCACCACCAAAATCTAATAAAGGTTCAGCATTAATTATTGAATCAGCTGGCGCACCTAGCATTTCTACTAAAATACGTTGCGCATAAGGGCCAGTAATGGCATGCATAGCATCAAAACACAAACTAATTTCACCAGAACTAAGTTGTTGTTTTAGTAATTCAAAATCAAAAATTTCTGCCATTAACTCCGCATAATCAGTTACTGGGTCAATGATGTTGATTTCAAGTTCTGCAATATTATATGAACCAACATTATCTAAATCTACATCTGCAATTTCGGCTAAATAATATTCACTAATATTTAAACTATGTTGAAAAAATGCATCTGTGTATTTTTCTGGAGCTGGCCCACCATTAAATATATTATATTTAATCCCAAAGTCTTCATCTACACCAGCTGGATTATGACTTGCCGATAAAATTAAACCACCATCAGCTTTATATTTACGAATTACATGTGAAGCCGCTGGAGTAGATAATAAACCTCCTTGTCCAATAATTAATTTTGCAAACCCATTCGCAAGTGCAAGTTTAATAATTATTTGAATAGCTTCACGGTTAAAATAGCGCCCATCTCCACCCAAAACCAAGATTTTTCCATCACAAGTTTCCAAACTATTAAACACAGATTGCACAAAATTAGCCAAATAATGTGTTTGTTGAAATACTTTAACCTTTTTACGTAAACCAGAAGTACCAGGCTTTTGATCTGTATAGGGATTAGTCTTAATTGTGTTTATTGTCGTCATATAAATATCCTGCCAGTAATAGAAAAATTATGATAGTGCTATAATGCGCAATTAAAATGTCTAAGCATTACAAATGCTGTAAATTACACTAATTTTTCAATCAATTGTAGATTATTTATGTTACGACACTATTTATTCTTGAAAACTTCCTATGTAATCTTTTTCTGTTATCTGCTATTTGCAGGAGTTTTTAATACATTACAGGCAGAAGAGTTATTTTATGAAATGGGCTTTGTAGCTGAAGAACCTATGCCTGATGATCTAGTTCCTATAGTTCCAATGCCTGAACCGATGCAGGAATCTATACAGGAGAAATTAATTGAAACTACTAAAGAAGAAGAATTCTCAGAAAATTTTGCTCCTAAATCAGAAATTTTAGCAACTCCTAGATTAAATACAAATACTGAATATTCAGTCCAAGTTCCGCAACTTGAGCTAGAAACTGTTACTCAACCTGAATATCTTAATCAAAAATTAGTCAAATCTTTATCCGCAAATAATCCCAAAGGTAGATGGTTATTAATTGACACTAAAACTAAACGCTTGGAAGTTAAACAAGGTAATAATATTTTAGCTATTTTTGATGGCATCGCGATTGGCAGAAATGGTGCTGGCTTTAAAAATAAACGCGGAGACAATGTAACTCCCATTGGAATGTACAAAATTGGTTGGATTAATCGTAAAAGTCCATTTAGAATTTTTTACGGTTTTACTTATCCTTCGGTGGAAAATGCGAAAACAGCCTTAGAAAAAAAATTAATTAATCAGTATGATTATCAAACTATTATTGACGCGCATCAAAGAAATAGGATTCCACCACAACATACATCTTTAGGCGGAAGAATTGGTTTACATGGCTTAGGTCGTGCAAATAAAATAATTCACCAAGAAATGAATTGGACTCATGGTTGTGTTGCTGTAACTAACAAACAAATTGATGCATTAGATCGTTGGATTCGCCAAGGGATGCAAGTTAAAGTACAATAATACTTGGAAAGAAAGTATAAAAACAGGCAGAATTAGATTGCTGTAATTTTTTTTAGTTCCTCCTTAACTTACTATTTAATACTTAAAGGTTAAAAATTATGAAATTATTGAAGTTATCCACACTTATTTTAACTGCTGGTTTAGCAGTTGGTTGTGCAACAACATCTGATATTGAAAATTTACAAGGTCAACTTAATACCTTGAAATCTGATGTTTCTCGCGCACAAAGCGATGCTAGTGCTGCAAAAAATGCTGCTAATGATGCTGCTTCACGTGCTGCAAGTGCTGAATCAGCTGCTAATCGTGCTGCTAGAGCTTCTGAAGAAGTTAATTCTAAGTTAGATAATATGTTTCGTAGAAACATGATGAAATAAATAGTTTACATGTGTGATGAAAAGCTCAATAATTAGTTGTTGGGCTTTTTTTATGCCTTAAATAAATTTTAGTGATTTCACTGGAATAATAACAAAAATAGGTATCAAAATGAATAATGTACAAAAAATGATGATCGCGGTCGTAGCTGTATTTGCTATTGGATTCATAATGGTGGGCAGTAATAAAGAAAAATCCACTGAAGAACGTGAAGCAGAAGCTATGATTAGAACAGTTGCTTCTATGCAGGGGATGGCAAATAAAAAATGTCCTGCAAAAATAAAAGAGCTTACTGGTTCACAAGTTTATTTTCCTTCTGATACTGATACTGATAAAGCAACTTTTGTTTCTATGACTTGGGCAGGCGAAAAAGGCGATAATTTCGAAACTGCTACCTGTGTATTACATGCTGCTTTAGGTGGTATTTCTAGATTAACTATTGATGGTAAAGTAATTATTAATAAAGATATTTAAGTCTGTATAGTTACTGCATGTTGTTCTAAACGCATAGATACTAGCAAACTGCTTAAACAAAAACCTAAAAATAAATAAAAACCAGCTTGTAATTGAGAACCGTTCATTGTGAGAATTTTTATTTGGCTAGAAGTTTGTTCTAATTGTGCCAATTGCCCAACCAGTAAACTATCAAATCCTATGTAGGCCATAAATATAGCTATAACCCATACATCTGCCATTGACCATTTGCCTGATTTTAATGCAAAAAACTTGATTAATGGCAGTGTTTTTAATGGATTTTGATAATATAAAGCTGAACTAATTAATTTTAACACTGGAAATAACACACTAAAGATTAAAATTAAAACTCCTACTAAAACCACTTCATATTGAGCTTGTTTAAGTAATAACTCCACAACATCTAGAATACTTTTGTGTTGGTAATAAATAAATTGTTCTGTAAATACAATCGGTTCATTCATTAATTGAAATGCTAATTGAGTGATTTTAGCTTCAATTTCAAGCATTGGAGTACTAATTCCTAAACCTAATAACAATAAACAACTACTAAGTAATAACCCTAGTACATATGGTGTTAACGCCATTTTATTTTGTAGCAACAATAAATTTACGCCAAATAAACAACTAATAATAAAAATTAAAAATTGCTGAATTTGCGCATCTAAAGCCTGAATTTTTTTAGTTAAAGAACTATTGCAAGCTAAACGTTGCTGGCAATTATATTTTTTTAGGATGAATAAATATGGTTTTAAATCAACCTGACTAAAAGTTTGCTGAGTAAAATTGGTTAATTGTTGTTTTACTGCCATAATCAAGCGTTGCTTTTGAGCTGGTTTTTCCAGTTCCAATAATAATTTATCCGCAAAAGCAGGAATATCTTGTTTTAATTCATCCAAACCAACTAAATTTTCAATAATTAATTGCCTAATGCCGCCAGTAATAAATTCCCAACCCTGTTTATTATTTACATTTCGATCCCGAATTTTGGTTTCAGCTTCTTCGAACAATAATGTTAAAGTTTTTTCAATTAAAACTCGCATTTGCTGACTTTTTTGCAAATTAAAATCAAAGGCATTAATTTTGGTAACTAGTATATTAGAGAGTTTATGCGACCATTGATTAGCATTAAGCAAACCATAATGAATATGATTTAATTCAGCACGATCTATTTTGTACGCCCGATTTATCTTTACTTGCTGCATAAATTGAAAACTATAAACTAGGGCAAGCATTAATAATAATGTAGCTAGAATGTTTTGATACCGCGGCATATATTTTTAACCCTAAATAATTATAACCATGAAATTAATTTTATTCGGCACTTCAGCTTGTCATTTATGTGAACAAGCACAGGAAATACTACAAAATATTGTAGCGCATTTTTCACATATCCAGTTAGAATGGTTAGATATTGCTGAACAACCAAAATGGCAAGCTGATTATGCAGTACGGATTCCAGTTTTACTACATCCAAATTCTGGAAAAGAATTAGATTGGGTGTTTAATTTTCACGATGTTATTAAATTTATCAATGAGTTGTCCATGAACGAGAAGTATAGAATTGAAACTGACAGTATGGGAGCTTTAGAAGTTCCAGCACATGCTTTATATGGTGCGCAAACTCAACGTGCAGTGAATAATTTTCCCATTAGTGGCTTAAAATTACCGCCTGCATTTATTAATACTGTAATTTTAATTAAAAAAACTGCTGCCCAAGTTAATATAGATTTAGGCACATTACACTCTGCACAAGGTCAAGCCATTATCCAAGCTTGCGATCAATTAATGACGGGTGACCATTGGGATCAGTTTCCTGTAGATGTGTTTCAAACTGGTTCTGGCACCAGCACTAACATGAATGTTAATGAAGTATTGGCAAATTTGGCCACTAAAATTTCTGGGGTGCAAATTAATCCAAATGACGATGTTAATCAAGGTCAAAGTAGTAATGATGTAATTCCAACTGCAATTCACGTTAGCGCAGCCTTAGCCTGTCAACAACAATTATTACCTGCATTACAGCATTTAGCTAGGATTATTGAAACTAAAGCTGCTAGCTTACAACATATTACTAAAACTGGGCGCACGCATTTAATGGATGCAATGCCATTAAGTTTAGCTCAAGAATTAGGCGCGTGGGCAATCCAAATTAGGAAAGGCATTAGTAGAATTGAAGCCACATTACCTAGAGTATATCAATTGGCTCAAGGTGGTACTGCGGTTGGTACTGGAATTAATGCCCAGCCTGAATTTGCCACAAAATTCGCTGCGGCATTATCTACAAGCACTGGTTTACCTTTTATCCCAAATGCATCTTTTTTTGAAAGCTTAAGTTGCCAAGATACAATGGTAGAACTATCTGGACAATGCAAAACCATTGCTGTTAGCTTAATGAAAATTGCGAATGATTTACGCTGGATGAACAGCGGCCCTTTAGCTGGTTTAGGTGAAATTGAATTACAATCTTTACAACCAGGAAGTAGTATTATGCCAGGCAAAGTAAATCCGGTAATTCCTGAAGCTACAGCTATGGTAGCCGCCCAAGTAATTGGTAATGATGCTACTATTGCAATCGCGGGACAATCAGGAAATTTTCAACTAAATGTTATGTTACCTGTAATTGCTTATAATAGTTTACAAAGTATAGAAATATTAGCCAACACTAGTAGAGTTTTAGCAGATAAAACCTTGGTTGATTTCAAGGTTAGAAAAGACCAATTAGAAGCTACTTTAGCTAAAAATCCAATTTTAGTAACTGCATTAAATCCTATTATTGGCTATTTAAAAGCGGCGGAAATAGCAAAAACCGCTTATAAACAAAATCGAGCTGTAATTGATGTAGCTGTAGAATTAACTGACTTAGATCGTGAAACTTTAGAAAATTTATTAAATCCAGAAAAATTAATTCATGGTGGCATTCAAACTTAAGGCTATTTTTCAGATTCCATTAATACTGCTGCAAAACAATCAGCAATGCTTTCAGTATAATTATTCCGTGCTGCTAATATAGCTTTAGAGGAACCAAAATCTTGTTGCAATTCCAACAAAGTTTTTTTAGGGTCTTTGGATTGTTTTACTGTAATAAGTTTTGCATAATTACGATATGCAGTTAAACGATACGGATCAAACGGAAAAAATCCTGGCATTTTTTTGGTACTTAGATCAAAAACACACTCACTCATTTTTTCAGGAGTGATATTGTAATCTTTAATGTCTTGTTCGGTTTGCATTTCAGCTAAAATAGCTTGTTGATACTGATCTTTGTCAGCGCAAGCAAATAAAAGTAATGTACTCAGAATAATCAGCAATCGTTTGTGCATAATGTAATTAAAGAATGGTTTTTAGCTAAAAATTAAAAATCTGTATTATACGCATTTATATTAGTCACTGATTTAATATTTCAACTCCATGTTTACATAACAAAAAACTGGCATTTATATAGTTATTAAGGAAAAATATGTCTCTAAAAAAAGCTTTAGTTGTAGATGATAATGAAATTAATCGCTATTTATTAAATGCATTTTTATCTAGCAATGATTATGAGGTTATTGAAGCTAAAAATGGTTTAGAAGCTGTGGAAAAATTTAGTTTGCATCAGCCTAGAATTATTTTTATGGATTTAATGATGCCAATTATGGATGGCATAGAGGCATGTAAAAAAATTAAAGCTTTATGTGGTCAATCATCATTTGTATCAGTTTTATTTGTAACTGCGGTTTCAGATGAAGATAAACTTACTGAATGTATTGAAGCTGGCGGCGATGATTTTATTACTAAACCTATAGATCTACGAATTTTAGATGCTAGAATTAAGTCTTTAGAAAGATTAAATGATTTATATATTGAACATTTTTCTATGGTTGCACGAATGCAAAGAGATCAAGAAATAGCCAAAAATGTTTTCAATAGTGTGGTATTAGCAGACAGCTTAGAATCTAATGAAATTAGAACCTTATTAAAACCAGCCGAAATTTTTAGTGGCGATATGTTACTAAGTGCAAGATCTCTATCTGGAGATGTGCATATTATGTTAGCGGATTTTACTGGGCATGGTTTAGGGGCTGCAATTGGTGCTATTCCAGCATCAGATGTATTTAAAGCTATGACATCTAAAGGATTTTCCGGTGAAAAAACCTTAACTGCGATTAATACCAAATTAAAACGTATTTTGCCCACAGGCATGTTCATGGCAGTACAATATGCAATTATTCGCAAAGAATTAGATTATGTATCCATCTGCGTTTGTGGAATGCCAGATGTATTAATTCGTGACAGCAAAACTCAAAAAATAACTCAGCGTATTAGTTCTAGAACTTTTCCTTTAGGAGTTAGCACTAATGTTGATTTTACCCAAATCTTCGAAAAAATTCCTATAGCTATTAATGATAGTATTATTTTATTTACTGATGGGGTAACTGAAGCAACAGATCCAAATGGGAAATTATTTGGTCAAGATCGACTAGAAAATTTACTCGAAGCCAGTCATGGTAACAACAGTATTAAGAATGTTGAACTAGCAATTAAACAATTTTGTGATAATGGTGAACAAACAGACGATATTAGTCTAGCTGAAATTATTTGCAGTGATAAATTATTTGTGCCAGAAGTGATTGAATATTCGTTAAATCACGATCAAATAATGCCTGAAATGGAATTAATCTCCATGACACATCAGGAAGATAGTAATAATGAAAACACTATTGAAACCGCTTGGGAATATGTCTTGACTTTGAAAGGTCAAGAACTGGTGAAAATTAACCCTATCCCCATTCTAATTGGACAGTTGCATGAATTAAATAATCAATTGGATGAACATGCACATCCTCTATATACCATATTGACTGAACTATATGTAAATGCTTTAGATCACGGAATTTTAAATTTGGATTCTAGTTTGAAAAATAGCCCTAAAGGCTTTGAAAATTATTTTAATGAACGTGAAAATCGGTTAAAAAATCTCAAACACGATAAGATTAGTTTTATCTTTAAAGGCTTCTACCAAAAAGATTGCTTAAAAATAAAAATCACTATTATAGATAGTGGCAATGGTTTTAATACTGCGCAGGTATTAGAAAAAATAACTCCAAAAAAACTTTCTTTAAGTGGTAGGGGAATTTATTTAGTGCATGAATTATGTGAGTCAATAGTTTATAACCAACAAGGCAATAAAGTCGAAGTTATATATGTTTGGAACCATCATAAATAACTATTAAAGTTTCTCTAAGGTCTTTCTAATCCAAGTTTCAGCTTCCACATTAACCTCTTTAGCGGATTTATTAATAGTTACAATTGGAGTGCCAATTTTGAGTTTAATTACTCCAGAATATTTTAAAAAACTATTTCGTGGCCAAACCCTACCAGCATTATGTGCAATTGGTAACACTGGATAAGATGCTTTAACAGCTAATAAAGCTCCGCCTGCCTTAAATTTATTCGTTACTCCTATAGCTGTACGAGTTCCTTCTGGAAACACAATTACCCATAATCCAGAATCTAAGACAGCTTTGCCTTGAAGTAATAATTTTTTCAATGCTACAGTTGGGCTAGATCTATCAATTGCGATTGGCTTTAAAGTCGCTAAACACCAACCACCAAAAGGAATCCATAATAAAGATTTTTTAAAAATGGATGTATTTGTAGGCAATAAATGTTTTAAAACCACAGTTTCCCAAGCAGATTGATGATTACTTAAGACCACCATAGCTTGATTTGGAGGAATATTTTCTAAACCCTCAATTTCATATTCAATACCACAACAAATTTTTAAGGCTGCTGAAATAGATGCTGACCACAATTGAGAAACTTTATTTCTAGCCGCATAACTTACTGGGATTAACATTAAAATAATGCAACTAAAAAATAATACCGAAACAATTATATACAGAAAAAACACACTAGAACCAAGATAAGTTCTAAAGTTAGCTGATGATGGTATATGTGTAGATTCTGACATAATTTAATATTATTATTTATTTGGTTGTAATTTAGCAATATCAGCAATTTGTAAAAATTGTTGGGCTAATAAATTTAGTAATGCCAATCTGTGCGCACGTAAAGTTAAATCCTCACATAACACCATCACATTATCGAAAAAATTATCTACTACAGCTTTTAATTGGGCTAATTCTGATAATGCTGCAGCATAATTTGCTTGTGCTAATAAAGGTTTAATAGCAATTGCAGATTTTTGTGCCACTGCTAATAATTCTAGTTCAGCTGGTTCAATTAAACCACTAACATCTGTAGTTAAATTGCCTGTAGATTTTTTCAAAATATTCGCAATGCGTTTATTAGCCGCAGCTAAACTTTCAGCTTCAGGCAATTGTCTAAAAGCTTGTACTGCTTGTAAACGCTGAATAAAATCTAACGGATTCCTAGGCTTACAAGCAAATACCGCTTCAAATTCATCAGCTTTAAAACCTTGTTCCAAACAATAACCTTTCAAACGTTCAAATATAAATGCTGTAACTAATGCTTGGATTTTGTCACGCGCAAACGCATGTTTATATTGAGTCAAGGCGACTTCAATTAGTGCAACTATATCTAATGGTAATTTATGCTCAATAATAATTCGCAAGATTCCCAAACTTGCACGCCGCAATGCATATGGATCTTTATCTCCAGTTGGAATTAATCCAGCACTAAAGATTCCAGTTAGGGTGTCAATTTTATCAGCTATAGATAAACATGCGCCGACAATACTTGCAGGCACTGGAGTTCCTGATTGTTTAGGCCAATATTGTTCTTCTAAAGCTTGCGCCACCGCAGAATTTTCTCCATCAGCTAAGGCATAATAACCCCCCATAATACCTTGCAAACTGGCAAATTCACTTACCATATTAGTGCTTAAATCTGCCTTAGATAATAAAGCAGCTCGCTGTGCTAAATTTGAATCTGCATTTACTTTTGTAGCAATATAATCTGCAAGCGTTTGTAAACGTACAGTTTTATCTGCCAATGATCCCAGTTGCTGTTGAAAAATTATGCTATTTAATTTATCTACCCGAGTCACTAAAGCTTGCTGACGATCTTGATTCCAGAAAAATTCCGCATCCGCTAAGCGTGGTAAAATCACTCTTTCATTACCAGTCTGCACAGATTTAGGCTTAATGCTAGTAATATTACTAAAAGTAATGAAATGCGCTAATAAATCTCCAGCTGCATTCACTACTGGAAAATATTTTTGATTACTTTGCATGGTGGTAATCAAAACTTCTT
Organism: Methylococcaceae bacterium; assembly: GCA_030627285.1. Classification (GTDB taxonomy): domain Bacteria; phylum Pseudomonadota; class Gammaproteobacteria; order Methylococcales; family Methylomonadaceae; genus WTBX01. The sequence continues at coordinate 2,676 of DAOUSJ010000009.1, read as the reverse complement.
TTGGTAACTTTAAAAATCTAGCATCAAAATTTCCCAATACAGGCACTGGTTGTTCATTAAGTGCTGTTATTTCAACTAATAAATCTGCTTCAATATGCGCAAAACCATTTACACTAGCAGCTGCAGTTTCAGCAGCTTGCCGAATAATTTCTTGGCGAGTCTGAAAATCTGCAATTACTTGACCTTGAGTGCGTAAAGTTGCTAAATATTTAGCTGGAGTTTCAATAGTAATCTGCTCTGGTGCATGAAAACGATGCCCTCGAGTTTGATTGCTGGTTTGCAAGCCTAAAATTTTAGTAGAAATTACCTCAGTTCCATATAATAACAAGGCCCAATGCACCGGTCTAACAAATTCAATAGTAGAATTTCCCCAGCGCATTTTTTTAGCAATCGGTAATTTATGAATGCTAGTATTAATAATCTCTGGGATCAATGTAGATGTATGTTTGCCAGCTACAGTTTGTTTAAATAACAACCATTCACCTTTAGCAGTTTGCATCCGTTCTAAATTTTCAAATTCAGTGCCGCAACTTTTAGCAAAACCTAATGCTGCTCGACTTGGAGTACCATCTGCGGTAAAAGCAGCTTTGATTGCAGGACCACGTTTTTCAACTACCGTATCTGTTTGAGTAGTATTTAAGCCTGAAATTAAGATGGCTAAACGTCTAGGACTGGCGTAGTCTTGACAGCTAGCATAGCTTAAACCTGCAGCATCTAAAGCTAAAACTACATTGTTCAATAAAGCTTTACTTAAGCTGAGTAAATTTTTAGGCGGTAATTCTTCACAACCTAATTCAAATAATAAATCTTGGGTTTTAGTCACAATCTTGCTGCCCTATACGCTTAATAAAAATAAATAATCACGCAAAAAAAAGGGACTTTTCAGCCCCTTTTTACTATTTAAAGCCGTGACTTAACGATTATAAATATACATAGTAACTTCAAAACCAAAACGTAGGTCTGTATAAGCTGGTGTTTCCCATTTCATCATTTATCTCCAGAATTTTTATTGATAGGTTTTTTATGTAAAAAGCCAATTGAGATTATAAAATGATACTATCTATTAAGCAATCTTTGAATCAGTAAGCTATAGTTTTAAGAAATCTGAAAAAATATTTTTTTAACTTTATCGCGGTTTAAAATAAAAAAAACTAGCGTAAATAAAATTAAGCCATTATAATACTCGGATCGCTTGGATATTTATCTAAGCGAAGCCCAGGTAGCTCAGTCGGTAGAGCAGAGGACTGAAAATCCTCGTGTCGACGGTTCGATTCCGCCCCTGGGCACCACCAAATTCTAAAGCCTTGCATGTATCCATTATATGCAGGGCTTTTTTATGCCTAACACAAAATACTTACATACAAGTTGATTATAATCACTAGATTTGATATATTTTAGGGTCAAGTTTAAAGCTAGGTATTATTATGTCTAAACAATATCATAAATATTAGGGTAAAGCCGCTCATGATTATGGAGATAAAAACTATCATTTACTAGCATATCACTGTTTAGATGTAGCGGCAGTTGCTGAAATTCTATTACAAGAAAATAAACTTCTAAAACAACATTTTATAGACTTATTTGCTGTGCCAGAGTCCATATTAATCCCTTGGTTAAAATTATTATTAACTTTACCTTACAAGGTAAATTTTCCGAAAGTTTTCAACAACTAAAACCTACACTCAGACAAAATTGGTGGGGAGAAATCCATCATAGAAATTATGATATTCGTCATGATAGTTTGGGCTTTATTTTATGGGAAGATCAACGTGCAATTCGCAAATTATTAAATATCCAAAGTAATTTATATCGTAAAACCCTAAAAATTTGGTTCCAAGCAGTAACAGGTCACCATGGTTTACCGCCTAAAAACAACCAAAATGGCAATAAAGTTTTATCCAAAAATTATTTCAGAACTCATGATGTAGAAACTGTGGCAATGTTTTTTAATGCCAGCAAAAATTTATTTAATGTTAAGGATATTGATTTAACCTACATAACCCAATCTGAAACATGTGAAGAACGGCAAAAACAAGCTTCATAGTTACTAGCTGGATTTACAATTTTATGCGATTGGCTAGCTTCTGATAGTGATATTTTTAAGTATTGCAATGATGAATCGTTAACATTAAAGCTTTATTGGCTGATATAGGCATTGGAACTATAGATCAAGCATTATTAATGCATTTTACCAACACGTCATCAAGCATTACGCTTATTAGGATTGGCAAATAAAGTGTTAATTATTGATGAAATTCATGCGTATATGCATCAATTGTTGCAAACTTTACTCACATTTCACGCAGCTTTAGGAGGTAGTGCAATTTTATTATCTGCCACTTTAAGCACTAAAATGCGCCGTGATTTCACCAATTCTTTTATAACAGGTGCAAATTATCCCACAAACGAATTAAAAAAACATACTTATACCGACTATCCATTATTAACCCATATAAGTGAAACCAAAATTATTGAGAACGTCTTAGAAACCCCTACAGAAGTTGCACGCAGCATTAATATAACCTGAGTTCGGGATAAGAAAAGTAGGCAACCTTTTTAAAAACTGTAAAAATATAAAGATTATCACCCCTTAATATTTTACAAAAAGGCTGCCTAAAATGAGTTTAACACAACTATTTTCCGATGTTGATGATTTTTGTCAGTGGTTTATTCCTA
>DAOUSJ010000090.1 GCA_030627285.1 Methylococcaceae bacterium | reverse complement strand
TTAACTAGAATTAAAGATTATATTCGTTGGGGTGCCAGTTGCTTTGCTAAAGCCGAAATTTTTCTAGGTCATGGCACTGCTAGCCCTTTAGATGAAGCTGCTGCTATCGTTTTACATGCTTTAAAACAACCATACGCATTGGCAGATTTATATTTAGATAGCATAATCACTATTGAAGAGCGTGAAGAAGTAATAGCTTTAATCGAAAAACGCATTATTGAACGCAAACCATCGGCATATTTAACTCAAGAAGCAATTTTTGCTGGTTTATCATTCTATGTTGATGAACGGGTGTTAGTGCCGAGGTCGCCAATTGCAGAATTAATTGCTGAACGCTTTCAACCTTGGATAAATGAAGATAATGTATTTAATATTTTAGATTTATGTACTGGCAGTGCTTGTATTGCTATTGCTTGTGCATATGCATTTCCAGAGGCTCAAGTTGATGCGGTAGATTTATCTGAAGATGCTTTAGAAGTTGCTAAAATAAATCAAAAACAACATAATTTACAAGTTCAATTATCGTTATATAATTCCGATTTATTCACTGAATTACCTAAAAAACGTTACGATATTATTGTTAGTAACCCGCCTTATGTAAGTTTAGATGAATGGCAACATTTACCACCAGAATTTCATGCCGAACCTGAAATAGGTTTTAAAGCTGGTTTGCTTGGATTAGATATAGTATTAAAAATCTTAGCTCAAGCACCTAATTATTTAAATAACGATGGCATTTTAATTATTGAGGTTGGTAGTAGCGCGCAAACCTTGCAAGAATGTTTTTCTGACGTGCAATTTAACTGGTTAGAATTTGAAAACGGCGGTGATGGGGTCTTGTTACTTACTGCTAAACAACTCAAACAATATCATTCTTCATTTATGCAAGCTACACAAAGATAACTATGTCTGGAAATACACTTGGAAAATTATTCACCGTCACAATTTTTGGCGAAAGTCATGGAATTGCAATTGGCTGTATAGTTGATGGCTGTCCAGCTGGAATGGAATTATCCGCCGCTGATATTCAAATTGATCTTGATCGTAGAAAACCGGGAACTTCAAGACATACCACCCAACGGCGTGAAGCTGATGTCGTAGAAATTTTATCTGGGGTTTTCAATGGTAAAACTACTGGTACTCCAATTGGCTTATTAATTCAGAATACTGACCAGCGTTCTAAAGATTATTTCAATATTGCAGATATTTTTCGTCCAGGTCATGCTGATTTTACTTATCAAGCTAAATATGGCATTAGAGATTATCGCGGCGGCGGTAGGTCTTCTGCACGTGAAACTGCTATGCGAGTTGCTGCTGGAGCTATTGCTAAAAAATATTTAAAAATTCAAGCTAATATTGAAATTAAAGGTTATTTATCTCAACTTGGAAATATAGAAATTGATTTAGTCGATTGGAATGCGATGAAAAACAGTGATTTTTTCTGCCCAGATCCGAGTAAAGAATCACAATTAGTTGCTTATATGGATGCTTTGCGTAAAGAAGGCAATTCAGTAGGTGCAAAAGTTAAAATAATTGCTAGTAATATGCCAGTTGGATTAGGTGAGCCAATCTTTGATCGTTTAGATGCCGATTTAGCCCATGCTTTAATGAGTATTAATGCCGTCAAAGGTGTGGAAGTTGGCGACGGTTTTGCCTGTGTAGCTGCTAAAGGCACTGAATTTAGAGATGAAATAAACTCAATAGGATTTTTAAGTAATCATGCTGGTGGAATTTTAGGTGGAATTTCTAGCGGTCAAAATGTTACTGCTAGCATTGCTTTAAAGCCAACATCTAGTTTACATTTAGCTGGGCGCAGTATTAATACTCAAGGTGAAGAAATTAGCGTAGTTACTAAAGGTAGACATGATCCTTGCGTAGGTATTCGCGCAACTCCAATCGCTGAAGCAATGATGGCATTAGTAATTATGGATCATTATTTACGTCAACGCGGACAAAATAGTTCGGTTAAGTCTAATTTGTTCGGATAGTTTTTATGTTATTGGGGGTCACTGTATAACCTTGCTGCCGCAATTGCGCTAATAAGCCGTGTTCACCAACCAAATGTAATACCCCAACTAACACAAATTCTGTGATTGGAGTTCGTAATAAATTTTTAATTTTTGGGATCCAGTCTTTATTACGTTGCACTAACATAGTTTCATATAATTCAGGTTGCATATCCCGCATTGGATTAATGCCCAAAATTTCTAATTGTTTAATATCACCTGTACGCCATGCTTGTTTTAATGGTTGTATAAGCGTTGGCAAGGCTTTTAAATCACTCAACATTTTTATAATTAGGGCATCTTCTTGACCTGCACCCATAGTTTCTAATAATTCAATTTGCGTAGCTAAAGTCTCCAAATACATAGTATTCTTATTATCTGCAACTGCTTGATTATTAAAGAATAAATCCACTCCTTCAGCATCCATACCCAAACGCTGCAATTCCAACATAGTCAATGTCATTACTATCATTCCAGGCTTTAATTTTTGCACAACTTCTAACTGAACTCCTACTGTTTGCAAATAAGCATTTAATAAATTATAAGTTTTTGGAGTTAATACAGTCTTTAAACTGCGTTCGTCTGCATAAGTTAAACGATTTAATAATTGTTGCTGAGTCTGTAGCAACATCATGGCACTTACATCTGTTTCTAACACTAACACCTCAGATTTATCATAAACCTGCTTAAACTCTGGAGGTAATGGGTAATCTGTTGGGCTTAAAACATGTACAGTACCACCTAACCATAATTCATTTTTGCCATTACTAACTTTCCAAATTGAAGTTTGCGCAGATACTTGCGAGGACAATAAACATAGTAAAATAAATAATCGCATTGAAAACTCCTAATTATTGTAGGCTTAAAGTTCACAAACTTGATTTCGACCTTTTTCTTTTGCTGCATATAAGGACTTATCTGCTTGTGCAATTAATTTCTGGGGTGTTGAATCTGCATCTGGAATTATGGAATTAATGCCAGCACTAATAGTTACATGCTTAGATATTGTAGAGCCTACATGTAAAATATTTAAAGTTTCAATACTTTGAAGGCATTCTTCTACTAATTGCATAACATTATGAGTATTTGGCAAAATTACTGCAAATTCTTCTCCACCATAACGTGTAACTAAATTACCAGAATGATTAAAAGAATTTTGAATGCTTACGGCAATTTGTTTTAAACATTTATCACCTTCTAAATGTCCATATTGATCGTTAAATACTTTAAAATAGTCAATATCAATCATAATCAAGCTAAGTACATGATGATCGCGTTTAGCATGTTGCAATTCTTGTGCTAAATACATATCAAAATGTCGTCGATTAGAAATACCAGTTAAACTATCAGTTAACGTTAGCATTTCCAATTTATCTTTTGCTTCATGTAATTCTTTAGTTCGTTGAAAGACAATATTTTCAATAATAGCTGTTTTTCTTAAAATAAAATAGCTATATACTGAAAGACAACTTACAAATAAAGCTCCAAATAAAAAAATCATATACGGTAAGCTGCTACGTCTTGCATGCACGTAATATTCAGTAGAAGTTGCTAAAATTATCAATTTTCTACCACCTATGAGAGTTAATTTTTTGCTATATTTTAACGGAATTACCATGTTTTCTGCCACAATATGAGTATATAAAATATCTCGTACTGAATTTCGGGTAATATCCACTAAACTTAAATTAAGTCCTTCTGCAGTAGTATGTTTAATGGATCTGTCCATAATATCTGCAATTTTAAACTCGCCAATCACAAACCCAATTACATTTTTTCGTCGTTGCTTTTTGGTTAATGATTCACCTTTATAGACTGGTAAAATCATTAAAAATACTTTTTTGCGCTTTTTATATTTAGCTAGTTTTATATTTGAAATTGCAGTAAGTTTGCCAGAATCTCGGGCTTTTTCCAAAGCTAATAAATGTTTAGTACTAGAAGCAAAATCAAACCCAAGGATAGTTTCATTACCAGTTAAAGGCTCTAAATAATACACTGGAAAATAAATTTCGCGTTCTTCAGCCCTTACTATAGAACCTTGTTTTTTACGCTCAGTAATTTCAAAATTGACAGATTTTTGCAATTCATATGTTTGCCGCTCATGTTTTAAAACCTTAGGAACCCATTCCAAAGCTTGAATATCTTTATGTCTAAGCAAAATATTTTGTGTAATTTTATGAAATTGAAATGGAGTAATGTTTTCTGAAATATCATAAATATTTTTTACTGAACGCAACACTTCAATATTAAGCCTTATTTCACTTTCAATTGCAGCTACTTTGTCATTAACATCATTTTTAAATTCTTTAGTGATAGCTTTAGTTTCAGACTTGTAAAAACTTACTCCTAAAAAAGCTGACAACCCAAGCCCTGAAATTTCTAAGAAAAAAATAAATATATACGGAAATTTATTTAACTTAGCATCAATATGTTGTTTCATGTGAATTCAATTTTTTAAGCTATTTTTTATTAGATTTTAATAAATAAACTGCCATATCTCCTTTGCCCTTTACATTTATCAAACCTCTATATTCTAATTCAAACTCTTCTTTTAATAATTGATAAGTACTATCAGACACTTGAATTTCACCTGGAATACCATGTGATTCCATTCGGCTAGCAACATTTACCGCATCACCCCAAATATCATACACAAACTTTTTAATTCCAATTACCCCAGCAATTACAACTCCTGAATTAATCCCAATTCTAATTTGAAAATCTTTATCATTCTGTTGATTATATTGCGCTAATTCTGTACGCATATCCAAGGCTAATTTGGCTATTGATTCTGCATGATATTTAGTTTCAATAGGTAAACCGCCTGCAACCATATAAGCATCACCAATAGTTTTAATTTTTTCTAAGCTATAACGCTCAGTTATAGCATCAAAAATTGAAAATATTTCATTTAAGCATTCAACTAATTCATCAGGGGATATTTTTTCAGATAATTGAGTGAAACCTACAATGTCAGCAAATAAAATGGTCGAAGCATTAAATCTATCCGCGATAATTTCAGGTTTTTGTTTTAACCTTTTTACAATACTTTTTGGTAAAATGTTGTGTAACAAACTATCTGAATATTCTCTTTCTAAAGCAAGTTTTCTTTCTGCACGTTGATAATGTTCAGAAATATGGTGCGCAAAAAATACTAAAAATATTAGCAATCCAAGATTAAAATATAATTTTAGAGATAATAATAACTCAATTGGAGCTGCTAATGTTCCTTGCATTCCATTGTAAAAATTTAGCTCAAACCACAAAAATAACGCAATTGCCAAACTAATTACACCACGCTGATAATTTTTTTCATCTTGAGGATAAATAAAATAAGCAATTCCTATAACCAACATAAAATAATGATGTGCATTAACTTCAGCACCTAATTGAATGGTATAAAAACTAATAAAAACTAACGCTGATAAATTAAATACTAATCTTGCGATTAAATATTTTTTTTGATGATTAAACCATAATGTAGCAAAAAATGAGGCGGAACTTAAAAACACACAAACAAGTAATGCCTTAGTTAATGGATAATATGGTATTTCTATACAGATATATAATAATGAAAAAAAGCCACTAAAAATTGCCAGAATATTTAGTAGTTTAATATGTTTAACTAAAAACTCTTCTTGAGTTGAATCAATACCCAAGGTAATTATTTGTTGCCATAGTGCATACATGACTATTCCTATTAAAAATTAAAGTTTTTTTAGTGCTAAATATTTTTTGAGGGTATTTTTAATCTTAACAGATAAAATTGTAGTTGCTAAAATTAATGTAATCGAATTTGCCCAAATTAAAGCTGAATCATGTTTTTGAATTCCATATATTAACCATAATAATACACCTACAGTAAACAAACCATACATTCCAAATGAAAGTGATTCCGTATCATTGGTGCGAATAGTTAATATTGCTTGGGGTAAAAAAGCTACAGTAGTGCAAAATGCGGCAATATACCCTAAAATTTCCGTTGAAAATAACATAATTACTAATGTTGTCTATAATTTAAGGATGTTTAAATAATAACATTTTATCATCTATAAACGGCAGGATTTAAACTTAATTAATCTAATTTGATCCAAAAAAATCTAATGATTTAATATATATTATTCTAAATAATAACTGCTGAATTTCCAGTATAATCTTAATTTTTAAATACATTTTGTGCATGCTTTCACTTGAACACCTCAAACAACACTCAAAAAAACTCACCCGTTGTCTTACTAAAGACCGTCACCGTTTAAAATCTCAATATAATCGTCTGCGAAGTCTTTATCAAAAAGGACAGCAACCGACTGAGCAATTAAACGCCTTAATCGAAAAAATTGACGCGTCAATCGCACA
>DAOUSJ010000064.1 GCA_030627285.1 Methylococcaceae bacterium | reverse complement strand
CCAATTTTTTCAAATAAACCATTTAGTAAACTGATTTTTTCTGGAAATTGGAATAGATTGTATTTAAGTGAGGAACTGCCAGAGTTAATAACGAGAATTTTCATAGTTTATTAGTCTTTGGATGAACTTTATACCAATGGAAAGCCAAATAAGTATCGACCTTCCAACAATGTATTATTTAACTAACAAAATAGCTTTAATCCTGCCATTTCCAATTTCTAATTTCAGGCATATCTTCACCATATTGACGTACATAACGATTATGATCGACTAATTTATTTTGCATTAATTGTTTAACGTAAGCTGCACGTTGACGTAATGCTGGCACTCGATCAATAACATCCATAACCAAATGAAATCTATCTAATTCATTCATAACCACCATATCGAATGGGGTTGAAGTAGTACCTTCTTCTTTATAGCCACGAACATGTAAATTTTGATGATTATCACGTCTATAAGTTAAGCGATGAATCAACCATGGATAACCGTGGTAAGCAAAAATTATTGGCTTGTCAGTAGTGAAAATATCATTAAAACTACGATTGTTTAGACCATGTGGATGCTCTTCTTTAGGCATTAAGGTCATTAAATCTACTACATTAACTACTCTTATTTTTAGCTCTGGTAGGAATTCACGCAATAATTTAACTGCCGCCAAAGTTTCTAAAGTAGGCACATCACCAGCACAAGCCATTACTACATCAGGTTCACCTGTGTCTAAATCGCTGCTCGCCCAATCCCAAATGCCTAAACCGCTAGTGCAATGTTTAATTGCTGCATCCATATCTAACCATTGTTCGGCAGGTTGTTTGCCAGCTACAATAACATTGATATAGTTACGGCTACGTAAACAATGATCGGTGACTGATAATAATGTGTTAGCATCAGCAGGTAAATAAACTCGAATGATTTCGGATTTTTTATTTACTACATGGTCAATAAAACCAGGATCTTGATGTGAAAAACCATTATGATCTTGTCGCCATACATGTGACGATAATAAGTAATTTAATGATGCAATTGGTCTACGCCATTCAATATCTTGACTAGTAGTTTTTAACCATTTTGCATGTTGATTAAACATGGAATCAATAATATGAATAAAAGCTTCATAACAATTGAAAAAACCATGTCTACCTGTAAGTAAGTAACCTTCTAACCAACCTTGACAAGTGTGTTCAGATAAAATTTCCATTACCCGACCGTCTGCGCCTAAATGGTCGTCTTCAGGAATAGTATCATCCATCCAACGTCTATCAGTGGCTTCAAAAGTAGCACTCCAACGATTAGATGCAGTTTCATCAGGGCCAAATAAGCGAAAATTTTGTTTATCGGCATTTAATTTCAAGATGTCACGTAAAAATTCACCTTGAACTCGAGTAGCTTCAGCAATAGTAGCACCTGGAGTAGGTACGTCAACTGCATAATCAGCAAAATTTGGCATCCGTAATTTATTTAGTAACAAACCACCATTTGTATGTGGGTTTGCACTCATACGCTGTGTGCCTGTAGGTGCTAATGCAGCTAATTCAGGTAATAAAGTCCCATTTGCATCAAATAATTCTTCAGGAACGTAACTTTGTAACCATTCTTCCAATAATTTTAAATGTTCTGGATTTTCACGTACTCCAGAAAATGGTACTTGATGTGAACGCCAAAAGTCTTCAGTTTTCAAACCGTTAACTGTTTTAGGCCCAGTCCATCCCTTAGGTGAACGCAAAATAATCATTGGCCATTGTGGACGTTTGGCGTTACCTGATTCTCGGGCTTGATTTTGGATGTTATGAATTTCTTCAATCACAATATCCAAAGTTGTTGCCATTTTTTGATGCATTAATTCAGGATCACTACCTTCTACAAAATAAGGTTTGTAACCATAACCAATAAATAATGCTTCTAATTCTGATTTAGGAATTCGTGCCAATAAAGTTGGATTCGCGATTTTATAACCGTTCAAATGCAGAATAGGTAAAACTGCACCATCTGAAATTGGGTTAATGAATTTATTTGAATGCCAAGATGTAGCTAATGGGCCAGTTTCAGCTTCACCATCACCAACTACGCAACAAGTGATTAACTTAGGATTATCAAATACCGAACCATAAGCATGAGACAGTGCATAGCCTAATTCACCACCTTCATGAATAGATCCTGGAGTTTCAGGGGCAACATGGCTAGGAATTCCACCTGGAAAACTAAATTGTTTAAATAACCGTCGCATACCTTCTGCATCTTCAGAGATATTCGGGTAGTATTCGCTGTAAGTGCCTTCTAGCCAAGTGTTGGCAACAACTCCAGGGCCACCATGCCCAGGGCCAGCAATGTAAATAGAATTTAAGTCATATTTTTTAATGACTCGATTCATATGTACGTAAATAAAATTTAACCCTGGCGTGGTTCCCCAATGTCCTAGTAAACGTGGTTTTACATGTTCCAAAGTTAATGGTTCACGTAATAATGGATTATTAAGTAAATAAATTTGCCCAACAGATAAATAATTTGCTGCGCGCCAATAAGCATTTATTTTGCCTGCTTCATCAACTGTTAGGGTTTGGGTTTCATTTGTACTCATTCATGCGTCCTATGAAAATAAAATAATTACGGTAAGTTATTGTTAACACTCCAATTTAATTTTTTTCGGAGTGTATAAAAAAAATCGTGTCCTTGTGGGTGTAAAATTTTAATTGGAGTATCATATTTTTTAATCAATATATGATCACTCATTAAAACTTGTGGAATTTCTAAATGATCGCAACTAATTAAGGCATTAATTTGTCGAGTTTGCCCAAATCTAATTTCTATTTGCGCGGAACTATCAATTACAATTGGACGATTAGAAAATGTATGTGGATTTAACGGCACTAGCACCATAGCATTAAGAGTGGGATGTAAAATTGGCCCTCCTGCTGATAATGAATAAGCGGTAGATCCAGTAGGTGTAGCAATAATTAAGCCATCTGAACGTTGAGTATTTAAAAGTTGCCCATTAATATAAGTGCTAATTTCAATCATGCTAGGTGTAATCCAACGATGAATTACTACTTCATTTAAGGCGTGTTCTTGTTTAATAATTTGTTGATTGCGTACAATTTGGACTTGTAATAAAAATCTGGTTTCTAAATTATATTTACCGAATAATATTTCTTGTAATTTTTCACATAATTCTTGTGGGTAAATATCTACTAAAAAACCTACTTGACCTAAATTTATGCCTACCAAAGGTATTTGAGCTTGTACACTAGCATGTGCAGCCGCTAAAAATGTTCCATCTCCGCCTACCGAAATAATTAAATCACATATACTCCCGATTTCTTCTAATGAAGCTACATGCGTGGAGTTAGTTTGAATGCATTCAGCAATTTTTTCGGTAATAACAATTTTAAGTTGTTGTTGTTGCAAAAAATTCAATAATATAGTTAAAACATTATTTATATTAGGGTGATTTGTTTTTGCAAGAATACCAATAGTTTTAAATTGGGGTTCCATAATAGCGATAAATTTGAATATGCTTCAGGTTGATTTTTTTCGGTTTTTCCAGCGTTTAATAATGCTATAACGCCAAAATAAGCGAATTCCTATATAACCTATACTAGCTGAAATAATCCCTAACACCAAACAACCTAATAAAAAAGGTTCCCAAATTTCACTCATCCCAGCTAAAATTTCATCAACTGAAAAATTAAAATCAGCTGCTGGTAGTGTACGTCCTAATAATTGCAAACCTATTACATAGGCAAAATAAAACATTGGTGGCATAGTTAATGGATTGGTGATCCAAACTAATGCTACTGAAATAGCTAAGTTAGCGCGCAAATATAATGCAAATACTGCGGCAATTACCATTTGCCCAGGAGATGGTACCCAAGCAACTAATAAGCCAATGGCGAATGCAGTTGAAACTGAAGTGCGATTTAAGAACCATAAATTTGGTTCATGCAAACGACTACCTAAAAACTGAAGATTTTTTTGTTGTTTTAATTTTTCAGGATCAGGAAAATATTTTTTTAAAATTCTTTTGGGCATCACGCACAACTTTAAGTCAAAGGAAATGAGTGTAGCAGGTTTTTAACTTTAATAAATACTTAGTTCACGTATTATGCGGGTAATTAAACTAACATGAGTAATGTATGCTATTAAAAGTATTCTGCTTTTTGATTGGGATTGCTATATTTCAATATAGTTCCATACTGCCAAGTATATTAATTGTAGCTGTATTAATTGGTATTGCTGGTTTGTGTGGATGGAAAGCTTATTATTACGCTTTGAGTGTTATTTTAGGATTACTGTGGGCAATTGCTTATGCTCACTATGTTGCATCAATGCCATTAGCGGCCGAATATGAATCTGTACCTATTGAAGTTACTGGTTATATTAGTGGGATTCCAATTAAAAATTCTTTGTATTGGAGATTTGATTTTATTTTGCATAAAAAATTATCTGGAATCCCAAAAAAATTACGCTTAAATTGGTATCAAACTCAACAACAATTGCATGCTGGGCAAGTGTGGCAATTAACAGTGAAATTAAAACGTCCACATGGAATGTTAAACCCACATACTTTTGATTATGAAGGTTATTTATTCACACAAGGAATTGGTGCAACTGGTTATGTGAGAAATAAACCTGCGGCTAAGTTATTGGCGGATTTTCATACTGCGGAATTTATTAATTTTTGGCGACAAAATATTTCCCAACGTTTAGATATATATTTAGCCGATAGTGCGCAATTAGGAATTATTAAAGCCTTGGCTATTGGAGTTAGGAAGCAAATTAGTGAATCTCAATGGAATTTATATCGACAAACTGGCACAGTACATTTATTAGCAATTTCAGGCTTGCATATTGGTTTAATTGCTGGGTTTGCATATTGGATTGGAAATTTTATTTGGTTACGCACAGGAATTTTGCAACTATCTGCAATTAATGTTGGCATTATTACCGCATTCAGCGTGAGCATTATTTATGCATCCTTAGCAGGTTGGGCTATTTCCACCCAAAGAGCCGTAATAATGTTAATTTGTGGCATGTTAAGTTTAATTTATCAACGCCATCTAAAAATCAGTCATCGGTTTGCATTAGCATTGCTAATTATTTTATTAATTAATCCATTAGTAGTATTAAATGCTGGCTTTTGGCTATCATTTACTGCCGTAGGGTTAATTTTATACACTCAGTCTCAACGCTTACACACATCTAATAAATTTATTTTAAGCAGTAAAATTCATTTAATAACTGCATTTGGACTTGCTCCAATATTGTTATTTCAATTTCAAACTGTCTCAATATCAGCACCAATTGCCAATTTTATTGCTGTTCCGATAGTAAGTTTAATCATCGTGCCATTAATCTTACTTGCAGTGGTTAACCTATTTATTTTTCCAGCATTAGCAACACAATTATTAAATATAACTGCAAAATTGCTTACATGGCTAGAATTTATCTTGAATAAAATCAATCAATTACCGTTTGCATATTGGCAACATACTGCAGATATAACTACAGTATTATTAGCTGCAATTGGCATTGGTTTGGTTTTAGCTCCAAAAGGAGTGCCTGCACGTTGGTTAGCAGGAATATTTATGTTGCCGATATTATTGAATTCTAATGAAAAAATTCCGCCAAATAATTTTAAATTAACTTTGTTAGACGTTGGGCAGGGTTTAGCCACAGTAGTGCAAACTGCGCAACATACTTTAGTTTTTGATACTGGAGTACGGCATGGAAATAGTTTTAATATTGGCAAAATGGTTTTATTGCCATTTTTACGTGCAGAAGGTGTAAGCAAGTTGGACATGTTAATTATTAGTCATGCGGATAATGACCATATTGGTGGTGCTGAAGCTTTAATTTCAGGGTTGCCAGTGCAACAAATTTATACCAGCGCTTTGGAAAAATTAGCGCAATATAATCCTATAGCTTGTGCAAATGGGCAAACATGGCGTTGGGATGGAGTTTTATTTCAAATGCTAGCACCGAGTAAAAAATTTTCAAAACGCAATAATAATTCCTGTGTTTTAAAAATTTCTACTGCCAATGCTAGTATTTTATTAACTGGTGACATTGAAGCACCTGCCGAAAAATTATTAGTCCAAACTCAAGCAGCACAACTTGCAAGTACAATTTTAATTGCACCACATCATGGCAGTAAAACTTCTTCCAGTATGGAATTTTTACGTCAAGTAGCACCAGAATGGGCGTTAATTCCAGCTGGTTATAAAAATAAATTTAAATTTCCACATGCAAAAGTTTTAAGGCGTTATCAGCGACAAAACATTCAATGGTTAATTACAGCTAATACTGGTGCTATCACTGTGCTTAGTGATACACAAGGCTTGGAAATTAATACTTATAGGCAACAATATCAACGTTATTGGCAAATATCTAAGGAATAATTTGCAAGGATAAATTGATTGCTTGCAAGTTTTTAGTTAAAGCACCAATAGCAATAAAATCTACTCCAGTAGCAGCAATGCTGTTAATATTTGCCAAATTTATATCACCAGAAGCCTCTAATGGAATTTCGGTTGAATTTAATTTGACTGCTTTACGTAACATACTAATAGAAAAATTATCTAATAAAATTCTATCTGCTTGAGCGGCTAAAGCTTGTTCTAATTCATGCAAATTTTCCACTTCAACTTCTACAAAATTTGGCGATTGTGAGCGTGCAATTTGAATCGCTTGGGCAATTGAACCAGTACTAGCAATGTGATTTTCTTTGATTAAAACTGCATCATACAAACCATGTCGATGATTTACTCCACCACCACAAGTCACTGCATATTTTTGGGCTTGGCGTAATCCAGGAATAGTTTTGCGGGTATCTAAAATTTTACAGCTGCTAGCTTGGATTGCATCTACATATAATTTAGTAGTAGTGGCGGTGGCGGATAAGGTTTGTAAAATATTTAGTGCAGTGCGTTCACCTGACAAAATTGCTCTAGTATTGCCACTTAATTTACATAAACATGTGTCGGCAGGTACATAAGCAGCTTCTTCTACTTGCCAAATAATTTCAATCGCAGGATTTAAGTGTGTAAATACAGCATTAAACCAAGCCTGTCCGCATACAATCATGGCTTCACGGGTAATAACTTGGGCTTGGGTGTGTGCGCTTGCAGGAATTAATGCAGCGGTAAGATCACCAGTACCTAAATCTTCATGTAAAAATTGAGTTATTTGTTCTGCGTTTACGTGATTCATACGTCCAGATTAATTTGTGCTAAACTCTTAATTTTAACATTATCTGTTAGTAATATATGCAAATTCAGCAGCATTGGCTTACCGAGACGCAACATATTCCTTCACCAAATTATAGTTTGCGCCCTGATCCTAATGATATTAGTTTAATTGTGCTACATTGCATTAGCTTGCCAGTTGGAAAATTTTGCGGTGAATATATTAGTCAATTATTTTGCAATCAACTTTCAGCCCAAGCAGATCCATCATTTATTACAATCCATAAATTGCAAGTTTCAGCGCATATTTTAATTCGTCGTACAGGGGAAATAATTCAGTATGTAGGTTTTAATCATCGAGCTTGGCATGCAGGAGTTTCTGAATATCAAGGTAGAACTGCATGTAATGATTTTTCGATTGGAATTGAGTTAGAAGGTGAAGAAACTATTGCTTACACAGATGTGCAATATCAACAATTAACTCAGCTAGTTAAATTGTTGTGCGCAACTTATTCGCAGTTAAATTTGCATACTATTACTGGACATAGTGATATTGCACCTAAACGCAAAACTGATCCAGGTGCAAGTTTTTGTTGGCGACGTTTGCAAGATGCTTTAAATACTTAATTTTACAACCATTTATGTTTGAGTTTGTTTATTTGTTTGGTTATTGCTTGAGTTATTTTATTCCAAATAGATTTTAATTTAGGTGTTATGGTTGAATCTATTAGTGTTTTTAGCATTGGAATTAATGCTTTAAGTTGCGATGAGGATTTTAAAGCCATAGTTTTTTTATAATCTACTTTCCAATGATCGGTTTTAGCTTCACGTTGCAAATAAGTTTTAAAATTTAATTTATTCCCAACATCTTGGAATTGTAAACTAGTTTCTACAGTCGCATAATCATAATTAATTATTACTTTGCCAGTTTGCAAACGTAAATTGTGCAAGGTTTGATCTAAACTAAATTTTTTGGCTTGTAGGCAATTTTTTTGGGCATTAGATAAGTTGTTTTCTGAAATTGCCAGCCAAAATTTTTTAGTCACATCTTCTGGGTCAGTAGCTTTTAAACAGCCAGATAATAATATGCACACATAAAAAAACCCAACCAGCATGATTGGGTTTTGGAATTCAATTGCAGGATGTTTAGTCATCACCACTTAATGCACCTAAAATGTGCAATAAGCTTAGGAATAAATTGTAAATGGCAATATATAGTGAAATAGTGGCTAAAATATAATTTGTTTCTCCGCCGTGTAAAATTTCACTAGTTTGGTATAAGATCATGCCAGACATCAATAAAATGAACATTGCAGATACAGCTAATGATAAGGCTGGAATTGCAAAAAATATTGCGCCTAAACCCGCTAAAAATGCAACCAATATGCCTACCATTAAAAAGCCGCCCATAAAGCTGAAATCTTTTTGAGAGATTAAAGCATAAGCTGATAAACCTAAGAAAATTACTCCAGTACCAGCTAATGCAGTGGTGATTACTGCGGCTCCATTGGGTAAAAATGTTAAGTAGGCATTTAAAATTGGCCCTAAAGTTAAGCCCATAAAGCCGGTGAAAATGAATACAAAGACTAAACCTAATGCACTATCACTAAATTTAGTAGTTAAAAATAGTAAACCAAAATAGCCTACTAAAGTAATTATCATGCCAAATGGCGGCAAATTTAACCACATTGATACTGCTGCCATTAGACCACTGAAGATCAAGGTCATAGATAACAATAAATAAGTATTTCTTAATACTTTGTGGCCACTTATTAGCCCTGATTCGGCTTGTAAGCTTGGATTTGTAGATTTCATGATGTTAATCCTTGCATTTATATGCAATAAGATGTAGTAAAATTATTTAAGCTGAGATTATTTTACAAGAGTTTTGATTATTTTGGAATTTTATACACAGATAATATAGTTTATTTTTGATGCTACTGGTGTAGTTAATTATTAAAACTGTGATTTGGAATTATAGTTATTGTGTATCTTAATCAGGCAATGCGATAATGCAAAATTGTTTATTTTAAATATTTAATCCAATGCCTGATAGACATTTTTTATTTCTACAAGGGGTTGCAAGTCCTTTTTTTAATCAATTAGCACAAGCACTTAAACCTCAGTCTTTAGTATCACGGATTAATTTTTGTGGTGGAGATTGTTATTATTGGTCACACAAAGAAAATACTTGGAATTTTACTGAACCTATTAATGAACTTGAAGAATTTTTAGATTATAAACATCAAGAACATAAATTTACTGATATTATTTTATTTGGCGATACTCGTCCAGTACATAGATCTGCGGTAGAAATGGCACATCAAAAAAATTTACGGATTTGGGTGTTTGAAGAGGGTTATTTACGTCCAAATTGGTTAACTCTGGAAGCTAATGGAGTAAATGGATATTCATTATTAGCTAAAAATTCTGCTTATTATCAACAACGATCACCGCAATTACCATTAAAATCTATAGCTTTAGATACTGATTATTCACAATATATTCGTTTTTGGCATGATTTGAAATATAATTTTTTTAGATATTTATGTCAATATAAATTTTCTAATTATCAATTACATAGACCTCAAAGCCCTTTTATAGAATATTTTGGTTGGATTAAGCGTTTGCCAATTCAAAAATTACTATATGAACCACAGGCGCAGAAAATTATTCAAAATTTACTGGAAAACAAAAGTAAGTTTTTTTTATTTCCATTACAAATTCATTATGACGCTCAAATTCGCTATCACTCGCCATTTAAGAATATTCAAGAAGCAATTAACTTGGTGTTAAAATCTTTTGCAGAGCATGCGCCTGAAGATGCAATGCTAATATTCAAGAACCACCCTTTAGATATTGGTATAATCAATTATGCGCAGCAAATTAAACGTTTGGCGTTAGGTTTAAAGTTAACCCATAGAATTCTTTATATTGATGGCGGTGATTTAACTACTTTATTGCAACATTCACAAGGCATAGTTACGATTAATAGTACTGTAGGTATTACTGCGTTGTTACATAAAACTCCAGTATTTACGCTTGGAAAAGCTATTTATGATTTATCAGGCTTAACTTTTCAAGGACGCTTAGATAATTTTTGGCAGAACCCTGAAGCACCGAATCAAAATTTAGTTAACCAATTTAGACAAATTTTGATTCATAAAACCCAAATTAATGGCAATTTTTATACTAATAAAGGTATTCAAATGGCAGTAAAAAATTCACTTCCACGCTTATTAAATGGGTAGTTTTATGTCATCACCAAAAAATATTATAATCACTGGTGCTAGTAATGGTATTGGAGCAGCTTTAGCGAAAAAATATGCTGGAGTTGGCATTACCTTAGGTTTAATTGCTAGAAATTCTGAACGTTTACAAGCAATAGCGGATGATTGTATTCAACAGGGAGCGCAAGTACATTTAGGGCTGTTAGATGTTTCTGAATCTGAAATTATTGCTAAATGGTTATTAGATTTTGATGATGCTCATCCAGTTGATTTAGTGATTGCAAATGCAGGGATAACCAATAGTATTCAAGCAGATAACGTTGAAACTTGGGCTGGAACTTGTCAAATTTTAGATATTAATTTATACGGAGTAATTAATACGGTATATCCATTAATAAGGCCTATGCAACAACGTCAACAAGGACAAATAGCTTGTATGAGTTCTTTAGCAGCTTATCGAGGTATGCCAGTTACACCTAGTTATTGCGCTAGTAAAGCCGCAGTAAAAGCATATACTGAAGCATTACGTGGAGCATTAGCACCAGATAAAATTAAAGTTTCAGTTATATGTTCTGGCTTTGTGAAATCTAATCTTAGTGCAGCTTTTCCAGGGCCAAAATTATTTATGCTGACTCCAGAAAAAGCTGCGGAATTAATTAGTGCTGGTTTAGCAAAAAATAAAGCCTGTATTAGCTTTCCATTTCCACTCAATATTGGCATGCAATTATTAGCCTTATTACCAGATAGACCTGCAACTTGGATTTTAAGCCAACTTAAATACGGTGCAAACAAACGTTAATAATATGACAACAATTATTATTTTTTGTGGCTTATTAGGACTGAGTTTTATTTTAGAACATCTATTAATTAGACCTAAAATAAATTTTAAATCTCGACAATACTCTGGTCTTATAATTCATAGTGGCAGCATGTTAGTAATATTTGGCATATTATTAATTGTATTTCAACGAGCATGGTTTTGCGTACTATTAAGTCTAGGAATTCAAGCTATATTGCTAATTATTAATCAAGCCAAATATCAAGCTTTACAAGAACCAATGGTAT
>DAOUSJ010000083.1 GCA_030627285.1 Methylococcaceae bacterium | reverse complement strand
GGTGGCAGATCACCTTCAATTGCAATTGAATATAATTGTGTTGCACTAGTTTTTAATTTTGGTGATTGTATAAAATATGTGCCATATGAATTGCAGTTTGAAAGTATAGAAAAGATTACACATAAAATTGTGGAATTACATAAAAATCCTGCAATGTATACAAAATTTATGCAAATTGGTAAACGTATATTTGCTGGTTCAGTAAATGATGAAGCGATGTTAAATTTTGAGTTAGCTATTCAACGTGCGCGTTGTAAATTTTTGATTAGAACTAAAGCTATTACGTTCACAGAGGCAGAATCTTGAAAACTCACCCTAACTTAAATTTTTGTTTTAAAGGACAACGTAATTATGTTCAAGGCCCTGATATTGTAGCAAAATTATTTGCCCATTTTGATTCGCTAGCATTAACGGCAATTGATTTGAAATTCAATGGCATTGTCTCGACTAATTTAGCCTTAATTATTGGGCATAAATCGGCTGCGGCTAAAGTTAAACTGCGTTGTAAATTGGATCAAGTACCAACTGAAATTCAATTAGTTGAAAATGGTGAACTTATTCAGTGTCGTTATGAATATGATGAAAGCCAAATTATTCAACATACTCAGTTAGATTTAGCTCAGCAACAGATTAGTTTGCAGGCAATCACAGGTTTTACTATCTGTGAAAATTTTGTGGCGATGAATAAATATTTATTCCAACATTTATTTCCTGAAGCACAAGGCAAGTGGTATTTTACCCGTTTAGAACAAACCCATGTGATCCAGAATGATGCTTTAATAACGGTTAAATTAGTGAAGAATTTTAATTTTCGTTTGACCAAGAGTAATATTTTACTCAATGGTGCAATTATAGGTAGCGTGTATTTTACTTTAGTGAAGCCATAATTATGATAGGCATAGCCCAAATAGGTTGTTATATTCCTGCTACCAAAAAATCTAATGTGGATTTATTGGATAAGTTTGCTACTAATGAAGCATTTTTACGCGATAAAATTGGGGTATTGAAACGCGCACAAAAACAGCCGCATGAAACTGCTTCAGATTTATGTGTGCAAGCTATGGAAGATTTAAAGCAACGCATTGAAATTGATTTAGATACTATTGAATGTTGTGTAGTTGTAACCCAAAATCCAGATGTAAAAATTCCGCATACAGCCGCAATTGTCCACGGAGCTTTAGGCTTAGCTGAAACCTGTGCGAGTTTTGATATATCTTTGGGCTGCTCTGGTTATGTATATGCTTTAGCTATAGTCAGTGCCTTTATGCAAGCACAAGGAATGTCCAAAGGTTTGTTATTTACTGCGGATCCATATTCAGACATTATTGACCCAAATGATAAAAATACCGCCTTAATTTTTGGTGATGCAGCTACAGTAACATTATTAGATGAGCAAGCAAATTTATGCGCCGTAGGTTTTGATTTAGGTTCTAAAGGCGCGGATTATAAAAAATTAATTTGTGAAAACAATCAACTCAGCATGAATGGGCGTGCGGTATTTAATTTCACTGCGGCTAAAGTACCAATATCTGTGACTAATTTGTTACGCAAACTCAATTTAGATAAAACTCAAATTAAACAATGGTATTTTCATCAAGGCAGCAAATATATTGTAGATACAATTACTAAACGTTTGGGCTTAGATCCAGCATTGGTAGTATTTGATATGTATCAATATGGAAATACTGTGTCGTCATCAATTCCTTTATTATTAAGTCAGGATTTAGCTAAGTTGCAAGTGGGAGATAAAATTCTTCTCAGCGGTTTTGGGGTAGGTTTATCTTGGGCTTCAACAGTTTTAGAACAATTTTAACGGTAGCTATTATGAGTAAAGTAAGTGTAGAAAAAATCTTAGAAATTATTGCTGAAGCTAATATTGTCGAAGATGTTAAAGAGCTAGATCATAATCAAGCCTTAGATGAACAGGGCGTAGACTCTTTGGATTTATCTGGTTTATTATTTAATTTAGAAGAAGAATTTGGAATTACGATTCCAGATGCAGACATAGCTGGAATTCAAAATATTAATGCAATTGTGGCTTATGTGAATACAAAAATATAGTTAATTATGGATGGAATCGAATTTAAACAAGCATATACATTTGCAAAACTGGCACAAGATTTAACCCAATTAAACATTAATTATAGTTTACATATCGCAACTGAATTTGAAATAATTAGCATTGCAGATGGTAGAAATCCAGTAAATCACAGTTTATGTTTTGCTGAAAATGCAGAGTTAATTTCACAAAATATTGCGGCTATATATATTTTGCCTGCAAAAGTTCCAGCTGTAACTTGCGTTGTGGTTGCTGATCCTAGAGCAGTATTTATTAAGTTATTGGCTGTATTTCAACAACAACAAACAACTTATGCTTTATTGCCAGTACATAGAAACTTGGGTATTGACACTAGTGCTAAAATTCATGCTAATGCCATTATAGAAGCTAATGTAGTTATTGGTGAACATACTCAAATTGCCGCTGGTTGCGTGCTTAAATCTGGCACAGTAATTGGCAACAATAGTATTGTGCGAGAAAATACTGTGATTGGCTGTGATGGCATTGCTTTATATAGAACTCAAGACAATCAAGAAGTTTTAAGATTTCCACATTTATCTGGCGTGATTATTGGCGATAATGTCGAAATTGGCGCACAAGTTGTCATTGTTAGAGGTACTTTAAAACCCACAATAATTGCAGATAATGTAGTGATTGGTAACTTATGCAATATCGGACATGGTGTAGTTATTCAGGAAAAAGTCTGGCTTTCAGTAGGGGTTCTAATTGGTGGAAATTGTACTTTAGCAGCGCAGTCAACTTTAGGTTTAGGCGCGAATGTCAAAGATAATTTAACCCTAGCCACTAATAGTTCTATTGGTATGGGAACTGTAATTACCAAAAACACTACTGCGAATAGCTCTTATTTTGGCAATCCTGCTAAACCTGTTCGAACTTTAAATACCGGCCCAAAACGTTAAAATTATAGATTATTTGCAATTTTAAGCTGAATCTATTAATTTACTCACACCGATCAATCATGGCTAGGGGTGCTTTATTTTAAAGCTGAGATAAAACCCTTTGAACCTGAGACTGGTTAATACCAGCGTAGGAAAGCCCCTACTAGTTTTCCGCGCTTTAGTTTTTTTAATGTTGGAGAAAAAAGCATGAGTGCTGTTTTAGAAGAAATTACCGCCACTGCCACTGCAGTTAGTAGTGTTAAAATTGATGCTTATCCTGCATCTGAAAAGATTTATGTGCAAGGTTCAAGAGCGGATATTCAAGTTCCCATGCGCAAGATTATTTTATCTGATACTCCTGCACATTTTGGTACGGAAAAAAATTCACCATTATATGTTTACGATACTTCAGGGGTTTATACTGATCCCAATGTAGAAGTAGATTTAAAAAAAGGTTTAGCTGCAATTCGTAATGCTTGGATTTCAGAACGTGATGACACAGAATTATTAGACGGACCTAGTTCTAAATTTGGACATGAACGTTTGCATGATCCAAAAACTGCAGATTTACGCTTTGAATTGACCCGTAAACCACGTCGTGCCAAAGCTGGAAAAAATGTAAGTCAAATGTATTATGCTCGCCAAGGTATTATTACCCCAGAAATGGAATATATTGCTTTGCGTGAAAATCAAAAAATGGAAGAAATGCAAGATTTATGCAAGGATCAACATCCTGGAGATGCATTTGGGGCAGAAATTCCAGCAAAAATTACTCCTGAATTTGTCCGTTCTGAAGTTGCTAGAGGGCGCGCGATTATTCCATGTAATATTAATCATCCTGAATTAGAACCCATGATTATTGGGCGCAATTTCTTAGTAAAAATTAATGGAAATTTAGGCAATTCAGCAGTAACTTCTTCAATTGAAGATGAAGTTGAAAAAATGCTGTGGGGGATTCGTTGGGGTGGTGACACGATTATGGATTTGTCCACTGGAAAAAACATTCATGAAACTCGTGAATGGATTTTGCGTAATTCACCAGTACCAATTGGAACTGTGCCTATTTATCAAGCACTAGAAAAAGTTGATGGCAAAGCCGAAGATTTAACTTGGGAAATTTTTCGTGATACCTTAATTGAACAATCGGAACAGGGTGTGGATTACTTCACTATTCATGCTGGAGTACGTTTACACCATATTCCCATGACTGCTAAACGCATGACTGGTATTGTTTCGCGCGGCGGTTCTATAATGGCAAAATGGTGTTTAGCGCACCATACTGAAAGTTTTTTATATACCCATTTTGAAGAAATTTGTGAAATCATGAAAGCTTATGATGTGTCATTTTCTTTAGGTGACGGTTTACGACCTGGATCTATTTATGATGCCAATGATGCGGCTCAATTTGCAGAATTAGAAACTCTAGGTGAGTTAACTAAAATAGCTTGGAAACATGATGTACAAACCATGATTGAAGGGCCTGGGCATGTACCTTTGCACATGATTAAAATTAATATGGAGAAACAATTAGCTGATTGTGGCGAAGCACCATTTTATACTTTAGGACCTTTAACCACTGATATTGCTCCAGGATATGACCATATTACTTCTGCGATTGGTGCGGCTAATATTGGTTGGTATGGCTGTGCAATGTTATGTTATGTGACTCAAAAAGAACATTTAGGCTTGCCGAATAAAGAAGATGTGCGTGAAGGCATTGTTACTTATAAAGTTGCAGCCCATGCAGCTGATTTAGCTAAAGGTCATCCTGGAGCGCAAGCGCGTGATAATGCGATGAGTAAAGCTAGATTTGAATTTCGTTGGGAAGATCAATTTAATATTGGTTTAGATCCTGAAAAAGCTAGAGAATTTCATGATGAAACTTTACCCAAAGATTCAGCCAAAATTGCGCATTTTTGTTCCATGTGTGGCCCGCATTTCTGCTCTATGAAGATCAGCCAAGATGTGCGTGAATATGCAGCTAACAAAGGTTTTGAAGAACAAGAAGCTCTTCAAAAAGGCATGGATGAAAAGTCTGCGCAATTCTTAGATGAAGGAGCTGAAGTGTACCATAAAGTTTAATTGTTTATTTTGCACAAGGAAGTGCTTATTTAAGCTCCAAAGCAGTTTGATAGAGTAATTTCTTTTTAGCTCCAGTAATTTCAACTGCTAACGCTACCGCAGTTTTTACCGAACATTCTTTTAATAACACTTGTAAAATATGTAGTTGTGCAGCAGTTAATTGTTGTGAATTAGTTATTATTTTCATCCCAGCCACTAAAACCACAAATTCACCTTTTTGCATATTTGGGTCTGAAATCACTTGGGATAATACTTGTTTTAAGCTATTTCTGACTACAGTTTCATGTAATTTAGTCAATTCTCTAGCAACGACAATTTCATGTTCTAATGGAAACACTTTCGCCATATCTTGTAAACATGCCACAATTCTATGACAAGATTCATAAAATCCCCAAGTTGCTTCTTGGAGTAATTGTTGTTGAAAAAACTCTGTTCTTGCATGACTAGTTCTAGCTAAAAAACCCATAAAACTAAAGCGATTCATTGGTAATCCAGCAACTGATAAGGCGGCAATTAAAGCGCATGCTCCAGGAATTGGACTTACTTTAATTTCAGCTTGTTGCGCTAATGTAACTAATGGCATTCCAGGATCACTTAATAAAGGTGTGCCGGCATCTGAAACCAAGGCAATGTTTAATCCTTGTTGAAGTTTTAAAATTAATTTTGGTGCTTGCTGGTCTTCATTATGTTGATGTAAAGAGATTAATTGATTGCTAATTGCATAGTGTTGCAATAGTTTTTTAGTATGGCGAGTATCTTCGGCTACAATTAAATCTACTTGTTGTAAAATTTCCAAAGCTCGATAACTAAAATCTGCTAAATTACCTATTGGTGTGGCAACAACGTATAATTGACCGTAGTTGTTGTTAGACATTAATTTTCCTAGTTATGATTTTTTGTAAGGTACGTTATATGAATACACGTTATTTAATCCCACTCATACTGTGTTTGCCACTATTTTCAGCTTGTTCATTGAATACTCAAGCTTTTAATAGTTCTGAAGTAAATAAGGCCGAAGCTTATGCTAAACAAGGGAAAAATTCCCAAGCTGCAAAAATTTATCAAGCTTTAGCGCGAACAGAATCTGGAAATCAACAGCATCAATTTAATTTATTAGCTACAGAAGCATTTATTAAAGCTGGAGATACTGAGCAAGCTTTAGCGCAGATTAATTTAATTGATGTTAGTCAATTAACTAAGCCCCAACAAAGTCATCTTAAATTATTACACGCACAAATTAATTTAAATTCTGGCAGTGTGGAAATCGCGTTATCTTATTTGTTGAATATGAATCTTAAGCTGTTAGATGCAAATTCTAAAATAACTTATTATCAATCATTAGCTTTTGCATATTCATTAACTGGGAAAACATTAAAAAGTGCGGAGGCTTTTATTAATTTGAATTCATATTTACGTAAACCTGCGGATTTAAACCAGCATTATACGACTATTTTGGAAACTTTAAGTGCTTTATCTGCAGAACAATTGCAAGTACAGCAACCTTTAAATGCACCCAAACTTAATAGCTGGATGTCTTTAGCGCGGATATTTAAATTAGATCAGCATGATTTTACTAGAAATTTAGCTGCTTGGCGTAAATTACATCCTTATAACCCTGCAACCCCTACTTTTTTAAATGCTTATGCACAACAACATCAAGCTGGATTTAAAGCTGATACCTCGTTAATAGCATTATTTTTACCTAAATCTGGAGCTTATTCTAAAGCTGCCAAAGTGGTTAAAGCAGGTTTTGAGTTAGCGCATAAAAATGCTACAAAACTTGGGAAAACTGCTACAACCATAAAATTATACAATACTAGTCGTGCCAGTATGTCGACTTTATATCAACAAGCTGCTAATGATGGTGCCAAAATAATTATTGGGCCTTTAGATAAAGCTAATATTAAACGCTTAGTTAATGGGGTGAATTTAGTAGTGCCGGTGTTATCACTCAATCACGTTGAAGGTTTAAGTAATCCTAATTTATATCAATTTGGTTTGAGTCCGATTGATGATGCTGAACAAATAGCTACCAAAGCCCATTTTGATGGTCATAAAAATGCTTTGATTCTAGTTCCAAATAACACTAAAGGTCAACGAATTTCCAGATATTTAACGAAAAGTTGGCAGCAACTAGGCGGTACAATTGTTAATGTCCAAGGGTATAATACTAAAACTAAAAATTTCAGTGGTGTGATTAAACAATTAGCAAGTACTACTGCAGCTCCAGCAGATACGGTGTTTATTTATGCTAATGCAACCCAAGCACCACTGATAAGTTCACAATTACAAGCCAATCCAGATACAACTTTTTTATCTATGTATACCACTTCACAAGCTTACACTAGTGATTTTGATAAGAATCAATTAACTAAATTAAATGGAGTGACTTTTTGTGATGCTCCATGGATTTTTGATAATGTATATACTGGTGCATTAAAGAAAAATTTATTAAAAGAGCATTGGTATGAATTATCGCCTAGTTATTTACGTTTGTTACCTATGGGAATTGATGCATTTGAAATGATTAATTACATAGGAAAATTGCGTGAATCTGAATTCATGGGTGCAACTGGAAAATTAAGTTTAAATTCAAATAATCGGGTTACCAGAGAATTATTTTGTGCTAAATTTACTGATGGCGTGCCAAGATTGCTTAATTATAGTGGTGAAACTGGCGCACCAAAATTATCTACTCAAGAATTAGTAAAT
>DAOUSJ010000034.1 GCA_030627285.1 Methylococcaceae bacterium | reverse complement strand
TGTTGCGTACTTGGATGGTGGTATGGCTACCTTTAGTAACTGCGGGCATTAGTATTTTATGGGCTGCGGGCATTTTAGCGTATTTCAATATTCCGATTAATTTACTAATTGGAATTTTACCAACCTTGGTAATTGTTATTGGTTCTACCGAAGACACGCATATGTTGGCTGCATATTTACAAGGTCTAAAGCAAAATCCACAACAAAGATTTCCCAGTATTCGATTCATGGCAATTCATGTGGGCTTACCAATTTTCATAACTTCTTTTACTACTATTGTGGGTTTTTTATCCAATACTACTAGTGATATTAGTTTGATTCATGATTTTGGGATTGCCAGTGCGATTGCCATGTTTACAAATTTATGTGCCACAATTTTATTATTGCCGCTATTATTGAATCTTGTTGGACCTAAAAACAGCAAAATCAGCTTCAATTTACATGCTGATACTGGTTTAATCGCTGCCGTTGTACGCGGTATAGAAAAAATTATCAATAAATATCAAATCTTAGTTATTACTATTACCAGTATTATAGTAGTGTTATTTGGTTTTTTTAGCACCCAATTAAGTGCTAGTAATGATCCATTGTCGTTTTTTAAATCTGGGAATGCATTAATTACTGATAGTGAAATTTTGCATGACAATATAGCCGGCATGCAGTTGTTTTTTGTTACGGTACATGCAAGCCATAAAACTGATTTTAAAAATCCAATTGAATTAAATAAATTAGATTTAATTAAACAAATCATGCAACAACAAGGTGCATACGATCATATTACTGTGGTGACAGATTATTTAAAATTAGTGAATCGTGAAATGCATCAAGCTCAACCACAGTTTTATAAATTACCAGATAGCAGAAATTTAATTGAGCAATATTTAATGTTATTTCAACGCCATGATTTAGAACGAGTTTTAAGTGGTGATGCAAAGACGGCGAATTTTTTAGTGCGGCATAATATTTCTGATTCTGCTGCCTTAAATAAACATTTAACTGAATTAAAACAACAAGTTAATGAATTATTGGGCGATAAAAATAAGTTTTATTTAACTGGCAAAAATTTAATGATAAATCAAGCTGCGGAAACTTTATTTATTAGCCAGCAGCATTCATTAGTGATTTTGATTTTAATTATTGGAATTTTAATGGCGTTATTATATTCTTCCATAACTGCAGGTTTAGTAGCGTTAATTCCGAATATTATTCCAGTAATAATTATGTTTGGTACTATGGGATTACTAGGGATTCCGCTAAATGCAGGTACTGCTTTGGTTTCCGTAATTGCGATTGGAATTGCGATTGATGATACGATTCATATTTTGAGTACTTATAACCGAGAATGTAGATTAGATGGCGATCAACATGCTGCTACTACGCGTGCAATTCGTGCTGAAGCCTTACCAGTTATTGCAACTTCATTATCTTTAGCAGCTGGATTTTGCACCTTAGTATTATCAGATTTTCATGTAATTACTCAGTTTGGGTTATTGTCAGCATTAACTATGATAGTCGCAATGCTAACGGATTTAATCTTAACCCCAATTTTATTCAAACGAATTCGCCTAGTAAGTTTATGGGATGTAGTTGCTTTAAATATAGGTGAGCAAGTTTTAACTCAATCTATTATCTTTGCAAGCATGAGTCGTTTTGAAATTAAGCGAGTAATTTTATTGTCGCAAGTTTTAGAATATCAAGCTGGGGAAACAGTTATTCAACAAGGAGAAACTGGAGATAAATTATTCATTATTTTACAAGGTCAAACTGAAATTTTGATTCAAAAACCTGATTGTGAAAAACGCATTGCCAGTTTAAGTTGGGGTGAAGTTTTTGGTGAAGCCGGTTATGCTGGCGATGTAACCAGAACTGCTACGGTTAGAGTGCCATTAAATACGGAGCCATTACGTGTGATTGTATTAAATCAAGCTCAAACCCAAACCGCAATGCGTTTTTATCCGCGTTTACATGCTAAATTAAACCATAATATTAGTAAGTTGCTGGCACAACGTTTATTGGAACGAACTAAAATGGTTATGTTATAGGTGCAATTATGACTAATAAAATAATTTCAACTGGTTTACTTTGCATGGTTAGTTATTTACCAATTGTGACTGCAGCTGAAAGCAATTGGTTAGCATTATTTCAACAGTCTGAATATACTTTGGAAACTACTATAACTGGCTATTTCAATAAACCTAGTAGCCCTAATGCTGATTCAGATGATATTGCTGGTTTAGGGAAATTTTCCATGCAATCCAACATTGCATTAAGTGACACTATTAGCACTGGTTTTAATTTATATGCGTTGTTTTCAAGTCAAAAACAAGCATATTCTGGAGTTTTTAGGAATCCTGGGCATAATGCAGTTGAACCACGAATAGTAGATTTTAATCAAGCTTGGTTGCGTTATGAAGCTGATAACTTTGAAATTTTACTGGGTAAAGATTATTTGGAACTAGGTTTAGCGAGTTTATATTCACCAGTAGACAGATTTGGTTTGTACAATTTAGCTAATCCAACTCAAGCAGAAAAAATAGGGGTTTGGCAAGCTAGCATATATTATTTTTTTAACGATGATATTTTTAGTGTAAAAGTAATGCCAGTTTATGAGCGAAATTTATTGCCATCAGCATATTCACGTTGGTTAGGCAATACTCAGGATCCTGAATTTACTGCATTAGCAGATCAATACGAGATTCAAGATTATTATCGTCCTGTAAGATTTGAAAATGTGGGCTATTTAATTAGTTATAAAGGTATGCGAGCAGGTTATGATTTTTTTGCTAATTTGCATCATGGAGCATCCATATACCCTACTTTGCAATTAGGTAATTTGGAAAATCAACGCATTAAAATTGATCCATTAGCAACTTCAATTGCAGTTGGAGTTTTAAAAGTTATTGATGCTTGGCAGTTTTACACTGAAGCTATTTATCAACATAGCGATCAGCATACTGATGAAAATTTTGTACGCTATGCTTGGGGCTTGGGTTATCAAGATATTGCACTGGCAAATGAGCTAGGTTTAAACCATATTAACGCTACTTTGCAATGGTCTGGAGATGAAACTGTTACTGCTGCCGATTATACTAAAGTTGATACTAGCTCTAGAGCAGCGCGACCCTTTAGGAATACCGTGTTAATGCAATTAGAATTAGAACAATCGCATCAATGGGCTTATGTAGTTTCTACTACGCATAATATTGCTGATGATTTTGCCCTAATGGCTGGAATTCAATATAAACCTAATGATAATTTACGTTTTCGTTTAGAAGCCGCATATTTCAATGGTACTGAAACTAGCCATTTTGGTCGCTGGCAAGAAAATGATTATTTAAGGTGTAAAGTTCAATATAAATTTTAATCTGGTTTAACTGGAACAGGTGCTGGTTTCGGTGGTTTTGGTACAGAAATAGGAGCAGGTTTTGGTGCTGGAGGATGTCCAATTTGTTGGCTAGAATTTATGTATTCACGTAAAAATTTATCTGCATGTCTACCATTCAAAATAGATTCTATAGTGGGAATTTCTGAGTTTATATTTACAGATGGTATTAAAGCCTCTTTTTCACGTACAGGCGGTGGTGCTACATCTATATCATTGTCGTCGTCGTCATCATCTTCTCTATCAAATTCATATTTTTCTGCATAAGTTGAGGTTTCATTGTTTAATGGTGATTCTTGGTCTGGCATTGATTCAGCTTCATGAGTTTCATTTTCTTCATAACCATTATCTGATAATGCTGGTGGTGGTGCTGGCATCGGCATTGATTCAGCTTCATGGGCTTCATTTTCTTCATAGCCATCATCTGATAATGCTGGCATTGGCATTGATTCAGCTTCATGGGCTTCATTTTCTTCATAACCATTATCTGATAATGCTGGTGGTGGTGCTGGCATCGGCATTGATTCATCTTCATAGGCTTCATAGCCATCATCTGACATTGCCGTTGGTGGTGCTGGCATTGGTATAGATTCAGCTTCATGACCTTCATCTGAAAATTCAGGTGGAGCTGTATCTGAATTTTTTGGAGGAGGAGGTGTGTTTTTAGATGGTTTGATTGCTTTTATAGGTTTTGGAGCTGAATTTTGTTTTCGATAACCACGATGATCTATTTCTAAAAACATTGGTTGGGTAAAATGGTTGCTAATTAAAGCTGAATGACCAGCAGGAATTTCAAAACGCCCAGTTTTATTATTGACTAATACCAGACCTTCAAAAACATCAATTTGGAGTTTATCATTCAATATAGCTCTATATTCAGTACCGCGAGTGCCAATTGAAGCTATATTAGTTTTAACTTGGTAACGTTCTTGAGTAATTGTCCCTAAAACTGTGCGATACATACCTTTTACAAATTTAAATAATGCTTTAGATTTATCTTGTTTTTGTTCTGAAAATTGATATTCGGTGATTTGAAATTCAGTATTATCATAAAATGAAATTAAGCCCCCATCGCTAAAGCGTAATTGTACATAGCCTTTATGGGTTACAATTTTGTCACCTTGGTAGAGTTTGGATTTTTTTTGTAATGAGCGTAATTGTTGTTGTAAATTTTGAGCATATACTTTACCCTTTGCAAAAATAACTTCGGCTGCAACTTCAATCGCAGCTAAACTTAACTGGGGATAACTAAGCAGACTTAAGCAAATTATCCAGATTAAATATAAAGATGAGACTCTTGATTGATGCATGATTGTTCCTAAAAATTCCACTGCAAGCCAAGTGTTACAAAATTTCTCCGATAATCGTACAATTCAATTACTGATTGATTTAATTGCCACGTGCCTTGTAATGCAACTGAAAGCTGCTTATCCAAAAAATAATGTACATATCTTCCAGTAACACTATAACGCTGGTCATCTCTAGCAATTAAGAAAAATGGATTGTCGGCTTTGTAATGGCGATATTGAAATTCAGTATTGATAAATAACATATCATCAGGGCTGAAGACAAAACGGCTGCTTAAACGGCTGCCAAAATTAGCGTAACCTAAATATTGAAACTCTGGGTTACTAATTTTATCTTCGCCTCCATAAATTTCTGCGGATAATAATGGTTTCAACCAACTATTAAATTGTTGATAAAATACACTACCTACGGTATAGCCATTGGCATTTAGATTTTTAGAATTTACATAGCGAGTAAGTTTAGCGTCTGTATACAAAGATAACATTGAATTAGGCGTAAAATTATAGCTCCATTCCCCAGCTAATTCATATTGATCTTGATAATGTTCATCACTTAACCAAATAATTTGCTGTCTAAGGTTTAAGCCGAATTTATGTTGTTGCCATTTGTAATAACTACCTAACCAATAAGAAAATACCGTAGCATCTTCATCATGGCGTTGATTATTAATTCTACGATTGCCATACAAGCCCGTAGTAATGCCAAAATCCTTGGTTAAAGGTAGCATTAAGTTTAAATTCCCACTTACAGAGCTAAAAAAATCTTGATCTTGTTCCAAATTAGTGCCAACAAATAATTTATCTAATTCTGGATATTTTGGTAAAGTTATATAGTTTTCATTAGGGCCAGTAGTTAAATTATCATCATAGCCTATAGATGCACCCAAAAATCCAGAAATGTTATAATCCGCGACCTCATCTTGAATATTTTCAAAGGTTTTATCTGGTTTAAATTCTGGATGTTGTTTGATTTTAAACGCTAATTGTTTGGCACTAGCAAAATCTTTTGATTTTATATAAGCCTGCATTAAAGCTTTTTGGATGGCTAAATCATCTGGTTGCATTATTAAAGCGCGTTCTAAGACTAAGGTTGCACTAGTGGTTTTGTTTAATTTTAATAATAACATTCCATATATATAATCAAATTTGGCTATTCCAGCATAATCATCTGCTACAGGAAATAATAAATTGTAAGCTCGGTTTAATTTTTGCGCATGGATTAAAGTTTTCACTTGTTCAATTATGTTTTCAACTGGATCCACAGCAGCAATTGCACCAGTAGATAAACTAAACAATATTCCTAGAATAGTTATTGATTTCATTATTTGTCTTTTAGTCGGATAATTGAACCTATTTCTTGATTTTTTAGGCGTTGATAATGATATGAACTTAACCTATCATGAGGGTAAGTTTCAACTAATTGTTGGAAACATGTGAGCGCGTCTAGACTTTTTTGAGTTAATTTTTGATAAGCATGTAAATAATCTTGGGTGGATTCCATTGCATAATCTTCATTAGATAACAATTCAAAAGTTGGGATCAAATTAGACTTGCCTTTTAAAATCAAATCTCCTATAGGACGAACTTTAAATTCATTGCAACCATCTAAAGTAGACGCAGACACACAAACTCGAGTACCAAAATATTTATTTGCGCCTTCAAGCCTAGAAGCAGTATTAATTGGATCACCCAAGGCTCGATAATCAAACATAGTTTTCCCACCAAAATTACCGATTAATACTTTGCCAGTGCAAACACCAATCCGAGTAATGCCAAATTGCACTCCTTGCGTATTTTGTTGTTGAGAAAATTGTAAGGCATAAGCATCCATAGCTAAAGCACATTTTAATGCTTGTTGACGATGATCTATTTGCACAATAGGAGCTGAAAAAATTACTGCGACTGCATCCCCAACAATCCGATCTAATGTACCTTGATGTTGGAAGGCAATTTGAATCATGCCATCTAAGTAATTATTTAATAGGCTTACACATTCATGTGGTGGATGTTGCTCCATTAAAGTTGTGAAGTCTGCTAAATCTGTCATTACAAAACTACATTCTCTGTATTCACCGCCTAAAGTTAGACTGTCAGGGTGTTCAATTAAATGTTTAACTCTATTAGGCGAAATATAGCGTCCAAAAGCTATTCGTAACCAACGTTTTTCAGCTTCAGTTTGTAGTTGTTTTTGAATGAAATCTACGCTAAATAAGACCATGCTAAAAACGATTGGAATAATTGGGTCAATAAAAACTCGCCAGTGTAAAAATGTAAATGTACCTAAACTAAGTATGGTTATTACTAATGCTATTAGCAAGGAAAACAATGCTAAACCATTAATTTTTTGACTAAAAAAGTGAAATAAACATGCAATTGTGATTAAAAAAATACTGTCCCATAAAGTTTCAAATCTTAAAGTCTCTAAATAAGTATTCTGTAACATTTGTTCAGAAGCTTGAGCATGAATTTCAACCCCTGGAATGCTGTAACCAAAAGGGCTAAAGCGTAAATCTAATAAATTGTTAGCAGTGACTCCAATAAAAATAATTTTTCCTGCAATATCTTGTTTAGGTACTTGATTTGAAAGTATTTTCCAAGCTGGAATATAGCGTGAACCATGTGTAGGCGTATAATGTAACCAAAGATGCGCATTTGCTGAAGTTTGAATCTTAAGTTGTGATCCCATTTGAATAGATTCAATGCTAGTGTTTAGATCACTATTAATTTGGTAATTTTGTTGTTGTTTAAATAAGCGTACCGCTTCTAAACTCAAGCTAGGGGCTAAACGATAATGGTTGGGTGAAAAGTTATCATGTAAGCAAATAAACAATGGAATATTTCTAATTACACCATCTTCATCTGTAAAATAAGCAACACTGCCATTGCCTTGAGCGGCAGTTTCAAATATATCTAGCGAATGAATGGTGTCAGTTTGTAAGCAATTTAATTGATTAAACGGTACTTCGCCGCGAATTATAATACCTGCTTTTGGAGTCGGTAATTGATGTTGGTTACTAAATTTTTTTAACATAAAACTAGTAACAACTGCAGATTTCTGAATAGTTTGTGCAAATAAAACATCATTATCTGGGACTTTAAGCAATTGCTGTTGTAATTTAGGATAATCAGCAAATAAATTTATTAATTGTTTGGGCGCAGTACGATCAGGTTCAGAAAATAACATATCAAAGGCAATAACTTTTGCCCCCAAATGTTCTAATTTAGTTACTAATTCAGCAAATCTAAGTCTAGACCAAGGAAATTGTCCAATTTTTTCTAAACTAGCATTATCTATTTCAACTATTTTTACTGGAGCATCTACATATGTTCTGGGTAATAAACGTTGGTAAAAATCATAAGAGTTATTGCGCATTCTAGTTGCTAATGATTGTGTATATGGCATCCATAAACTTGAAATTAATATACATAACACTAAGAAATTTATACTATGACGACTATATTTTATAAGACTGTTTTTGAATGCAAATGCCATAATTTGTTTACCTAAAATTAAGAATCATTAAGCATAGGATTATTTGGTTGAATTAAGTTCAGTATACAATGCAGTTTGCAGGAATATAGGTATTTATTCTTTAAATGGCTTGAAAATTCAATTTTTTAGCATCATTATTAAGCTTGAATAGGTGTAAATTTCACTATTCAAACCGATTTAATTTTCCTTCATCTTTAATGGAGACTAGTCCATGAAAAAGTTTTTACTCATAATTCTCTTATTTTGTTCAGGATATGCTGTAGCAACAGAGAGCAAAAACGAATGGCAAAGTACTAGCCTTACAGAGGCTTTAATCAAAACAATTCAACAAGCACAACAAGAATATAAAGCTTGTGTAATGCAAGAGATGCAAAAGCCGGTGTATCAACAACAAGATAGTAGAAATGCTACTGAAATAATTATAAAAACTTGTGAGCCAACTTTAGCTGAAATGCGGACTAAATATTTAAAGGCTGATGTTCCTGCGATTATTGCAGATAGACATTTAAAAAAAATGCGAATTCAAACTACTAGAAAATTGTTGCAAGAATTAATGTTTCAAGAAGCTGCGAGACAAGCGGGATAATAAATAATGGAAACAATGTATCAAATTGATTTATCTTTACAGCCTACTACATTTGATTTGTGGCATGTTTGTTTGGCAGGCACTGTATTAATTTTAGCTTTAATTTTAGTAATCTTATTAATTGGTATGGTGGTTAGTTTAACTAAAGCTCAGAAAAAAGTTGTGCCTGTAGTTGAAATTCCAAAACCTGAAATTCAAATAGTAGAAAAAATTATTGAGGTTGAGGTTGAAAAAATTGTGGAGGTAGAAAAAATCGTTGCAGCTCCAATGCCTGAGCCTGTAGTGTTAAAAGAATCTACTCCTGATGCGGCTTTACAATTATTGAGTTTATTGCAACAAGAAGCTAGATTTATAGATTTTATTAAAGAGGATATTAGTATTTATGATGATGCTGAAATTGGGGTGGCAGCTCGAGTAGTACATGAAGGTTGTCATAAAATTATTGAGGAACATTTTAGTTTGGAATCTGTGCGTTCAGAAGCTGAAGGTAGTAAGATTACTTTATCTAAAGGTTTTAATGCTAAACGGGTACGTTTAACTGGAAATATTGTGGGTAATGCTCCTTTTACTGGAGTTTTAGTACATAAAGGCTGGCATGTTAAAGAGGTTAAATTACCTAAATTAACTGCTGGACATAATGCAAAGATTGTTGCTGCTGCTGAAGTGGAGTTATAAAAATGAGTTTATTTGGAATTGGTAAAAAGACTAAAGAGAATGATAAGGATGAAAAATCTACAGCTACAAAGGTAGATTCAAGTCCTAAAAAACCTGTGGCTAAAACAAAAGCTCCTGTAGAAAAAAAACCTGTGGTTGCTAAAAAACCTGCAACTGCTAAAACCCCAGATGTAGCTAAGACTAAAATTCCAGCTGAAGCTAAGATTGCTGCATCTGAAATAAAACCAAAACTTGCAACAAAATCTATGCCTGCTAACAAAGAACAGATTACATCGTCAGAATCTGTGACAAAGCCTACGCTAGCAGAAAATAAATCTAAAGAGTCTATTACAGATGCTATGGTTGAAACTGCAAATGTAATTGAAACCAAGACTTCCAATGCTAAATTTTCTATAGGTATAGATTTAGGTACTACCCATTGTGTGTTATCGCATGTGGATTTAACTCAAACCAATGAAGATGAAGTAGTACAAGGGGTTTTATCAATTCCACAATTAACCAGTTTGGGTGAAGTGGAAAGTAAGTTGCAATTACCTTCGTTTATGTATTTAGCTCATGAAGCAGAAATAACTTCTGGGGATACTTCATTGCCTTGGGCTGAAAAACCTGAATTTTTAGTAGGTGATATTGCACGTAATATGGGGTCTAAAACTCCAATTCGTTTAGTTTCAAGTGCTAAAAGTTGGTTGTCACATGCTGATGTTGATTGTAAAAAACCTATTTTGCCAGCAGATGCTCCCGATGAAATTCCCAGAGTTTCACCATTTCAAGCAACTTATGCGTATTTGCAACATTTAGTTAGTGCTTGGAATACAGAATATCCACATGCATTATTAGCAGAGCAAGATATTACTTTAACCGTGCCAGCATCGTTTGATCCAGCAGCGCGTGAATTAACTGTAGAAGCAGCGAAAGCCGTGGGTTTAGATAGGGCGGTTTTATTGGAAGAACCCCAAGCGGCTTTGTATAGTTGGATTGAAAATAGTGAAGGTGATTGGCGGAATCACGTTAAAATTGGTGATGTGATTTTAGTTGCTGATGTTGGCGGCGGTACTACAGATTTATCTTTGATTGCAGTTACAGAAAAAGAGGGTAATTTAGAATTAACTCGGGTTGCAGTTGGCGATCACATTTTATTGGGCGGCGATAATATGGATTTAGCTTTGGCATATACTGTCAAGGCGAAAATTGAGAAACAAGGTAAACGTTTACAACCTTGGCAAGTGCAAGCTTTAACTCATAGTTGTAGAGATGCGAAAGAAAAACTCTTTGATGATATGAGTTTGGATTCAGTGCCATTAGTGATTGCAAATCGTGGTTCTGCTTTAATTGGTGGCAGTTTACGGACAGATTTAACTCGAGATGAAGTTAGACATGTATTAGTTGAAGGCTTTTTACCTAAAATTACTGCTAGTGAACGACCAGTAATTAGAAAACGTTCAGGTCTTAGAACTTCTGGTTTACCTTATGCGCAAGATGCTGGAATTACTCGCCATTTGGCAGCTTTTTTAGCCAAGCAATTAACGGCTACGGAAGAATTAACTGATGTTAATGTTCCTGCTGAGGCTAAGTTTTTACATCCTACTGCGGTGTTATTAAATGGTGGAGTCTTTAAAGCCCCAGTTTTAGCACAGCGATTAATGAATATCTTAAATACTTGGTTAGATTCTGAATCTGCACCACATGCACGTTTATTAGCAGGGGCGGATTTAGATTTAGCCGTGGCTAGAGGTGCAGCTTATTATGGGCATGTACGTAAAGGCAAAGGCGTAAGAATTAAAGGTGGCACGGCAGCTTCTTATTATGTAGGCGTAGAAAGTGCGATGCCAGCTATTCCAGGTTTAGAACCAGAGATTGAAGCTTTATGTATTGCGCCATTTGGGATGGAAGAGGGTACTGAAGCTGGATTACCTGCGGATGAATTTGGTTTAGTTATTGGTGAGGCAGTGCGGTTCAGATTTTTTGCTTCTAATAGTAGACGTGAAGATAAAGTGGGGACTAGATTAGATTATTGGACTGATGACGAGTTACAGGAATTAAGTGAAATTGAAATTACTTTGCCTGAAGAAGGTCATCAAGCTGGTGAAGTGATTCCAGTGCTTTTGCGAGCTGCCGTAACTGAAGTTGGAACTTTAGCTTTACATGCTATTTCACAACGCACGTATTCAAAATGGAAAATTGAATTTGACGTGCGTGCTGGCGAAGAAGCTTAAGCAGTATGAATTGCTTGAATAGCTTGGGTTAATACTATGTTAACTTGATGTAAAGTTTCTGAAGTTGGATTTGAGATTAAAGTTTGAATTGGAGTTATAAATTTGGCTTTAGTCTCAATAAACCATGCAGATTCAAGTTCAAGCGTATGCTGATGTAACACCGCCTGCATTACAATTTCAATTAAGCAGCGTAAATTATGCGCAGTTTTAGTTGTGTCTAAATCATTATGATTATCTAATAGATGCCATAATTGTTGTAACTGCAATTTTACTTCAACATAATAATAAGTATTTAGAATTACCGCCAATGAACTAGTTTCTGGTGCTAAACAGGCAAATGGCACTACAATTCCCATCCTATCTATGTAATTGTTTACTAAGACATTGATTACAATTTCCATGCGTAAACAATGCTGATTTATTTCTACAGCATATTTTTTAGTCAAAAGTTGCGGGAAATAAGCCTGTAATGCTTGAGAACTTACGGCAGCATCTAAATCATGATAGCTTTTATGTAACAATTGTTTAAGCCATTGTTTGCTATAAGCTAATAACACTGAAGCTTCAGGGCGATTTAAAGTCAAAATTCCAGCTGGTTGTCGTTGATTTAAAGTTGCATCGCTGGGAATACATTCTAAATTTCGACTCAATTGTATTTGTTGTTCCAATAGCTGAATAATATTGATTATTGCGGTTACATTTA
The DNA here is from genome assembly GCA_030627285.1 of Methylococcaceae bacterium. GTDB lineage: Bacteria > Pseudomonadota > Gammaproteobacteria > Methylococcales > Methylomonadaceae > WTBX01. Next base: position 10,352 of record DAOUSJ010000034.1, on the reverse strand, counting down.
CATCTGACTGGTTAACTATTAAACTAATTGCTTGATTTTGCAGGACATTATGTTTTAAAACTAATGCCGTAACTTCTGTGGTCATATGTTTCAATAATGCATCACGTTGTTTTTGAGTTAATTCTTCTTGGGATAATAATTGATTCAATAATATTTTAATATTCACTTCATAATCTGAACAGGCTACTCCAGCCACATTGTCAATTGAATCAGTATTAATATAACCACCGTTTTGCGCATATTCAATTCGTCCCAATTGGGTAAAGCCTAAATTTCCAGCTTCAACTACTACCTTGCAACGTAATTGGTTGGCATTGATGCGTAAATTATCATTTGCATGATCTCCAACCATAGTATGAGTTTCTGCGCGCGCTTTTACATAAGTACCAATGCCACCATTCCAAAGTAAATCTACTGGTGCGGATAAAATTGCTTGAATCAAATTTGCTGGAGTGATTTTGTCTACATCAAGTTTTAAACAAGCTTTAATTTCTGGAGTTAATATAATAGTTTTTAAATTTCTGGCATAAACTCCGCCACCTTTAGAAATTAATTTAGCTTCATAATCGCTCCAACTAGCTTTAGGCAAGTTAAATAAGCGTTGACGTTCTTGAAAACTAAGTTGTGCATTTGGTTGCGGATCTAAAAATATTGCTTGGTGATTAAAAGCCGCTACTAAACAAATATGTTCTGACAATAACATACCATTGCCAAATACATCTCCAGCCATGCCTCCAATTCCAACTACAGTAAAATCTTGTTTAGAAGTTTGAATATCTAAGCTATTAAAATGATGTTTTACTGATTCCCAAGCTCCACGAGCTGTAATACCAATGGCTTTGTGGTCATAACCAACTGAGCCACCAGAAGCAAAAGCATCCGCTAACCAAAATTTATTTTGTAGCGCAATTTGATTAGCATAATCGGAAAAACTTGCAGTGCCTTTATCTGCTGCGACTACCAAATAACTATCTTCAGTGTCATAAGCTCGAATATTTGCTGCTGGAATAATAGCCTCGGTAGTTTGATTGTCAGTTAAACTTAATAAAGCTTGAATAAAAACTTGATAACATTCTACAACCTCTTGGTTTATTTGATTTTTATCCGTCATGGAAGCTATACTTTTAACCACAAAGCCACCTTTTGCACCTGTAGGTACAATCACGGCATTTTTAGTCATTTGAGCTTTCATTAAACCTAAAATTTCAGTTCTAAAATCTTCGCTACGATCTGACCAACGCAAACCACCGCGAGCAATTTTACCGCCACGTAAATGAATGCCCTCAAAACGTGAGGAATATACAAAGATTTCTCGGTGAGGTTTTGGTTCTGGCAGTACATGGATTAATTTAGAGTCGAATTTTAGGGCTAAAAAAATTATATCTTGGGTATCTACAGCGAAATTAAAATAATTAGTCCGTACCAAGGCTTGGATTAAATTTAATAAGCGGCGCAAAATTCGATCTTCATCCAGTATAACAACTGCATCAATCGCAGTTTGAATAGTTATAATTGTTTGTTGTTGAATTTCAGTTGTGGTTACTTGAATTGGATTAAAACGCTGTTTGAATAACTCTAATAATAAATTAATTACTACAGGATTTTTGGCTAAAGTTGTAGCAATATATGTTTGACTAAAAACTATGCCAATTTGATGCAAATATACTGCTAATGCGCGAAATAAATTAACTTCTTGCCAATTAATACCTGCATTAAAAACTAATTTATTAAAGCAATCATTATCAGTCTTATTAGCCCAAATTTGTTGGAATGCAGTTTCAAAGCGGGATTTTAAGGATGTGGATTTATAAGCTGTAGTAGCATAATTAAGCCCAAAATCATGAATCCAAATTTCGTTTGTAGTAGCAGTTTGTTGCAAATTATAAGCTTGTTCATCGGTAACAATTACCCCCATATTTTCTAATAATGGCAAGCTTTTGGATAATGAAACTTGTTGCTTTTGATTGAATAATTTAAATCTAAACTCACTGGTTTGATCTGCACTTAAAGGTGAATATAGCAGACAGGTAGTTCCAGTAGACATTTTTTCAATTTGTAAAATATCTAATAACGCAGTTCTGGAAGTAACTTTTTCTCTATAAGTTCCAGAAAAACGTCCATGATAGCGGTAAAATAAGGCATTTCCTTGAGTTTCACCACAATATTGTTGTAACTCATGTTGTAATTTATCTTGCCATTGCGCGAGGATTTCAATTATTTTTGTTTTTAACAAATTAACATCATAATCATGCTGATAAGTTGCTTGAGTTTGTACAATAAAATGTAAGCGTGCCAAAATTGATTCGGAAAATTGCACACTAAAATCTGTGGATGTACCTTGAAAAAACTCTAATAAAAAGCTTTGAATTTTTTTTCTAGCTTCAGTGTGATAATTTTCTCTGGGTACAAAAATCAATAATGAGACAAAATTGCCGTAAATATCATGACGTAAAAATACACTTACACGTTGGCGTTCCTGTAATTGTAGGACTCCAGTTACGCAATTAAATAAGTTTTCTTGAGGTGCTTGAAAGAGTTCATCTCGCGGCAAAGTGTGTAAAATGAATAAAAATGCGCGGGCATTATATGACTTGGGTAGAAAATTTGCTTGGTGTTGCAATTGTTGGAGTTTATTCGCAATAATAGGAATTTTATTTAAATCACCTGCATATGCAGTGGCACTATATAAACCTAAAAATCTACTTTCACCATTGATTTTACCTTGAGCGTCATAATGTTTGATGCCAATATAATCCATAAATACTGCTCTATGCACACAAGATTTCACAGTAGATTTAGTAATAATTAATGCTGATTTTTCTGCTTGTAAATGTGCTAGGGCGGTATTTGAAAGTAGTTGTTTATCCACTTCAATTGGCGTAATACTGTCGCGTAAAATTCCTAAGCCGGTTCTAGGTATAGCTTGGAAATAACTATTATCTGCATTTTTTAATAATTTATATTCTCGATAACCTAAAAAAACAAAGTTTTGGTCATGTAACCATTGTAAAAAATTTATCGCGGTATTATCCAGCTGTTTAAATTGCTTAATTTCAGTGCGGATTTTATATAAACAAGCTTGCCAGTCTTGTATGGATGCGCGAACTTTGGTTAAAACAGTAATTAAATTTAGCTGTAAATTGTGTAATATTTTAGGGTCACTTTGTCGATCAATTTCAAGATGCAATAAACATTCACTATGGTTTGCAGTATCTTCTGTAGCTGTGATTATATCAATTAAATCACCTGTTTTGTTCCGTTTAAAATTAAATATTGGATGAATTACTAAATGATTAATCAAACCGTGGCGATTAATTTCCATACAAATTGATTGCAATAAAAATGGCATATCTTCAATTACACAATCAATAATTGTATGTGGAGAACGCCAATTATGTGTTGCTAAATTGGGGTTGTAAATATGTAAATTTTGTTGACCTCTATGATAATTTAAAGCTAATTTCCAATGCGATAATAAACTGCCGTATAAGTCTTCAACACTATAGTTTTGTAGGTCTTCTTGGGTTAAAGTAGCAAAATAATGTTGTGCAAAATTAATCAATTTTGTTGCAGTATTTTTGCTTAAACGTTCGGCAATTATTTGATATAAATTTTTTAATAATGGTGGGTTATTATCAATTTCCATGATGGCCTCTTGAGATTTAAAAGCTAGTTATAATAATTATTGTCAATAAAAAACCACAAAATATGGTAAATCTGATACAAAAAGTAACATCTTTTAACACGTTAACAAAATAACACTATATAATTAAACTGAATTTATGATTTTAGTTTTTAATTTCTTAAAACAATATCAATTTAGATTACAACTATTATTTATTAAGGAGAATTTCATGAAAACACCTCTATTAATTTCCGCTTCTATAGCAACTGCAGTTTTATCTGGTTGTGTTTCTGCACCGCCGGCTTCATTTAAAGGTTTTCAAGCTAAAGATTTAAGTGGTTTAACACGTTCTGGTGCATATGTACAAAAAACCGATAATTTTTTAGTTATCCATGACTCATCCGATTCTATGAATCATCCATATACTTATTCTGCTATTGGAACTGGTTCTAAGCATGATGTGGAAACAGAGTTATTAAAACGTATGAATCAAACTATTCCAGCTAGTTTGAAATTGACTTCTGGGCTACGTAATTTTGGTTTTGGTCAGTGTCATGGCATAATTTTTAGCACTTTGTTGCAGCCAATGACAGCATATTCTAAAGCTAATTTTAACAATGCTTTGGATAAGATAAGTTGTGCTTCTGGTGGTACGCCAATTGCAACTCCAATTGAAATGGCAAACGGTGACTTAAGTGCTTCTAGTGGTAGAAACGCAGTTATTGTTTTTAGTGATGGTATGGAGACTAGTTCTTCACCAATTCCAGCGGTTCAAGCTTTAAAATCCACTTACGGAGATAAATTATGTATTTATTCAGTTTGGGTTGGAAATGAAGCTGATGTAGTTGGTCGTAAAACCATGAATGACATTTCAGATTTGTCTGCTTGTGGTTTTAGTATTTCAGGTTCAGAAATTGCTTCTAGTGATGGCATGGCAGATTTTGTTAAGCGAGTATTCTTCCAATCGGTAAATGTAGCTCAAGCCCCAGCTCCAGCAGTAGATGGCGATGATGATTCAGATGGCGTATTAAATAGCAGAGATAAATGTCCACGTACACCATTAGGTGCAACTGTGAATTATCAAGGTTGTTGGGTGATTAAAGGTGTAAATTTTGACACCAACAAAAGTGATATTAAACCAAGATTTTATGGTATTTTAGATCAAGTTGTTACTGTGATTCGTAATAATCCTGGCTTAAATATTGAAGTTCAAGGTCACACAGATAGCCGTGGTTCAGCAGCTTACAATATGGCTTTATCTGATCGTCGTGCAGCTTCAGTAGAAGCATATTTAAGCAATGGCGCAGGTGGTAGTGCTTCCTTAACTTCACGTGGTTATGGTTTTACTCAACCAATTGACACCAATGAAACTGATGAAGGCATGGCGCATAACCGTCGTGTACAACTTAAAGTACATAAATAAGCTTCAGTTTATTTAAAACTGTTGCTATAAATTCAGCAGTTGTTAGTTAAAAGCCTCCAAGGGGTAATATTCTTGGAGGTTTTTTTTATTCAATAATTTCTAAGCCACCCATATAAGCTTGCAATACTTTAGGCACATTAATTCTACCTTGAGCATCTTGATAATTTTCTAAAACTGCAATTAAAGCTCTGCCAGCAGCTAAACCAGAACCATTTAAAGTATGTACTAATTCTGGTTTTCCAGTAGCTGGATTGCGCCAGCGGGCTTGCATTCTACGAGCTTGAAAATCTTTAAAATTACTACAAGAAGAAATTTCTCTATATTTGCCCTGCGCAGGTAACCAAACTTCCAAATCATAAGTTTTAGCCGCAGAAAAACCAGTATCCCCAGCACATAACAAGACTTTACGATATGGCAAATTTAATTTTTGGAGAATTGTTTCTGCATGTGCAGTTAATTGAGCATGTGCTTGCGCAGAATCTTCAGCGCGTACAATTTGGACTAATTCAACTTTTTCAAATTGATGTTGTCGAATCATGCCACGTACATCTTGCCCATAAGCTCCAGCTTCACTACGAAAACAGGGGGTATGGCTCACGAATTTTAGCGGCAAAGTTTTCGCATCTAAAATTACATCCCGCACTATATTAGTTACTGGAACTTCTGCTGTAGGGATTAAATATAAATCTGGTTCATTAGTGGTTTTAAATAAATCTGCCGCAAATTTAGGCAATTGACCTGTACCACGTAAACTAGCTGCATTGGCTAAAAATGGCACATAAGTTTCTGTATAACCATGTACATCAACATGAGTGTCTAACATAAATTGAATCAAAGCTCGTTGCAATCTAGCTATTTTGCCTTTTAAAACTACAAAACGCGCACTAGCAATTTTTGCTCCTAAAGCAAAATCCATTCCATCTAATTGTTCGCCTAATTGCACATGATCTTGAACTGGAAACTCAAATTCAGGAATTACTCCCCAAGTGCTTACTTGCAAATTTTGCGCTTCACTTTTCCCAGCTGGAACTTCTGGATCTAAAATATTTGGCAAGCCTTCCATTAATGCGTTCATCTGTGCCACACAATCAGCAGTATCTGCATTAGCTTGTTTAAGTTGCACACCTAAATCTTCAATTTGAGCTAATAAAGGTTGAATATCTTCACCTTTAGCCTTTAATAAGCCAATTTTTTTAGATTCAGAGTTACGTTTACTTTGCAATTCTTGGCTGTTAATTTGCGCGGTTTTACGTCTAGCCGCCAAAATTTTGTAACTCTCAACATCAAAAGCAAAATTTCTTCTAGCTAATTCTGCAGTGACAAACTCTAGCTGGCTTTTAAATAATTGTGGATCTAACATATTTTTTAATCACTGGGAGAAGTTGAATAGGTACGCATCAGTACGTACCTAATAAAATACTAAGTTTAAATTGCAGCTTTAATCCGTGCCAAAGCCTTAGTTAAATTTTCCATGCTAGTAGCAATTGAAATTCGCATATGTCCATCACAACCAAAAGCTGAACCTGGGATAATTGCCACACCAGCTTTTTCAATCATATATTCAGCAAAATCTAGGTCATTTTCAACCCCATCTAAATTGGCAATTAAAGCTTCAATATTTGGAAACACATAAAAAGTGCCATCGGTAGTTAAACATTCTACGCCAGCAATAGTATTCAATTCAGCTACCACTGCATCATGGCGTTGTTTGAAAGCTACCATCATCGTGTCTATACAAGCTTGTGAACCAGTTAAAGCTTCAGTAGCTGCGGCTTGTGAAATAGAACAAGGATTTGAAGTGCTTTGAGATTGGATTTTGCTCATAGCCTTAATTAATTTCGCATTTCCTGCTGCATAACCGATTCTCCAACCAGTCATTGAATAAGCTTTGGAGACTCCATTCAAAACCATAATGCGGTCGTATAATTCTGGGGCTGCATTAAGAATATTCACAAAGCTATTTTTTTGCCACAAAATATGTTCATACATATCATCAGTAGCAATAATAATCTGCGGATGTTGTTGCAAAACTGCTGCTAAAGCCTGTAATTCAGCTAATGAATATGCCGCGCCAGTTGGATTTGAAGGACTATTAATTACGAATAAACGTGTTTTAGGCGTAATTGCCGCTTCTAATTGGGCTGCGGAAATTTTAAAACCTTGCTCTTGAGTAGCAGCAACTATCACTGGCACGCCTTCAGCTAATAACACCATATCTGGATAAGAAACCCAATATGGAGCTGGAATAATTACCTCATCACCTGAATTTAATAAGGCTTGAGCTAAATTAAAAAAACTTTGTTTGCCACCAGATGAAACTAAAATTTGTTTAGCGTTATATTCAAAACCGTTATCTTGTTTAAATTTAGCTATAATTGCTTGTTTTAAACTTGCAGTCCCATCAACCGCAGTATATTTGGTTAAACCAGTATTAATAGCATTGATTCCAGCAGCTTTAATATGATCTGGAGTATCAAAATTGGGTTCGCCAGCACCTAAGCCAATTATATCTTTGCCTTCGGCACGCATTTGGGCTGCTCTAGCAATAATAGCTAGGGTAGGAGAGGGTTTAACTGCATTAACTCGATTAGAAAGTTTGATGTCCATAATTTTCCACAGTGAAAACAAAAATAGCCCTATATTATACTTTATTTTAATTGAAATTAAATTTTTGCATCTAGTTGCTGAAATTTTATTAGAGCTTGTTCTAAGGCGATAAAGTCAAAGTGTTGTTCTAGGGTGTCAGTAATTAAATTAATTCCAGCTTCGCGTACATCATTATGATTAACCGCATTCTGAGTTTTTAAACCAGCCCATTGCAACAAACTATTACAGGCACTAGCCAAATCAAATAGTCCGTGAATATAGGTGCCAATAATTAAATTATCTGCTGAAATTGCGCCGTCATTAACTTGATTATCTAAAGTAATTAAAGGGCGTTGTAAAGCTAGACCAGTACTAACTCCAGTATGAATTTCATACCCAGAAATTACTTGTTGATCTAAATTTATTTTACCCGCAACTTGGCATAATTTTTTCTGGTTAGTCAAAGTGGTTTCTAGTTCTAAAAATCCTAAAGTCGGGCTAGAGCCTTTAGAACCTTCAAAACCTTCGGGATCGTGAATTGCTTGACCTAGCATTTGAAAGCCGCCACAAATTCCTAATACTTTGCCTCCATAACGTAGATGTTGGTTTAATTTAATTTGCCAACCTTGATCTTGTAGCCAAATAAAATCAGCTCGTACAGATTTACTGCCAGGTAAAATAATTAAATCTGCATGCTTAATTTGTTCTGGAATTTGGGTAAATTTTAGCTTAATTTCAGGATGCAACACCAAGGGATCAAAATCAGTAATATTGCTCATTTTAGGCAATGCAATTACCACAATATTTAATTTGGGAGCATATTTTTGCGGTGCTTTGGTAACTGCTAAACTATCTTCTGCATCTAAATAAAGTTTAGGCAAATAGGGTAATACTGCTAATACTGGCTTGCCTGTGCGTTGTTCTAACCATTGTAATCCAGATTCTAAAATAGTTTTATCGCCCCGAAAACGGTTAATTACAAAGCCTATAATTCGTTGTTGTTCAGTAGCAGATAATAATTCTAAAGTGCCAACAATGTGTGCAAAAACTCCGCCTTTATCAATATCAGCAATTAAAATTACTGGGCAATTTACCTTTTCAGCAAAACCCATGTTAGCAATGTCACCAGCACGCAAATTAATTTCAGCTGGACTGCCTGCACCTTCAGTGATAACTATTTGATATTGTTGTTGTAATCTATTATAAGAGTCTAAGACATATTGCATAGCTGTGGGTTTAAAAGCATGATAAGTATGCGCATCTTGATGATTCAATACTTTGCCTTGCACGATTACTTGCACAGTTTTATCAGATTGAGGTTTAAGTAAAATTGGATTCATATCCGTATGTGCAGAAATTCCACAAGCCACGGCCTGCACTGCTTGAGCGCGTCCAATTTCACCACCTGCTACAGTTACAGCACTATTCAAAGCCATATTTTGGGGTTTAAATGGCGCAACAGTGTAATTTTGGCGTTGAAAATAGCGACAGAATGCGGTAACTAACGTACTTTTGCCGGCATCTGAAGTCGTGCCTTGAATCATTAAAGCCTGTGGGTGCATAAAATATTTTTTGTAGTTAAAATGTGGTTAAAGCCATACCTCAAAAAGGTATTCAAAACTCAGGTTAACACATTATGAAAACACCAATTACTCGGCGCGAAGTTTTACAACGGCTAGCTATTTTAGGTGGCTCGATGCCTTTAATGCAAGCTTTGAGCGTTTTAGGTTTAAGTCAGCAGGCCACACCTGCATTAGCAAAATTAGCCGATGAAATTGAAATTAATCCAAATTTAGGTGCGGGTAAAAAAGTAGCAATTATTGGCGCAGGTTTATCTGGACTTACAGCGGCATATGAATTGTCGCGGCGTGGTTTTGAATGTCACATTTTTGAAGCTGATAAACGTGCTAAAGGACGAGCTTTTACTGTGCGCCCTGATGGCAGTAATGATAGTTGGTATCAAGAAGTTGGTCGTAAGCCAGAAATTTGTACTTTTGATGAAATTGATGGAGCTGGTAGTTTATATTTTGAAGCTGGAGCTGGTAGGATTCCTTCACATCATCGTACAACTTTGAATTATTGCAAAAAATTTCAGGTGGAATTGCAAACTTATATTTTTGCTTCACGGGCAAATTTGGTGCGCAGTGATGATTTTAATCAGGGTAAACCAGTACAAATGCGGCGATTTAAGCATAATTTACGTGGATATTTAGCTGAAATGTTGCGAACTGCGGATTCTGCCCGTTTAGATACGCAAATGTCAGCAGAGGAACAAGAGCAATTATTGGATAAGTTCAGTCAAGCATTTGGAAAATTAAATGCAAAATTTGTCTATCAAGCTGAAAAACGTGCAGGCTATCAAGCAAATACTATTGGTGCTGGCAATCAAGCTGGTGAGCCGTGGCAACCATTTGCATTTGCAGATTTATTACGTGCGGAAAAAATTTGGCGTAAACAAGTATTTAATGATATGAGTTATTATTGGCAGCCAACTTTATTACAACCAGTAGCTGGAATAGATAAGATTGCCACAGCTTTTATGCGTCAACCAGCGCGTGCGGGAATGCGAATTGGTAATTTAATTAGTTTGCAGCGGCAAGTTGTTGAGATTAAATTACAACCAAACACAGTGCATATTTTACATCAACAAACCGATAGTTCTGGGAATAAGTTGCCTCAAACTCAAGAAAATTTTGTGGCGGATTTTTGTATTGCTAC
>DAOUSJ010000115.1 GCA_030627285.1 Methylococcaceae bacterium | reverse complement strand
GGCTTCATCACGAATTTCACCACCAGAACCAGTGGCTGCACCCGCATAAGGTGAAATTGCCGTAGGATGATTATGGGTTTCAACTTTCATTAAAATTTCTGCATTTTCACTCACATAAGCATATTCACCCGTGTTTGGATCGCGAATTAATACTTGTGCCATTGCGCCATTAATCACTGAGGAATTATCACTATATGCGGTTAAAATTCCGTGTGGATTTTGGGAGCTTGTGTGCCTAATCATGCTAAATAAACTCATAGCTTGTGGCACTGAATCAATAGTCCAATCAGCATTAAAAATTTTATGCCGACAATGTTCTGAATTGGCTTGCGCAAACATCATTAATTCCACATCAGTGGGATCACGCTGCAATTGTTGAAATTGAGTGGTTAAATAATTAATTTCTTCTGATGATAAAGCTAGACCCAAGTTGGTATTTGCGAGTTCTAATGCTGGCGCGCCTTGAGATAAAACTGGAAAAGTAGTTAATGCTTGGGGTTGTTGTTGACTAAATAAATTTAATTCAGTTAATTCTGTGACCACAGTTTGGGTCATGCGATCATGAATTAAACTTGTAATTTGTTGTTTTTCATCAGTATTTAATGTTACTGAAGTGACTAGGTTATATTGTACTCCACGTTCTAAACGTAGAATATTAGTTAAACCACAACGTTGGGTAATTTCGGTAGCTTTACTTGACCAAGGTGAAATCGTGCCAATCCGTGGAATTACATACAATACTTGTGCTGGTAAAGTATTATTATTAATAGCTTCGGTATCACCATAAGCTAATAGACGGGTTAAATTTTTGCTTTCAATAGGGCTTAAATCAGCATTTACATCGACAAAATGAATGAAATTCGCTGTAATCGCGTTAACTGTAGCTGCAATTTTTTGAATTTCTAGCTGTAATTGTTGTAAGCGAAATGCAGATAGTGCTGGCGTTCCAAGAAGTGTTAACATAATTTATATTGGTATAGGGTTAAAACAGCGCGCCAACATTGGCAATGATTTAATCAGAATTTTTTTGGTTTAAATCGGTTTGAATGGTGGTGTAAATTAAATCCAATAAATCTAATCCTACACCTGAAGCTAATTTTTGTTTATCCACATCTAAAATGTGAATGTCAGTATGCAAATCTTGGCTTATTAATTGAATATAATAGGGTTTTTCTTGTGATGGAGCTTCACCTAATAAAAATTCTATTTCATCAGCTACAGTTTCATCTTTAAAGTCTTTTGCATGTGGATCATATTGTACTTGAAAATATTTTTCAGTTTGATTTCTAGTCGTGACTTCCAACATTTTTCTAGTTAAGGCTTTATTTACCATGCGCCAAGCTAAATTAAAATCTGTATTTAAGCGTGCAATATGTGGTTGCACTAAACTAATTGCTGGATTTGGACGTTCAAGAAATTCTGTGGTGGTATCTTCTTCTGGTTCAACTTCTGTGGGCAAATCTACAGGTTCATCAGCAATTACAAAAATGTTTTTTGGCTCTGGCTCAACTTCTTCATATACCACTCTAGTTTGCACGGCATTATTGGCTAAATCTGGCGGAATTTTTAAAGGAGCAATTTCACGAGCAAATTGATAATCGCGTTCTTTATCAGGCAAATTATTTTTAATCGTGCTACAGCCTGTGAGCAAGCCAACTCCAAGCATAGCACTGGTGGTCAATTGAATTAATTTCATATTATTTCAGCTTGTTGCATGGCAGTAGTTACAGTAGCGTAATATTTGGAATCTAACCAAGTTAGCGGTAATCTAATTCCAGCTTCAAGCATTTGCATGTGTGCTAAAGCCCATTTCACTGGAATAGGATTGGATTCAACAAATAAGTTTTGATGTAATGCTTGCAATTTCTTATCTAATGTCTTCGCAGTAAATTTATCACCTTGCATCGCTGCCGTTAGCATTTGTTGTAATAATTTGGGGGCTACATTACCAGTAACGCTAATTGAACCATTGCCACCTAATAAACAAAATTCACAACTACTGGCATCATCACCACTGTAAATAGCAAAATCTGAATTAGTTAATGCTCGGATTTGAGTTAATCTACTTAAGTCGCCAGTAGCTTCTTTAACGCCGATTATATTATCTATTGTGGCTAAACGAGCTATAGTTTCAGGCAACATATCACAAGCTGTACGCCCTGGAACATTATATAAGATTTGTGGAATTTGGACTGCTTTGGCAATTGCTTGATGATGTAAAAACAAGCCTGTTTGCGTAGGTTTATTATAATAAGGAGTGACTAATAAACATGCATCTGCGCCAGCTTGTTGCGCGCTTAGAGTTAGATTAATAGCTTCGGTAGTTGAATTTGCGCCAGTGCCAGCAATTACTGGAATCCGTCCTGCAACACATTTGACAATTGTAGCAATTACCAAACAATGTTCTTGTTCATTTAGGGTCGCTGATTCACCTGTAGTACCTACAGCAACTAGCGCGTTTGTACCTTGTTCAATATGAAATTCTACTAACTGTTTTAAGCTCTGGATGTCTAAACTACCATCTTGATGCATTGGAGTGACTAGAGCAACGATACTACCTTGAATCATGAAAAATCTCGCCTTCAGAGTTAATAGAAATTAAAATGTGCTTATTATAGCAAGCAAATTTGGAAAATTTTAGATAGATAAGGTTGCAAAAGACAATTTTCTCTGGATTTTGATACAATAATCATTCAAAAAATGTCTCCGTGGCACAATAGGATAGCGCGGCTCCCTCCTAAGGAGCAGGTTACAGGTTCGATTCCTGTCGGGGACACCACACACTTATCTAGTAATATTCTGAAATATTTCTCTAAACATTTAAAGCATGCGTTTGCATTTAATTTGTGT
>DAOUSJ010000052.1 GCA_030627285.1 Methylococcaceae bacterium | reverse complement strand
TTATTGTAGCTTTAGGAATTGTAGTTGATGATGCAATTGTCATTGGAGAAAATATTTATCATTATCGCCAAGATGGATTTTCTGCCTTAGATTCGGCAATTTTAGGCGCGCAAGATATGGCTAAACCAGTTACGTTTAGTATTTTAACCAATATAACTACTTTTATTCCATTGTTATTTATTCCAGGGGTGATGGGAAAAATATTTTTCATGATCCCGTTAGTAATTACTGCGGTATTTTTATTGTCACTAGTGGAAAGTTTATTTGTATTGCCGCATCATTTAGCGCATTTAAAACCAGTTAAAGCAGGTGGATTTCAAAGTTGGTATCATAAAAAACAGCAACGTTTTAGTCATGCATTTAGAAATTGGGTGGTAAATAGTTATGGCCCAGTATTAGATTTAGCTTTAAGGCAACGTTATATAGTTATAGTTACCGCCTTTGCTATATTATTTTTAGTGCTTTCTTACGCATTAAGTGGACGTATGGGCATGAGCGTATTTCCCAAAACTGAATCTGATTTTGTTCGCGTTAGTTTTAGTTTGCCATATGGTTCTGCGGTGGAAAAAACTCAAAAGATTGCCGATCATTTAATTAATACTGTGCAAGATTTGGCTACTGAAATTCCAAATGGGGATAAGTTATTAATTGGAGTGTATTCTGAAGTTGGATCTGGCGGTAGCCATAATGGTGCTATTAAAGCTTATGTGGCTGATCCTGAAATTCGCGAAAAAATTATGAGTACCGCTGAATTTGGCGAGTTATGGCGTGAAAAAGCTGGTGCTATGATGGGCTTAGATACAATCTTATTTGAATCTGATGCTGGTGGCCCTGGTGGTGGAGCTGCATTAACTGTGGAATTAAATCATCGCAATATTGAAGTTTTAGCGCAGGCAAGTTCTGAATTAGCTGAGATTATTCGAGCTTATCCAATTGCTAAAGATGTGGATGACGGTTTTAGTAAGGGCAAACAACAATTAGATTTTACTTTATTGCCTGAAGGTAAAAGTTTGGGTTTTACAGCATCTAATGTAGCTAGACAAATTCGGAATGCGTTTTATGGTAGCGAAGTCTTACGCCAACAACGGGGACGTGATGAAATTAAAGTAATGGTACGCTTGCCTAAAGATGAACGAATTTTGGAGCAGAATATTCATGAATTATTATTATGGACTCCAAATGGTAAAGAAATTCCGTTAACTGAAGTGGTAACTATTAAACGTGGTTGGGCTTATACCGAGATTAAGCGTAGAAATGGCAATCGGAATGTACAAGTTACCGCAGATGTATCTCCACGTAGTAAAGCTGGTGAAATTATTAATGATTTAACCGAAAATGAATTTCCGACTTTATTGGCTAAATATCCAGGTTTGAATTATAGTTTTGAAGGTCAACAAGCTGATATGGCTGATAGTTTGGGCAGTTTAAAATCTAGTTTTGTGGTGGCTATTTTAGTTATTTATGCACTATTAGCGATTCCATTTCAGAGTTATATTTTGCCTTTGATTGTGATAATGAGTATTCCATTTGGGGTAATTGGAGCAATTATGGGGCATGTATTAATGGGTTATGACCTGAGTATTTTAAGTTTGTTGGGTATTATTGCTTTGTCTGGAATTGTAGTAAATGACTCCTTAGTCTTAATAGATTATGCGAATCAATTGGAACAAAAAGGTGATAAATCAGCATTTTCTGTGATTAAAATGGCAAGTATTCAACGTTTTAGACCAATTTTTATTACCACTGTAACTACTTTTTGTGGTTTATTTCCCATGATTTTAGAAACGTCTAGGCAAGCCAAAATTTTAATTCCCATGGCAATTTCAATTGGATTTGGGATTTTATTTGCTACTTTAATCACCTTATTTCTAATTCCAGCATTATATTTATTTATCAATGATGTCCGCGTGTTGGTGCATCAATGTAAAGTAAAATTACATAAACACTCAATTTAATGGTTCAGAAACTTTATGTCACTTAAAGAATTAATTATCACCTTACCGCAATATTTGTTACCACATCATTTTTTATCAAAATTAATGAGTTATTTAACCCATTGTCGGCATACAGGCTTCAAAAATTGGATGATTAAGCAAGTCATAAAGATATATGGGGTAAATATGGCTGAAGCTAAAACCCAAGATTTAGCTGCTTATGCTAGTTTTAATGCATTTTTTACGCGTGAACTTAAAGCTGGCGTAAGACCTGTAAATGAGTTACAAGATGGGGTTGTTAGTCCAGCTGATGGTGTAGTTAGTCAAATTGGACAAATTACTGCTGGGGAAATTTTCCAAGCCAAAGGCAAAACTTTTACTGCTATAGATTTACTTGGAGGTGATGCAGAGTGGGCAGAAAAATTTCAAAATGGTTTATTTAATACCATTTATTTATCTCCGAAAGATTATCATCGTTTGCATATGCCAGTTAGTGGTAAGTTACTAGAAATGATTCATATTCCAGGGCGTTTATTTAGTGTGAATGCAGCCACTGCAAATAGTGTTCCAGTTTTATTTGCGCGTAATGAAAGAGTAGTATGTTTATTTGCTACTTCACATGGAACTATGGCATTAATTTTGGTAGGGGCAATTTTCGTATCCAGTATTGAAACTGTGTGGCATGGAGTAGTAACTCCACCGACAACTACTGAAATTCAGCGTTGGAAATATTCGGTTTCTGATGCACCAGTATTAGAAAAAGGTGCAGAAATGGGACGCTTTAATATGGGCTCTACTATTATAGTTTTATTTGAAGAGGATTGCGCAACTTGGAATCCAGAATGTGTTGCAGGAACTAAGGTTCAAGTTGGAGAATTAATTGCTCAGCTTCAAAATGATAATTAAATATTAGCCACAATAATTGCGCGTTGTGGAGCAGGTAAACCCTCACAAGTTAAATTTGAATTTTCAGGGTCTAAAAACTGTTGTAAAGAATGAAATTGCATCCATTTTGTAGTTCGTTGTTCAGTTATTTGGGTTTGATTAATGTCAATTACTCGGATGTTTTTAAATCCACAGCGTTGCATCCAGCTGGTTAAGGTTGCAGTAGTAGGTAAGAACCAAACGTTACGCATTTTAGCATAGCGAGCTGGTGGTATTAGTGTTTTTCCTAATTCGCCAGCAATTACTAAGGTTTCCAAGATTAATTCGCCACCAGTTCTTAAACAAGCTTTTAATTCTAGTAAATGATCTATGGGTGAACGTCGATGATACAACACTCCCATGGAAAAAACGCTATCAAATAATTTTAATTCAGTGGGTAATTGTTCCACTCCTACAGGTAATAAATATATTGGTGCGCTGCCATAGAGTTTTTTAATCACCTGAAATTGCATGACATTAATTAGAGTTGGATCAATGCCAATAACTGCACGCGCTCCAGCTCCAAGCATGCGCCAACAATGATAACCATTGCCACAGCCCACATCTAATACTAAGCGATTTTTTAATGGACTAATATGTGCTTCTAAGCGTTGCCATTTCCAATCAGAACGCCATTCTGTATCAATGTGGATTCCAAATAAATTAAATGGACCTTTACGCCACGGATGAAATTGCATTAATTGAGTTTGTAAATGGGATTGTTGCGCTAAAGTTAAATCTTCCGTAGTACCTATTTGTATTGTAGTTTGATCTAATACATAGCTAGATGGGGCGGGCAAATCCAAGGTTTGAATAAGATTTTGCCAGCTTGCTGAAGTACCATGTTGACTAATAGAAAATGCAGTTTCAAGCTGTTTAGGTAATATTTCTAACCATTTGGTTGCTTGTAATTGCTGTAATAAATTGTATAAATCTTGGTATTGCATTATTTTAGCGCGATCATAGAAGCAAAATTAAAATACTGGAACCAAACTTCACTGCTATTGAAACCAGCTGTATATAGGCGTTGTTGATGCTGGAATAAAGTTTCTGGAATTAATACATTTTCCAATGCAGAACGTTTTTGACTGATTTCCATGGCACTATAACCTTGTGCTTGTTTAAAAAGGTGATGCATTTCAGTATGTAATCGTTGCTGTTGGGGATTTTCAAAACAAAGTTTTTCTGACAAAATTAAGATTCCTCCTGCTGATAAACCTTGATAAATTTTCTGCAAAAACTTTAAGCGGTCGTTAATTGGAATAAATTGTAAGGTAAAATTTAGCACCACGACAGAAGCGTTATGAATTTCAATATCGCGAATATCCGCATGAATCAGTTCAATTTTAGCTTGTTGATGCTTGGATGTTATTGCAGGTTTTAATTTTTCTATCATTGCTGGAGAATTATCTACTGCAATAATTTTACAACTGGAATCTAATTGTTTTTGCATGGACAAACTGACCGCTCCTAGTGAGCAACCTAAGTCATAACATACGCCATATTTTGGAGTGAAACGTGCAGCTAATAAACCAATAGCAGTAATTATGGTTTGGTAACCTGGTACTGAGCGTTGAATCATATCTGGAAAAACTTGCACTACGGCAGCATCAAATTCAAATGCGCTGGGGTTTGCAAGTGGTTGTGTGTACAAGTTATCTTTATTCAAATTTATCATAAGGCATAAAAAAACCTGAGCGCAGACACGATCAGGTTCTAAAAATTATTTTTTTTCTAAAGCAGTATCATTACGAGTAATTAGAGCTTTAATAGTTTCATCTAATGAACCATTTTTTATGATTTCATTTTTAAAACTAGTGCGATAGTTAGTAACTAAACTAATGCCTTCAATAATAATATCGTAAGCTTTCCATTCGCCTTTAGATAAAAACATTCTATAGTTAACCCCTATAGGTTGTACGCTAGGCTGTAAAATTTCGGTTTTTACGATAACTTTTTTTGCGCCAGCTTCCATATTTAAAGGTAAAAATCTAACTGACCATTCTTTAAATTCTATAAACGCGCGTGAATAAGTCCGAATTAATAAGGTTTGAAAAGCTGTTTTAAAGCGAACTTTTTCATCATCAGTAGCATTCTTCCAATGTTTACCCAATACTAATGCAGAAATTCTATCAAAATCTACTGATGTATAAATTACTGATTCTACAAATTCGGTTATTTGTTTAAAATCTTTAGTAAAAGTAGGGTCTTGCATTTTTTTTTGCAATTTATTTGAAGCAGCTTCAATTGCAATTTGGGGACTATTAGCATCCTCGGCAACAGCCTTAGAAATAGGTATAAAGCCTATAAAGATACTGTAAATAAGGCATAAAATAAATTTATGGTACATGTTTGTTTTCATTGAAATCTCGCTATCTAAAATGTATGTAATACCATGTTTGTAAAATTATGTATTGTTATTCCTGATAGAATAACTACAGTAACAGCTATCATTAATTTGCTTTGTTGTGTAGCTTATTCCTCTAACTTTTTATTATTTACAAATTAAAGATATTATGCAATATAATACCACTAATTTCCCTGCAACACGTATGCGAAGATTGCGTTTTAAAAAATTTTCGCGGAATTTAGTGCGGGAACATCAATTATCTAGTGCTGATTTAATTCAACCTATATTTGTTATTGAAGGTTGTAATCAGCGGCAAGCAATTAAATCTATGCCAGATATTGAACGTTTGTCCATTGATTTATTATTGGAAGAAGCAGCTCAATTGGTTGAGCTTGGAGTTCCTGCATTAGCATTATTCCCTGTAGTTGAAGCGCAGAAAAAATCTAACTTTGCTGACGAAGCTTATAATCCAGAAGGCTTGGTGCAACGTGCAGTTACGGCGTTAAAACTTAATTTTCCAGAATTAGGGGTCATTACAGATGTGGCTTTGGATCCATTTACATTACATGGTCAAGATGGATTAATCGATCAGCAGCAGTATGTAATGAATGATGCTACCGTGGAAGTATTAGTTAAACAAGCATTGTCGCATGCTCAAGCTGGTGCAGACATTGTAGCACCATCGGATATGATGGATGGACGGATTGGAGCAATTCGACAGGCTTTAGAAATTGCAGGACACACAAATACACAATTATTAGCATATTCAGCAAAATATGCTTCCAGTTTTTATGGGCCTTTTCGAGATGCCGTAGGCTCTGCGGGACAATTGGGCACTGGAAATAAATATAGTTACCAAATGGATCCGGCAAATACTAATGAAGCCATGCGTGAAGCAGCATTAGATATTCAAGAGGGTGCGGATATTATAATGGTGAAACCTGGCATGCCATATTTGGATATAATCCAGAGGCTTACAACTGAATTTGCAGTGCCAACTTTTGCTTATCAAGTTAGTGGTGAATATGCGATGTTAAAAGCAGCCTCTATGAATGGTTGGTTGGATGAGCAAGCGATAGTTTTAGAATCTTTGTTAGCGTTTAAACGTGCTGGTTGTGATGCAATTTTAACTTATTATGCCAAAGAGGCAGCGCAATGGTTGCGTTAATTTTTACTAGTAAAATTTAGCTTAAAAGCAAGTATGTCAATAGATAAATACGCGGTTATTGGAAGTCCTATAAGTCATAGTAAATCACCTGTGATTCATCAACATTTTGCTCAAATTACTGGGCAAGAATTAACTTATGCTGCTTATGAAGTAAATGCAGATAATTTTCACACTTTTGTAACTGATTTTTTTGCCAATAATGGTAAGGGTTTTAGTTGTACTTTACCATTAAAAATATTGGCATATGAATATGCAGATATTCTTACAGACAGAGCGCGTCAGGCTAAGGCGGTGAATATGTTAGCTGCGCAAGCAGATGGAAGTATTCTAGGCGATAATGCTGATGGTCATGGTTTGGTTACTGATTTATTAAATCACAAGATTAAGTTGCATCAACAACGAGTTTTGATTTTAGGTGCTGGTGGTGCAACTCGTGGAATTATTAGCCCAATTATGCAACAGCAACCAGCTCAATTAGTAATTGCTAATCGGACTATGGCAAAAGCAGAGTTATTGGCAACAGAATTTCAGGACTTAGGTTTAATTATCGCTTGTGGCTTAAAAGAATTAAATTCGCAGCAATTTGATGTAATTATTAATGCTACTTCAGCTAGTTTAAGTAATGAATTACCTGTTTTACCAGCAAATATTTTAGCTCCACAAGGATGTTGTTATGATTTAGCTTATGCTAATGAAGCCACACCTTTTGTGCGTTGGGGTTTAAAAAATAATGCCTTAATTAGCATAGATGGTGTAGGCATGTTAGTTGAACAGGCTGCTGAAGCATTTTATGTTTGGCGTGGAATTCGTCCGGATACAAATGCTATGATTGCTTTACTAGCTAAATCTGCTTAGGCAGTTTTGGATGTATTAACATTATGATTTATATCAAATATTATTTTTATTATGCATTATCTCAAATATTTTTTAATTAAACTTAAGATTCATCTTGATTGGCAAGGTTGGCAAAAAAAACATTCTACAGTATTTCTAGCTGCATTAGTGGTTCTTATTGCTATGGTAGTACTGATTGAAGAAAAAGATTTACTGCTGCACAATAAACCTACAGAGCTGTTAACGCCAATTATTTTAAAGGCTGTATATCAACAAAATTTAACTAAAAAACTTGAATATACTGAATCTAAACCAATTTTAGATTCTATGAAGAAATATTTACATAATTTTGAATCATTATCTAAACAAGGTGATAAGGTTGGGGCTACAGCAAAACTTATTATTGTTAAACGTAGATTTTCTTATTTAGAACGCAAAGGTTTAAAAGTAACTAATGCTGAGAAGATTTTAGATGATTATTTAGATACAATTAATATTAAAAATAACGATGAACCTAAAAAAATTCAAAAATAAATTTCCTAAATTAGGGCAACATGTATATGTCGACACTAGCGCAGTAGTTATTGGCGATGTTACTTTAGAAGCTGATGTTTCGGTGTGGCCTACTAGTGTAATTCGTGGAGATGTGGCATCAATTTATGTTGGTTTTGGTACTAATGTTCAAGATGGTTCGGTATTACATGTTTCTCACGCTAGTAAATATTCTCCAAATGAGCAGCCATTGAAAATTGGCAAATCTGTAACTATAGGACATAAGGCGGTAGTGCATGGATGTACTATTGGTGATTATTGTTTGGTTGGTATTGGAGCGATTATTTTAGATTCTGCAATTTTAGAAGATTACGTAATGCTGGGTGCAGGTTCATTAGTGTCTGCGGGCAAAGTATTAGAGCAGGGATATTTATATCTTGGTGCGCCAGCAAAAAAAATTAGAGCTTTAACAACTAGTGAATTAGAATTTTTAGAGTATTCAGCGCAACATTATATTAAATTAAAAAATGAATATTTATGAGACTGGGTTTTAAGCAGTCTCAATAGTTTGTAAAAGTTAGCTTTTTTTATTAGCTCCTTAGTTTTATATTTGGATTCAAGTCATAAGTGCAAATCTAGTCATCACGCGTCTTTGCATTCATGTTTTAAGGTTAGCTCTATCCTGATGATAAATATAACGTCCTTTTGTTTCTTGATATGAAAGAGTTGGGTGTGCATATATACTAAAAACCAATGATAATCAATAGTTTATTCACATGGCCATCAATTTATTCCTATCATTTGAAGTGGTGGAGTTTAACAAATAAGAAATAATTTTACTCTAAATTGCTATTATTTATAACACTTACCTTAATTATTATAGTATAGTACTCCTAAATTCTAGGAGTAAAAATTATGAGTAGTCTGCAGGATGATTTCTTTTTAGAAAAAAGGAAAAAAGGTTCTATTACAGTTGAGACAATTCCTTTAACCGTTAAAAAATTAAGAGATCTGTATGAAAACAATCACTTAAACCTTGAAGATTATCAAAGAGAGTATGCTTATAACGCTAAAAAGTTTGAGAAAGCTTCAAAAGTTTTAGAAACTGTAATGTTTGGTAAAGTTTTACCTGCAATTGTTGTTAGAACAAATCTTAAAGATGATTATGAAATAATTGATGGTCAGCAAAGAGTTATGAGCCTTTTAAAATTTGTAGCAAATGAGTTTGCCCTTAATTTTAAAAATAGTGATGATGCTTTTATGTTGAAAGGTTTTATGTTTAAAGATTTAAATCATGAGCTAAAATCTTTAATTCTTAATTATGAGATAACAGCTATGAAAGTTCATACAGAATTTCCAGAAATTGTTACGGAAATATTTTTAGATCTAAATTATCAGCCAATTGCGGTTACTTCAAATGAAATGACAACTTCCATTAGTTATGGAAATATCGTAAAAAAAGCTAAAGAATTATCTAAAGTTGGATCAGGAAAATTTGTAGATAATCCAGAAATATGGAAGTTATTTGGGCATCAAACTAGATATAAAAAAGATGGATCTTTTAATGTTCCTGCAAAAGATAAAGGTGGATCTATATCTTTAGCAGTTTTCAAAACAATGCTATCTTTTATAGATAAGAAAATAGTTTTAGATAAAGATAGAAATTGGATTTCAAAACAGGTTATAGAAAGTAAAGACAACAATCTTTCTGATTATGGTTTAGATAAATTTGAACATATTTCAAATTACATTTATACAATGTTTGTAGATGAAATTTTAAGTAATGATAAAAACCTATCTCCATTTTTCAATATTCCAACAGGAAAAACTATAGCAGTTTTTGTTTCTGAACTATCTGAAATTTTCTATTTATCATTATCTGAAATATACATAGATTATATTTTAAATATTTCTGATTATAGTGTAGATGATCATTCTAAAATTGATAAAGAGATAAAGACATTATTTATTGATGAAATCAAACCAAAAGTTATTTTTCAACTTGAAGATGAGTCAGAGTTAAATCAAATTAAAGAGCAGTTTATTCAAAAAATAAACGCATTATTATAATAAAGGTAACGTCATATGGAAAAACAAAAACAGATGCAACTTAACTTATTTGATGATTTTATAAATAAAGAGAAAGATGTTTTTATATCTACAACAAAAGGATTAAAGAAATCTATTAATCTTTTAAGAAATTCTATTCCAGAAAGGATAAAAGTTGAGAATGTTAAAACAACCCAAAATTTTTCTGTAAATTTACTTACGAAAATAAAAAATGAGGGGGATATTTTAGGATTGCTTCCAACCGCAAAAACACTTATTAAATATTTTGATGGTTTGGATAGTTTAGCAAAATATTCCAATCTCAATTTAAATGATGATGATGAATCTAATTTTCTTCAAAGATTTTATAAGTTTTTTATAAAAGCATCAAGAAATGGAATTTCTAAAGAAAATAAAAATATTCTTTTGAGCGATGGTGAAACAATTATAGAAGTTTATAATTTAGATAGATCTGTTGGATCTTTATCTGATAAAGATTTTAAAGCTATTGTACAGATCTACAAATTGAAAATTGAAAATAAAAATGATGGTGCTTTAAAATTAGCTGAGCAATATAAAAGATCACCACTTTTTAGAAGAAATATTACTAATATTATTATGATTCATAATATTGCTTTTGATAATGGATTTGATTTTAATTTTGTAAATAAGTATATTTTAGATTTACTTTTAATATTTTATTTAAATAAAAATATTTCAAAAGCAGTTGTAACAGAAAATATATTATCCACTTTACAAAACTTAAATGGTGGAGAAGTTTCTGATTTAGAAAATATTTTTAGTAATACTAAAACAAGTAAAGGTAAGCTTATTTCTCGTGAAAATAAAGAAATTAATTTGCAAAGTTGGTTGTTGATGAAAATTATTATAGGAAATGCAAAAACAAATAAACTATCTTTTGTAAAAGATAATTTTAGTTTAAATATTTCTGGTTATCAAATGCTTCAAGTTCTTGGGTTAAGAATTGGTTCTGTAAAACAGAAAAAAGACTTGTCTGATTTGGTTTTAAAATTAAACAATAAAAGAGATGAGGTATTTGCAAAAATTCAAACACAACTTTTATAAATTATTTTTTAAAAATAAGTAAGGTTTTTTCTTTGTTATGGTTTTTCCTATTCTGGATTTGGGGTTATAACTCAGACTATAATATTTTAACCAAATTAAGTATAGTGTAGATTAATTTAAAATATGTGAATGGGTTTGCAAAACCTATACAACACTAGAAAAATCTATGTTAATTAAACCTGACAATAACTTTTTATAATGAGACTGGGTTTTAAGCAGTCTCAATAGTTTGTAAAAGTTAGCTTTTTTTATTATCTCCACATTTACCTTCACCACACTTAGCTTCGCCGCATTTAGCTTCAGGTTTTTTCTTAGCATTGGGCATAGGTTTGTTACCAGCACAATTTCCTTCAACCATTTTTTCTTCATTGCCAGGCATCATGGTTCCACCGCATTTGCCTTCGCCGCATTTACCCTCAGCATCCTTTGCTTCAGATATTTGCATGTAACCAGTATTTAATTCTTGCATTGCAAATGGATTATTTACTTCGGCAGCTACTGAAGCAGTTGCAATCAAGCCAGAAATTAAGGTTGTTCCGATAGATAATTTTTTTTTGTTAAATGTATTCATAAAATGATTCAGTTATTGATTAAAGTTAGCACCTAATATTGTGACATACCCATCACTGTAATATTAAAATTTTTTATTATACTGAACTCAGGTTAAATCAATCAACTTGTTTTGGTATGGTTTTTATAAGTCGATCGGAATATTAACAGGTATTAATATGTCTGTAATCTAATGATAAATTTGATATTTACATAACTAATAAATGTATTAATTATTATTCCAAAATGGTATATGACAATGCAAAAAGACGCACCTTATACAACCTTACTGCAATGCATTTATTTTCTTTGACGATATAAGCTTGAATCTACAACTTTTTCCATTGCTGCTTTATCTAACGTACCGCCTAAAAATTCATTGATTTGTGCAGCCGCTTTAACAGGGTCAGCAATCGTTTCTTAATGGTTTAAAAATAAACGCCACGCACCTTTATTTTTTCTAGCCAGTGGTAAACGTCACTGAGTTGACTGCGGTATGCTGTTTTCATTTAGCTGTTATCGAATTGGGAAGATTTGCGTTTTAAACGATCTAACATGACTTGTTGTGAAGCTATCACTTTACAAGATCACGTTCTATAAAAATAATCCGATATAGTAGTTTAAGTGGCAGCCAAGGGAGTAGTTTAGCAACGATTTTTACACCTTTAGCCATGCAGTCTTTAACCCATTTTCTGTGTTGTCGTAAACGGGTGGCATCTTCCCATCGTTTTTGGGCTAAGAAGCTGCGTGCTAAACCTAAATGAACGTGAAAATTAAGTGGGTCAATGGTTAAGGCTTTGCGATAAGCTTCATCACGTTCTTCATAAGCGGTGTATACCATTGAAGTGCTAGTTTTAATGCAAGATTTTGCAACTGCTAAATCTACTTTGATCTCATTTATTATTCTTAGAGGATAGAAAGAAATATATGATTACTAAAACAGTATATAACTTTCTATTCTCAAAAAAACTGGGAGGCTACTCTTTAGGAGTCGCTACCTTATTTTTTATTTATTTTGTAACTTTTTTTTCTGCTGTAAGAAGTGATTTTGTAGCATTAGTGGCTTTTATAGCATCTTCTGAAGAAACTATTGCCGCTTTTGCATGTGTTTCTGCTTCTGAATCTTTTCTAGAACGATATTTAGCAGCAGCTATTTTATGGTGTTTTGCTGCAGCAGTATGATGATTCGCAGCAGTTTCATGTAATGATGAACCTCTAAGACGATGATGAGATGACGTATCTTTTTTAACCACCTTCAGCTCCATCTTCATGCTATTCTTTGCACCTACAGTTTCTAATTCTGCTTGAGCATTAGTTACTGTAAATAATGCCGCTGTCATCATCGTTACTACTAGAATTTTTTTCATTTTTATTGCCTTAAAATAAAGTGTTTATTTAAGTGTTTTGCTTTTGTAAGCCAGTCATAAATATTGTGAATTGTCTTAGCATTATTACTGTATTTACAATAGTAAATATTTTATGTTAGAGATAAATTCACCTCTCAATTATATCACACCTCACGAGCTGCATTGTGTATCGCTTTGGCTTTATCAGAGCCGAGATTTTTAATATAGCCCAGTTCTACCAATTGATCTAAAGCAGCTTTGGCTGCCAATGGATCAAAACGTTCTTCTTCGCTAATCGTCCCAAGAGGGAATATGGGTTACTTCGGGTGGGTTTTCAAAAATTTGTAATAGTGGTTTACCGTCCATGTCTTCACCGACATGTAAACCAAAGGCAGTTAGTAGTGGGGGTGATGTCTAACACGGTCGCACCATGTATTAATTCATCTTTTTTAATACCTAATCCTGCGCCTAGCATCATGTCATAATAATGATTAGATATCATGACCCCATTAATATCCTCAACAGGCTGGACGGACGCACTTACCTTTTCTGTATTAAAACAGGCAGCTATACAAAATATTAAGATTGTAACTACTTTTGATACTCTTTCAAAATGTGCTGGTATTAGCACAAATATGCAAACTTTAGATAGTTTTGGCGCAGAAATTGCTTATCCAGATATACCTTGGGGGATTAATGCACAACAATTGTTGTATATGATGCATTACACGCATATGAAGGCGATAGAGGTATTACAAACTGCAACCTTTAAAGCAGGAAAACACCTAGAAATTCCTTTATTAGGCACATTACAAGCCCAAGCTCCAGCGGACATAATTGCAGTAAAAGGCAATGTATTGCATAATTTCAAAAGCTTATAATATCCAGCTTTAGTAATTTCTGGTGGCAAAATTGTTGTGAATAAATTCTAGAGTATTTGATATTTACTAGTAATGCTTATTTTTCACTTAAAACCCACACTCCATTCCAGTTTGCATCTATGTTATCTTTGTCTTTATAGCATCTATTTAAATACACTTGTGCTACAGGGTCTTGCTGAAATATTTGCTACTATTCAGGAAGACCCTGTAGCACAAGTGTATTTAAATAGATGCTATAAAGACAAAGATGACATAGATGCAAACTGGAATGGAGTGTGGATTTTAAGTGAAAAATAAGCATTACTAGTAAAT
>DAOUSJ010000105.1 GCA_030627285.1 Methylococcaceae bacterium | reverse complement strand
TAGATGTAGATAAAGTGTTTTTTACGTTTATATTTTTTCCATGTTCAATTGAATGTGTTAAAGATAAGATGTTTTTTTGTATTCTAACCTCAAAAATTGTCAAAATTGTGACAATGATTAAAGCCAAACCAGATACTATTAAAGCAATATAACCAACTTTCACAGAGTTTCTAAGTTTTTTTAAGCGTTTAATAGTTTTAATTGCAGCATTCATTTGAACCTGCAATGCATTGTGTTGTTTAGATAATTCTAGAATTTTTTCATTTAACTCTGTAGTAGTAATGGTATTTATTACAGTGTTTTTATCCTCAATTATTAATTCATAAATTAAATCATCCATGTTTTTATTAATGGTTTCCACTGATTCAGTGTTAGAATCTGGTAAATCAGTGGGAATATTAGCATCAGGACTTTCAGAATTAATACTGTTAGAATCCGCCATGTTTTATTCTCAAATATCCTTAAGAGGTTAAATTTTCAACCAAATCCAAGTAGTATGAATTTGGCTAAGTTATGTATTTTTTGCAAATTATGGATTATTTTATAGTTTCAACACCTTGATTAGCAAGATTATCGGCTTTGTCATTGCCTGCATTTCCAGAATGACCTTTTACCCAACACCAATTAATTTCATGTCTTGCAGTTGCTAGATCTAAACGTTTCCATAAATCTATATTTTTGACATCTTGTTTACGTTTAGTTTTCCAATTGCGTTGTTTCCAATCTATAATCCATTTACTAATACCATCCATTAAGTATTTAGAGTCAGTATATAAATCCACTTCACAGCTACGGTTTAAAGTTTCTAAACCTTGAATAGCAGCCATTAATTCCATGCGATTATTAGTTGTTTGTAATTCCCCACCATATAATTCTTTTTCATGAGTTTTGTATTGCATCCAAACTCCCCAGCCACCTTTACCTGGATTGCCCTTGCAAGCACCATCGGTGTACATAATTATTTTGTTGTTCAATTTGAAACCTATGAATTAGATTTTAAAGCAATATTTACATTCAATGGCAATACATTTAACTGAATTTTGTTCACAGGAGTTAAAGTGTAGCGTCGTTTTACAGCTTTAATTGCATATGCATTAGAGAATAAGGTGTTTTTGCCTAAAATACTGCGACCATGAATAGTATTATAGTTATCTAAATTAAATTCAGTATGGGTTTTTATCTCAAAATTTAGCAATTTTAGCCAATCTAATAATCTTGATCTAGAAATAAAATTTCCATGCCATGAATCGGCTAAATGTTGATCCCATAAATATTGAGTTCGCAACCATAAGCTCCAAGGATTAAAGGTAATTATGATTAAATGTCCTTCAGGTTTTAGAATTCGTTCCACTTCGCGCATAGTTTGAAATCTATGTGCATCAAACTCTAAAATATGTGGCAATAAAATCCAATCAATACTTGCGGATTGAATTGGTAAATTAAATGCATGGGTTTGAATTTTATTAGAGCCGTTCCACCCTCGAGCAGATTTATCCAAAATATAAAAATTCTGAAATAAACTACAATCTATAAATTCATTTTCCCAATTTAAACCGCTAATTTGTAAAATATATTCTTTACAACCTGCATCAATAACATGTTTTAAATATTGTATTTCTAAATCACGTAATAGTTTGCCGCGTGGTGATTGATAACAAGCAAATAGAAACTCTCTTTTCATTATATTATGCTCACATTATAAAAATACTATTAAAATCAATAACAAAGATGTTACAATGAGTCATTACGTCATGATATGAGATCAATTAAGCAATGATACTAGCTAATTTTAACAGGACATTTAGTAGCCCACTTTTATTTTTAATTTTTTTAATTAGCACTGGTTGCTCGCAACAATCACCAAGTTCTCTTACAACTAATTTAACTGTTGAAGAAACTTTATTGCAAATATCTAAACCAATTCCAATAACTAGCACTATAGTAAATGGAAAAGTTATTTCTAAAGCCATAACTGGTGAATTTGTTGCTCCAAGAAAATCTCATGTTTTCACTTCTAAGCCAAATTTTAAAGCAGGATTTATCAGGTCAGATCCTGTAAAATTCAAAAAAACTGATATTTCAGTATTTGAAATTACAGCAGAGTTTAAACTTGCTGAAGCCCATGCTAAAGCGCAGATTGCAGCACTTGCAGCTAAAAAATTACTCGAAATTGAAATAGCTCTTAAAGAAAAACTGAGTAAAGAAAAACTGAGTAAAGAAAAACTGAGTAAAGCAAGTTTTGCTAATTTAACTACAGAATCAGTATTCAAATATAAAGCTAATCCAAAAAACAAAGGTTTAATTTGGGATCGGATGATTTCTTTATATGCGTTGCCTAAAATTTCTAATAATAGGGTTAAAGCAGAAATTAAAAAATTTCTAAAAAGTCCTAAATATTTAGCTACCGTACAAAGACGTGCTGCGCCATATTTACATTTAATTTTAAATGAAATTGAAGCTAAAAAATTACCAGGTGAATTAGCTTTATTGCCGATTGTAGAAAGTGCCTTTAAAACTAATGCAGTTTCACATCGTAGTGCTACTGGATTGTGGCAATTTATGCCTGCAACTGGTAAGGAAATGGGTCTTAAGCAAAATTGGTGGTATGACGGTAGACGTGATATATATGCTTCTACTAGGGCTGCAATTACTTATTTAAGTCAGTTAAGTAGAAGTTTTAATAATGATTGGTTATTAGCATTAGCATCTTATAATGTTGGCATTGGCAATGTTAATAAGGCTATTAGAAGGAATGGCAATAGCAAGAATTATTGGACCTTAAAATTACCTAAAGAAACTAAACAATATGTGCCTAAGATTTTAGCTTTAGCAGAAATATTTGCAAATGCAGAGAAATATAATATTAAATTAACCAAAATTGTTGATAGACCTGTGGTTGCAATAGTTAAGATTAATAAACAATTAGATTTGACTAAAGTTGCTCAAATGGCTGGAATTCCGTTAAAAGAATTTTTTGTGTTAAATCCAGCTTTTAATCGGGTTGTAACAGCTCCAAAATCTAAACATAGTATTTTAGTAAAATCAAAATATGCCAAAATTTTTAAAGCTAAATTAGCGCAACTATCTATAAATGAACGTGTTGATTGGGTTGAGTATACAACTAAACAAGGTGATAATTTAAAAACTGTGGCTAAACTATACAATACTTCGGTTAAAGATTTATTGAATGTAAACAAATTGCGGAATAAAAAGTTAATTACTGGCACAGTATTAAGAATTCCACCTAAATCAATTAAAGAATTAAAGAAAAAATTATCTTAAATTTAGTTTTAAGTTGTAGCAATTACAGGTACGGCAGCTAATAATTTCTGGGTATATTCATGTTGTGGGTTGGATAATACTTGTTCTACAGTGCCGAATTCAATAATTTTTCCTTGATACATTACAGCTACTGTATCAGCAATTTCAGCAACTACAGCTAAATCATGACTGATAAATAAGTAACTAATTTGCTGTTGTTGTTGTAACTGTTTCAATAATTCTAGGATTTGTGCTTGTACGGACACATCTAAAGCACTAGTAGGTTCATCACAAATAATTAATTTTGGCTGGACTGCTAAAGCTCTAGCAATACAAATGCGTTGTCTTTGACCACCAGAAAATTCATGTGGATAACGATACATAACGTTTTCAGGCAATTGTACTTGCCGTAATAATTGCCGTACTGTTTGAATGCGAGATTCGGGTGTGCTATTTGGATGCAATGCCAACATTCCTTCTGCAATAATATCGCTAATTAACATTCTTGGATTCATAGCAGCAAATGGATCTTGAAATATAATTTGCATTTCAGACCTTTGCAAACGTAAAGTTTCGCCAGTTAAAGTATTTAAATCTAAATTATTAAATATCACTTTGCCACTATGCGGAAGAATCAAATTTAATAATGCCTTGCCTAAAGTGGTTTTACCACAGCCAGATTCTCCAACTAAGGCTAAAGTTTTTCCAACTTGTAATTCAAAATTAACTCCATCTACTGCGCGTACTTGTCCAACTACACGATGTAAAATGCCCTTACGAATTGGATAATAAACTTTAAAATCTTGGACACTTAATAAAACTTTTGCACTTAATTCTTGTTGGTCATTTAAGTTTGGTTCTAGGCGTGGCAATGCAGCTAATAATTTTTTTGTATAAGAGTGTTGCGGTTGTTTAAATAGTTTGTGACTAGCGGCAGTTTCTACAATTACTCCTTGTTGCATCACAGCTACGGTATCCGCAAGTGTAGAAACCAAAGCCAAATCATGGCTAATTAACCATAATGCCATGCCAGTTTGTTGTTGCAAACGTTTTAATAACTCTAAAATTTGTGCTTGAATAGTGACATCTAAAGCAGTTG
>DAOUSJ010000082.1 GCA_030627285.1 Methylococcaceae bacterium | reverse complement strand
CTAGCACTCTTCTATCTCTAAAAGATTCTTTCTATGTCAAGGCCAGGTAAGGTTCTTCGCGTATCGTCGAATTAAACCACATGCTCCACCGCTTGTGCGGGTCCCCGTCTATTCCTTTGAGTTTTAATCTTGCGACCGTACTCCCCAGGCGGCACACTTACTGTGTTAACTGCATTACTGCTATGTCGAGCATAGCAACAACTAGTGTGCATCGTTTAGGGCGTGGACTACCAGGGTATCTAATCCTGTTTGCTCCCCACGCTTTCGCATCTCAGCGTCAGTAATGTTCCAGTAGATCGCCTTCGCAATCGGTATTCCTTCTGATCTCTACGGATTTTACCCCTACACCAGAAATTCCATCTACCTCTCCCATACTCTAGCAAATCAGTTTTGGAAGCAGTTCTATGGTTGAGCCATAGGATTTCACTTCCAACTTAATCTACAGCCTACATGCTCTTTACGCCCAGTGATTCCGAGTAACGCTTGCACCCCCCGTATTACCGCGGCTGCTGGCACGGAGTTAGCCGGTGCTTATTCATATGATACCGTCATTATCTTCTCATATAAAAGGAGTTTACGCACCGAAATGTGTCATCCTCCACGCGGCGTTGCTGCATCAGAGTTTCCTCCATTGTGCAATATTCCCCACTGCTGCCTCCCGTAGGAGTCTGGGCCGTGTCTCAGTCCCAGTGTGGCTGATCATCCTCTCAGACCAGCTATAGATCGTCGCCTTGGTGAGCCATTACCTCACCAACAAGCTAATCTAATATAGGCTCATCTAATAGCACGAGGTCCGAAGATCCCCCGTTTTCCCCCGTAGGGCTTATGCGGTATTAGCTCGGATTTCTCCGAGTTGTCCCCCACTACTAGGCAGATTCCTATACATTACGCACCCGTCCGCCACTCGTCAGCCAGAGCAAGCTCTGCTGTTACCGTTCGACTTGCATGTGTTAAGCATACCGCCAGCGTTCAATCTGAGCCATGATCAAACTCTTCAGTTTAATAATGCATTCGTTGCTTTTAAGATAAAACAACTAAAAATCTTGACTCGACCAGAATAAACGTAACTTTCATAAATGAATGTGACGTGATACTGTATCGAATATTTTTTAACTTAATATTCGGATACAAGCACCCACACAAATTATTTCGATTTACTTGTTAAAGAGCTAAGAACCGTAGTTCTTTGTTCGTTTTAAAGAGCTTTGAAACTCTCTGTAACGAGCTGACCATTATAACTCAACGATCTTTTTTGTCAACACCTTGTTTAAAAATAATCTTCCTTGGTGTCTCTCAGAAACTGGTGTGTTGCTGAAAGAAAGATGTATTATACAGAGCTTTTCTCAATCGTCAATATTATTTTTAAATTATCTTAATTTATTTCCAGAAACAGCATCATAAATCATACTTTCCCGTGTATTTATACCAGTAAGACCATGAATTATATGAAGATTATCTTTATAGAAATAATTTCGTACTTGTAAGGCATTAACTGCAGATTTCTGCTTATTTAGATTCGCACTGGTGGAAACAATTGGCGCATTAAAGTCTTCACATAATGCTTTTGATAGGGGATGATTAGTAACTCTTACTGCTAAAGATTGATATTTTCCAGTTAAATATTTAGGCACCCATGGCTGACATGGAACAACCCAAGTAATAGCAACCTCTGAAAATTTCCAAGTCGGCAATATTTTGGTTAATATTGCATCATCATATAATAAGTATGGAGCCAACTGTTCAAAATTGGCTGCAATTAAAATCAAACCCTTATCTATAGGGCGTTTCTTTAGGGTTAATAATTTCAATACCGCAGATTTATTAAGAGGATCACAACCCAAACCATATACCGCTTCAGTAGGATAAGCGATTAAACCGCCTGATTTTAGGGTTTGAGTTGCTTGTTGAAGTTTAAACTTTGAAAAATATGTCATCTAAACATCTTATCGTAAATCTGCACGTTGTAAAACCAATTCACTGTAAGACAAAAAATCGTCTAAATGTTCAGTAATGACACTAATTGTAATTGGCAATAATAAATTTTGATATTCATGCACAGCAATATTCCTAAATCCCACCATACTTTTTAAGCTATGTGCCAAAGATGCATCAATCCAATTATGTTGTGCTAATAAAGTAAATACATCCCTTGAACTTTGTGGAATCCCAAGTTTTTGCTGTCTGATTATATATTGCCCCATATCTAATGTAGCTTCACAAGCACGTTGAATATTTAAAATAGCTGCATCTTGACGAGTAAAATCAGTCCTAAAATCATCTGCAGCCGCATATTCTTCACGCACCCTAGCTACACAACGTTCAATAATGGCAGCTTTATTTAATAAAACATCATCTAGCATACACTATACCTGTAGTTGCAATATCAGCTAAAATTCCTGCACGAGCTTCATCTAAAGCAGTTTTTTCACTTAAAATAAAACACTCAAACAACCCTACAACTAAAGCTTCACCCCATAACAACTGTCCTGTAGTAATTACTTGATATTGCATTACAGTAGTTGCAGCACGCAAATCCAATAAATCCACTTCATAATTAAACTGCTCTGCTAAATCATTAGATAAATGCCATAATTTTAATGGCTGTAAATATCCAGCAGTTAAGACTGCTAAATCTAAATCGCTCTCTAAATGTGCAGTTGCTTGTACTCGACTCCCAAAAGCATATATTGCTAATGCTTCTGGAATCTCAGCAGTCAAACAAGCAACCACTTTAGAAGAATTAAACAACATCTACAACTAAAATTAACGCTTCATTTCAAAAGTAATCGCGTCTAAATCAGCTTTAGGTTCAAATTTTTGCAATAAACTTCCTAAACCTGCTTTTAAAACCGCAGTCACACCAGCATCAGCTGTAGCTTCATTTAATTCTTCTGGTGGATTATTATTCACATACGCACGGTAATAAGTAGCCACCCAAGTAACTTCAGCTTTACCAGCTTTTTCTTTCACACTTAAAGTTGCCGCATAATTTTCTACTGGCAATACTGGAACTTCTTCAGATTTACCAGCATGTTCAATAGTTTTAACCGCGCTCATTTCGGTTATTTTATACTTATAACTCATTTTTTTAGGATCATGCTTTTTCAATTCTTCAGTAATAGTACCACCATCAGCAAGAGTTAAAACTCGCACACTACCTTTCTCATTACCTTTATCCGCACTCACACTCTTAATAAATGGATGCCAAGACATATCATCATAATTTTTAATTAATTCCCAAACTTTATCTGCAGGAGCATCAATAGTAACTGTAGCTGTCATTTTGCCACGCACTGGACCATGTGCAAAAATATTAGCGGAAAATAACCATAACAATGGCAATAAAAATATTATTTTTTTCATGCGATTAACCTCATAATCAATTATTGTACTTGGAACCAACATTATAAGGCAAAAAACAATATGCCAAAATTTGCAACTATGAATAAACACACCCAAAACCAGTTAGAAAACTCTGAATTTGAACAAATTCCTCTAAAAACCTTTGCTGAACAAGCTTATTTAGACTATTCAAGATACGTAATTTTAGATCGCGCCCTACCGTATATAGGAGATGGTTTAAAACCAGTCCAACGACGTATAATTTATGCAATGTCAGAATTAGGCTTAAGTGCTAAAAGTAAATACAAAAAATCCGCCCGTACTGTAGGTGATGTATTAGGCAAATATCATCCACATGGTGATACTGCTTGCTATGAAGCCATGGTATTAATGGCACAAGAATTTTCATACCGTTACCCATTAGTAGATGGTCAAGGCAATTGGGGGTCATCTGATGAACCAAAATCATTTGCTGCCATGCGTTATACTGAAGCACGTTTAAGCACCTATGCTCAAATACTATTAGAAGAATTAACTTCAGACAGTGTTGAATGGAGTGATAATTTTGATGGCACTTTAAAAGAACCAAAATTATTTCCTGCACGTTTACCAAATATTTTACTCAATGGAACTTTAGGTATTGCAGTAGGTATGTCTACTGACATTCCACCGCATAATTTAACTGAAGTTGCACACGCGTGCATCGCCTTATTAGATAATCCAGCTACTACTTTAGAAGAATTATTAAACTATATTCAAGCCCCTGATTACCCCACAGACGCAGAAATTATCAGCCCTGCAACAGAAATTGCTAAATTTTATCGAACTGGCACTGGCAGTCTCAAGATGCGAGCTAAATATATTTTAGAAGAAAACAAAATTATAATTACCGCATTGCCTTATCAAGTTTCTGGAACTAAATTAATCACCCAAATTGCAACTCAAATGCAAGCCAAAAAACTACCATTACTCATTGATATTCAAGATGAATCTGACCATGAACATCCGATTAGAATAGTATTAATTCCCAGCACTAAACACAATAATACCGAAGCTTTATTGTTACACATGTTTGCTAATACCGATTTAGAAAAAAGCTATCGAATTAATCTAAATATGATTGGTTTAAATGGCAAACCTGAAGTTAAACCCCTAAGAAATATTTTACTAGAATGGCTAGAATTTAGGCAACTTACAGTTAGCAAACGTTTACAAGCACGTTTAACTGTATGCAATGATAGATTACATATTTTGTCTGGCTTATTAACAGTGTTTGCACAATTAAATGCAGTAATGTTAATTATTCAAAGCCATGACAAACCGAAAACCGAATTAAAACATCAGTTTGAATTTAGCGAAACTCAAGTAAATGCTATTTTAGAGTTAAAATTACGCCAATTATTCAAACTTGAAGCACATAAAATTGAGCGTGAACAAAAAAAATTAAGTGCTGAAATCAGTAAATTATCTAAAATTCTGGCAACTCCAAAACTATTAACCAACTTAATTAAACAAGAATTGCTTAGTGACATCAAAAAATATGCTAATGCACGTCGTTCACCAGTAGTAACTCGCACAGCCGCTCAAAGTTTAGATCAACATAAATTATGTGAAACCATAGCATTAACTATTATTTTGTCAGAAAAAGGTTGGATTCGAGCCGCCAAAGGACATGATATAACCTTGGATAAATTAACTTATCGCGCTGGAGATAAATATTTAACTGCTATTAATACTATGAGTAACCAATTATTGTATATATTTGATAATACTGGGCGTGCATATACGACTAATAGTCATGATTTAGCTTCTGCTCGCAGCCAAGGAGAGCCATTAACAGGACGTTTTAATCCTCCAACGAATGCTAAATTTAAACA
Organism: Methylococcaceae bacterium; assembly: GCA_030627285.1. Taxonomy (GTDB): domain Bacteria; phylum Pseudomonadota; class Gammaproteobacteria; order Methylococcales; family Methylomonadaceae; genus WTBX01. The sequence continues at coordinate 2,709 of DAOUSJ010000082.1, read as the reverse complement.
TTTAATTACTGGCACAGACTCAGAAGAAATAGTCTTAATTTCTACAGATGGTTATGGTTTTTGCACTACAATTCAAGCCTTACAAAGTAAAAACAAAGCTGGTAAAAGCATAATTAATTTACAATCAGAAGCAAAATTATTAGCGTCATTAAAGTTAAATCTAACAGAAAATTTATTAGCTCTAATAAGTCAACAAGGAAGATTATTAATTTTCCCAGTAACTAATTTACCTAAATTAACTAAAGGCAAAGGCAATAAATTAATGCATTTTTTAGCTGCGGATTTACAAAATAATTCTGATAAATTAAAACATTGCATCTTAATTAATTCTAATACCACAACTTTAACTTTATACGCAGGCAAGCGGCATGTAAATTTAAAAAGTATTGATATTGAACGCTATAGTGGTAAACGAGGTTCACGAGGAGCTTTATTACCACGCGGATTTCAAAAAGTTGATACTTGCAAAATTATCCCATAATTTCAAATTAACAACTCCACACACTATGAATTATATTTCTGATTTTATTTCTGAACAGCCACTTTACATCATTGCTGGCATAATAATAGTAATTTTACTCGGCTTTGGATTGTATTCGCTAATTAAAATTTTTCAACATCGAGACCCATTACCAGAAAAATTACCTAACTGTATTTGGCATACTAAAGTTAAGAAAATTGAACGCATTTATGATGGCGATACTTTTTTTGCACATGTAAAAGGACACAATCCGATTGATAAAAAAGCAGTTGGCATTCGAGTGCGTGGCATTGATACTCCAGAAATGAAAGACAAAAATCCTAAAATAAAGCGCAAAGCTGAAAAAGCTAAAAATCTTGCGATTGCAACTATTGAAAATGCTGGCACCATTCATCTATATAATGTCAGCACTAAAGATAAATATGGACGTTTATTAGCCACCGTATTTTGCGATAACCGTGATTTGGGAAAAACATTACTAGAAGCTAAACTTGCTAAACCCTATGATGGTGGGAAAAAATCTACTTGGTCTTAAAAAAGCGTTTTATCAATTTGTAATAGCTGTTCGATTTCCACTCAATATAGTTAAAAACAAATTATTTATAATAAAGTTAATTTCACTTTAGTTGCATAAATCTTTAAAGATAACCAATTATGATAACAACACCCTATGTTACGTTGTGAACGTGCTTTGCAACATTGACATTTCTCTCTGCCTGTTAATTATTTAGTAGATGTATCACTTTGCGCTTTATTATATGCGGATAAAGCAACTTCTCTATATTTTTCTGGAATGAACTCAATTTTCTTAAAGCGTCTGTAGAACTCTATATAGTATTTATTCATATTTACGCTTCCATCTTCGTTCTGGATGATTGAACGGGGGCGTTTGTTACGTTTGGGGCTTGAAGGTTTTGTTGTGGGATTGTCTAATGTCTCGCTTTTGAGGCTTGAAGGCTTTGTTGTGGGACTATCTAATGGCTTGAATGTGCCATTATTGGCTTCATCAACTAAAGTTGTTAAATAGGCAATTGGGATTCTAATGCGTTTTCTTGGATTATTTAAAACAGAAGCTAGGTAGACTAAAATAGCGACTTGTAAATCAACAGGCGCGCGAGCAATGATTTTTTTAGCTTTTTGTTTTTGTCTCTTAGTGAATTGTTCAGGAAAAACTAATTTTTCTTGTTGAGTATTTATATTTGTTTCTTGCGCTATTTTTTTGGGATTTGGATTTGGATTTTCCTGTTGCGGTGTTGTTGTAGTTTCTTTTGAAAAATTGTTTTTTGTAGTTGTCTTATGTATGTTCCCTTTTGGTAGCACTGCTGCTACACATTTGGTATTTTTGTATTCCAATTGCGTAGCACCTGTTTCTTTTTTGGTAGCAGCTGGGAAATTTTTTTTAGCTTTACGCGGTTTCCAAAAATGAATAGCATTGATACTTATTATTTGTCCATAATGGCCACGACGTTTGCTAATAACATTAAGTTTTGCAAGTTGAGTTAATACGGTAGAGCAGTGAGAACGGGCGATGCCTGTCATAATTTCTAGTTGGGATGCACTAATGTCATCTTCTATTTTATTCCAGCCGACAGTTTTTTGGATGATCGCATTTACCAGCATCAATTGCCGTTTTGTGAAGCCAAAATTAAGCAATGCGCCTTTTAAATTATTGCCTAATTTTAAGAATCCAGATTCTTCATTGGGGTTGTAAGGCAGGTAGGTTACAGGTTCTATGGATTCTTGAGTGTTGAAACAGATGTTTAAAGATTCTTGCATAGCCATAATATTTCCTATTGGCTCTTGCAGACATACTTTTATATTCTTTAGAATAAGTCATGCTTTTTAGCCAGTTTCGGTGGTTAAAGGGGAGTGCTGCAAAGATTGGAGTCTTTGCAAGTACGGTTTGAGGTTTGATTATCAGCTAGAAATAGCCATAAAGTCAAAGTTTAAATAGAAAGCGAGGTGATTTTTTTAATCATTTCGCTTTTTTTATGCGTTGTTAATTAACTAAACATCATAATTTCCTTGCATAATTATAGTCACAATATATTTTGGTATAGTTATTATTTTTAAGTCTATGAAATAAAAAATTATGCAACCAACTAACTCTCTGAAAGCTCACACGACGTGAGCTGACCCCTAAATAGCTGTAGGGCGCAAGCAATACGAAACAGCGTAAAGCTCATTGTGGTAGTAGTTATGTAGCAAATTTTGCTACATAACCTACG
>DAOUSJ010000098.1 GCA_030627285.1 Methylococcaceae bacterium | reverse complement strand
TTTAAAGCGGTTTTTATGCCAGTGAGTTCATTTGCTGACGCTATTAATTGTTGTTCTTGAACTTGCAACAACCCAATTTCACGAATTTGTTGCTGTGTAAGTTCTTTTTCAATCTCTAATTTAGCTTCTGATTGCGTAAGTTTGGCTAAATATTCATTTTGACGAGTTTGAACCCACATTTTAGCGATTAAAAAACCCAATAAAAATGTAAACAACAAAACAACAATAATTTGGATATAAAGATCAAGCATAGTTATATTCCTTTGATAGTAAATTCAATACGTCGATTCTTTGCTCTTCCTGCTTCAGTTTCATTATCTGCAATAGGTTTTAATTCACCATAACCAATTGCTGAAACACGATTAGAATTAGCACCGTTTTTTATTAAATAATTATAGATAGACTTTGCTCGATTCAAACTTAAAGTTTCATTTATTTTCTCTTCACCCTTTGAATCAGTGTGTCCAGAAATTATAACTCCAAAACGTTCACATTTACCCATAATTAATTGTAAACGCTCCAATAAAGGATAGCTATTTGAATCAATGTTGAAACCGCCTTTAGTAAAAAGAATTTGTTCTTGTTTTAAGAGCTTCTTAAATTTTTCTTGGCAACTAATTGCAGGAGTTATTACTTTAATATCCGTTTGAATAACATAATCCTGATTAGAATAAGACAACAACTTTTTGTCTATTTCTTGTTTTACATCAGATGACGCAGTAACACCTAATAGATTAATAGTTTGATTTTTAAAAACTATTTTTCCATATTTAAGTGTTTCAATTATAGGAATAATACCAGAAGCTACCATTGCCCATGCAGATGGCTGTCCTTCTCTAAACTGCAATTTACTAATAACATTATTTTCTCCATAAACATTAATTGCGCTATTATCAATATGTAAACGAGCTTGTTGATCTAAAACATATCCATCCAAAGACAGTTTTTCTCCATCATAATCAACTGTTAAAGCGTAATTTTTTAAAGGTTCAGTAACAATTATTTGACTATTAATTTTTTCTACTCCAGAAATATTTGCAGCAAGTTTTTTTGCTTTTAAATGCAACCAATTAGTGGGAGCTTGACCTTTTAAAAGAATATTTCTGCCCTCTGCGGAAACAGCAACCCAGTTTAAGTTATTTGCAGCAATAGTTGCCATAACATTATCTTTTAACCGTGACTCTATCTGTGGTGCTAATAAGAAAAGCGTTGTAATAGTTAGCAATGAAAAACTAACCGCAGCAAATAAAGATATATACAAATATTTCATTTTTTAAGCTCTCTAATAGCAATAAAAATTTACATTAATCTAAGTATAAACTAGTTACTGACTGATGTTACTACAGTATACTTCACCATTGGTGTTTAAGTTTTTATAGTAATTGGACGCAATGTTTGTTTTTAAGCTGATTACGTTTCAACAACTTTATACCCACATACACCCCAATTAAAATTCCTACTACCAACATATATATCCCTAGAATAATTCATTTATTATGTTAAATTTTAGCATTTAATCTACGCTTATATTGCAACATTGCTGGGATAAATAACATAAATATCAACAACAAGATAAATATTAATGGCCACCAATGCGCTGGATTCCATTCTTGACGTTTCTGTTCACGCAGCTGTGGTTCAATACGTTTATATTTCAAGCTATTATTTGCCATTAAATTTGGTTTAATATTTTTATACCACTGATGTGATAATTCAAAAATTTTTGGATGTAAACCAAATACCCATGGCGCATCAAGATGAATAATAGCTTGCATTTGCTGGATTATTGCATATCGTTCTGAAGTGTTCTCCATATCTCGCATTAATTCAAATAAACGATCATATTCAGGATTATTATAATTTGCAGTATTTACTCCACCATGCTTTACCTTGCCATTTGCACCATACAATAAAAACAAAAAATTTTCAGGATCTGGATAATCAGCATTCCAACCCCAAGTAAAAATTTGTGCCTTGCCTAGCCGCATTTTTTCTTGAAACCTATTATAATCAGTCGCGCGAATCACCAAATTAATCCCCAATTTTTGGAATTGTTTTCTAAACCAGTTCATCCTAGGTCTATCGTCTGCACCAGTAGCTGGAGTATCAAAATACAACATTAAAGCTTCGCCAGTTTTAGCATCAACACCATTAGGATAACCAGCTTCAAGCAGTAATTGTTGTGCCAACGCAATATTTTTACGCGTGGAATCTGGATTATAAAGCACTTGATTAATGCCTGCATCTCCAGATGCAAACCCAAAAATTTCTGGTGGCAAAATTCCCTGCGCAGGAATTCCACGTCCATTAGCAAAAATTGCAATATATTCTTCATAATCAATCGCAATAGAAATAGCTTGGCGCAATTTACGCGCAGTATCGCTATTAGCACCAACAATTTTATCCAACATATTAAAACCTAAATAATTAATTGAAGTCGCAACTGCAGTTTGTAATTGCACCCCCTTAGATTTTAATTGCGGCGTAAGTTGTGCGTTACCATTGCCAGAAAATTGAATTGCTTGATCGAAACTATCTGAAGCGATTCCAGAAGCATCATAATAACCTTGTAAAAATTTATTCCAATACGGAATAGTTTCTTTTTCTAGGGTGAATATAACTTTATCAATAAATGGCATTACTTTGCCTGCATCCTGCAATAAGCCATTATTTACGTCATCTGCCATTCCTGTTACAGGATATTTTTCAGGATAAAAATTCGGGTTTTTATCCAAAATCATGCGTCGATTTGGATTATTTTCTGCTAAAAAATATGCTCCAGTACCAATTGGAAACCAATCCAAAGTTATATTGCGCTGAATTAAACCTGCTTGAGCATAAAAAACATCCGCTTCCCAAGGCATTGCTGCAAAAAATGGCATTGCTAACCAAAAGCTAAATTGTGGATATTTACCTTTTAATTGGATCTTATATTGATAGCGACTCAATACCTTAACTCCACTTAAGTGTAAATTTTTAGTTGCAGTTATAGGTTTATCAAGCAAATGTTCTGCCAAATTAGCAAAACCTACAATTTTTTGTTTCATTATTTCCGCAATTGGAGAATGGATTTTTGGATGCGCTAAACGTTTAATTTGATACACATAATCTGCCGCAGTTAATTCACGAGTGCCTGTATTAGCTAAATCAAATAATGTATACACATCTGTTAATTGCTCACTACTAAGCTGATGATATTGCAAATTTCCTGACTTATCTAAAGCAAATGCTGGATGCGGCTGATATTTAATTCCAGATTTAATAGTGACAATATATTCACTGATAGCAATTTCTTGAGGCTCTGCATCAGCATTTAATATTTCACCTTGAGCATTCAGATAATTTACTTGGGGTAATTCACTCGCTGTTAATGGAATTAAAGTATATGGTCGCTGCAAATAATGATACTGCAACGGCGGTTGATAAATTTGAGCAATCAAACTATATTCATTGGAGCTGTAGGCAACCGCAGGATCTAAATGTTTTGGACGTTCACGAAACGAGCTGTATAAAATTTTTTCTGTAGCACTAGTTTTAGAATACGGGTTATTTAATTGCGCATTATCACAAGCACTGAGTAGACTAATAACAACAAGATATACAAGCAAAATTGGATAATTATTCATAGGAGTTTTTTGTCAGGATTAGCACACAGATACTATTTTAAATGAATCTGGTTAATTTTAATAAAATACTGGACATGCATAAACTGCTCATAGATACTTGAGAGTTAATTTCATTATTATATATTAGGAAACACCATGGGATTCATGCAGGGTAAAAAAGTATTAATTGTTGGTTTAGCTAGTAATCGTTCGATTGCATGGGGAATTGCCCAAGCTATGTTTCGCGAAGGCGCAGAATTAGCATTTAGTTATCAAAATGATAAATTAAAAGCCCGAGTTGAAAAAATGGCTGCTGAATGTGGCTCTAATTTAACTATGGAACTTGATGTAGCTAAGGATGAACAATTAGCACAAGTATTTACTGAATTAGGACAGCATTGGGATGGTTTAGATTGTATTGTACATTCAGTTGCATTTGCACCACGCTCTGCCTTAGATGGTGATTATATTGATGCCACTACCAGAGAAAATTTTTCTATAGCACATGATATTAGTTCATATAGTTTCACCGCTTTGGCGAAAGCTGGACGCGCTATGATGGCAGAGCGTAATGGATCTTTATTAACCTTGAGTTACTTAGGTGCGCAAAGAGCAATTCCAAATTACAATGTTATGGGGGTAGCAAAAGCTAGTTTAGAGGCTAATGTACGTTATATGGCGTTAGCTTTAGGTGAGGAAGGAATTAGAGTTAATGCTATTTCAGCAGGCCCAATTAGAACTTTAGCTTCAGCTGGAATCAATAATTTTAAATCCATGTTAAGTAAAGCTTCAGAAACAGCAGCTTTAAAACGTAATGTTTCAATTGCAGAAGTTGGGAATGTCGCGGCATTTTTGTGTTCAGATTTAGCTTCTGGAGTTACAGGTGAAATTACTTATGTTGATTGCGGCTATAGCATAGCAGGAATAAGTGCTATATAAATTAATTTTAACGGTGTCAATCTTGGATTGGCACTTCTGAAACCAACCAAATTTGTTTGACAGTAGCTACAGTTTGAACTTTAGAATTAAGAAATGCACCAGCTTTATATTCCCATAAACACAGGGCAATGTTAGCACACAGAACTAATAAGAAAATTGCTTTTTTCATGATGATTGCGAATATAAAGCTAGACCTTTTAACACCAAATTTTGATCTAGAATAACCTCTTGCTCCAAGTGCGACTGAATTATTTCAGCATCACCACCAGTTAAAATTATAGCTGTATTTGGTTGAAATCGGCTTAATTGCTGGATAAATCCTACTGCCATGGTTAAAGTACCACCATAAATAGCTGCATTAGTATTGGTTGCTAGAGCTAATTTAAACACTTGTGAATTCAATTCCAACGCATTGGTATTGATTGCCAAAGCATGTTTCATTAAGCCTAAACCAGAAGTAATTAAACCACCTTGATGTTGACCAGCAGCAGTAATATAATCTGCAGTAATTGCAGTGCCGCAATCAACCATCCAAGCTGCATCTGAATAATGTACATGCACCGCCAATAAACCTAACCACCTGTCTACACCTAATTTTTGTGGTTGCACATAACCATTAATTACTCCTAATGCCTGTGCTTGACTGTGAGCATAAATAATTTCAATTTCACCCCAAATTTTACGCGCTAATTCTTTAATAAAGCTACTAATTTTTGTAGTGCCAACTGTAGATATTAGCACAGTGGTAATTCCAGTTAAAGTTTGCCATGCTTGAGTTAATTGAACTTGAAAGCCATCCTGCTGCCAAGCTATTGCTGCACTTAAACTTAAATTACCGAAGTTTTCTACTGCCCATTTCAGTCGGCTATTGCCTAAATCAACTAATAACTTCATTGCGCATGGAAACTAACATCTCCAGAAGCAAATGCCTTAACTTCACCTTGAGAATTTTGAAACAATAACAAGCCATTATCATCAATGCCTAAAACCGTGCCAACATGAG
>DAOUSJ010000078.1 GCA_030627285.1 Methylococcaceae bacterium | reverse complement strand
CTACGGACGCAGGACGAATTTAGGCAGTCGAAGACATTAAATCGTCGCGTAATTTTTTGCCGCTTGCTTGAGACTGGGATGTCCAAAACAAGCTTTCGCAAAAATAGCGACGCTATCCAAATAAAATTTTTAGCAGCAACAAAATTGATACTTGTGCGTATCTTCAAAAGAACACAGTTCGGCTTTATGAGCAAGGTGCAACTGGACAGTATTGGAGTCGCTGGTTAATTGGGGCTTGGTTATCGGTTATGGGTGCCTCGGTCGCGTTTGGGACAGAATGCCCCGATTCGCACGGCTCGTTTGTGGAGTTGAGTAACCCGCGGTCCATTGACTTCCCCCGAGACGGGATATGTGTGGTGGACGAGAATCTTGATTTCAATTTAGTTACCTCTGATTGGCAAGAGGGCTTTGGTGAGGGCTATGCTGGGTTTATCGCGTTGCCCGATGGAGGCAATGGGGATGCAGCCAAGCTGTATTTCTACGTCGCTGCAGGGTCTCTGGTAGCTCCTACCTCTGTGACTTGCCCCTCGGCTACTATTTCAGAAACTGAGACTGTGACCTCCATAAACCTAGCTGATAGCGCACAATGCTCTCTCACTGCTCGTGCGCCGGCTGGTGACGACGGTGCTGAGGTCACGCTGACTGGAACTCTCGCACGCACGGGGGAACGTTACACCTTCATGGACGGGATTGTTACTGGTGCACCGTTTTCTGCACCTGTAGCTGTTCCTGTCGCTGCTCCTGTTGGGTCTGCGACGACGATGCTTATGGGTTTCGGCGGCATAGGCATTGCTGGATTCGGGTTTAACGCATTCCTACGCGGTAGAAAAAGATCCCATAAAGCATAATTATCGCTTAGATTTGATTTAAATTCTGGAAAAACAGTCCTGTCTTCTAAATAATAGTATTTTAGACAGGCTGTTTACAAGTCGATGCTTGTTCAAATAGCAGGCAATTCAACAATGAAATACCTGCTAATGAACGAACTTATCCTTGTAATCGCGGTTTTAGAAATAGAATGAAATTATTTATTTTATCCATTAACATAATTACTTGCTTGGTTGTTAGTCAAATTTCGCAGGCTTCAGAATTGGAATTACTAGTAGAAATGTTACATGACAATGGCACTGTAACTGATGCTCAATATCAACGCTTACAAACTGAATTAAATGCTAATCAAATTAAACTACCTATTAGCACTAAAGTTGATAAACCTGATAAATTTAAGCTTCAAGAAGATGAAGTGCAGCTTAAACTTAGTAGTGGCGGCTTGGATGTCAATTCAGCTGATAAGCAATTTAAATTACATTTGGGTGGGCGTTTACAATTAGATGCAGCTTGGTATGCTGAAGATGGTAGTGCTTTAGGTGATGGTACTAAAATTCGCCGTGCTAGATTATATATAAAAGGTATTATGTATCGTGATTGGTTTTACAAATTGGAATATGATTTTGCTAGCAGTAAAATTATGGATGCATGGTTAGGTTATAACGGCTTTGAGCATATCAGTTTAAAAGCTGGACATTTTCGCGATCCATTTATGTTGCAAGATCAAATTAGTGACAATAATACTTTTTTTACCGAACGTGCCAGTATTGATGCGTTTACAGCTGGTAGACATTTAGGACTTATGGCAACTTCAAATCACAGCCAATGGACTGCAGCTGCTGGAGTTTTTGGTGCAAGTGCAACTAATACTGGTGCTGAAAAAGATGAAGATTGGGGTGTGGCTGGACGTATAACTGTAGCACCAATTAATTCTGAAACTAAATTAATTCATCTTGGAGCTGCAATTGATTACAGAAATACTCAACAAGACAATAATGTGCGTTTTAAACAGCAACCTGAAACTAATATTGCTGGAATTGCCTATGTAGATACTGGTGAAATTCCAGCAGTAAATAATGTTTTAAAATTTGGTGCAGAATTTGCAGCGGTATATAATTCAGCTTATTTGCAAGCTGAATATATTTATACCCAAATTGATCGAGATTTAGCGGATTTAAATTTTTCAGGTTGGTATACACAAACAGGCTATTTTTTAACTGGTGAATCACGACGTTATAAAAATGGTAAATTTCTTGGAGTTAAACCGCAAACTAGTGTAACTGCTGGTGGTTTAGGTGCATGGGAATTAGGTGTAAGATATAGTCAATTGGATTTAAATAACCACGAAATTTTTGGTGGTGAAATGCATAATTTTACTGCGGGTGTAAATTGGTTTCCAATTCCAAAATTAAGAATCTCCGCTAATTACATTAAAGTATTAGAATTAAAACATGGTACGCATGCAGGTGAAAAGCCTGATATTACTCAAGTTCGCGCACAATGGGCATTTTAAATGCGAAAAATTATTGGTTTTATTGTATATTTTAGTCTGATAACTATAACTTCAGCAGCTGAGAATGTATTGCGAATCTCAACCACTACTAGCACTGAAAATTCAGGTTTATTAGAGGTGTTAAATCCAGTATTTGCTCAACAAGCTAAAGCACGATTAGAAGTTATTGCTGTAGGTACTGGCAAAGCGTTAAAGTTAGCTGAAAATGGTGATGTAGATGTAGTGTTTGTACATGCTCCTGAAGCGGAAATAAAATTTGTAAATGCTGGTTTTGGAATCAATAGACAAGCGGTTATGCATAATGATTTTGTAATTTTAGGTGCTAAAGCTGATATTGCTGGTTTAAAACAAGCGCAAAATATATCAGCGGCGTTAATTAAATTACATCAAAATAAGGTGGAATTTGTTTCGCGTGGAGATGATTCTGGTACGCATAAAAAAGAATTATCTTTGTGGGGCAGTGTTAAAATTCAACCTCAAGGTGCGCATTATATTAGTGCTGGACAAGGTATGGGTGCAGTTTTAACTATGGCAAATGAAAAACAAGCTTACACTTTAAGTGATCGTGGAACTTATTTAGCTTATAAGGATAAGTTAGATTTGGAAATTGTGTTTGCTGGTTCTGAGAAATTATTTAATCCATATCATATTATGGCAGTAAATCCAGCTAAACATCCGCATGTTAATTATGCCTTGGCGCAAGAATATATTGCTTTTGTTACTAGTGCTGCCGCGCAAAAAATTATTGCTAATTATAAACGCGCTGGCGAACAATTATTTTATCCAGATGCAGTAATTATATCTAATGAGGAATGAGATGACTGAATGGTATTTTGCTTATGAAGACAAACAAACTGGCCCTCATGATTTAACTTATGCGAAAGCATTTGTGCGTGAACATCCGGGAGCTTATTGTTGGAAATATGGTTGGATGGATTGGAAATATGTGTTTGATACTCCAGAAATCAGGCGGATGAAAAAAGATGGAGTTACACCATTTCCACAACCACCCATGCAAATGTTAGCAACTAAACCGCATGGTTTTCCTGTAACCAAAACTACAGAACAAGCCATAACAAATATTCCAAGTTCTAGCCATTCTGAATTGACTACTGCAACTTCTGCGGATATTTCTGGAGGTTTTGGTGGCTATGAAGTTACTGATGGAATTGATTATAAAATTTATGGCACTGAAATGCAGTTTGTCGAAATTGAATTAGATCCAGCAGAAAGTGCAGTAGCTGAAGCTGGCGCAATGATGTACAAAACTGCGCAAGTTAATATGGAAACTATTTTTGGTGATGGCTCTGAAGAAAACCAAGGTTTCATGGGTAGATTACTTGGTGCAGGGCAACGTTTATTAACTAATGAAAGTTTATTCACCACTGTGTTTACTCAACAGGGCAATGGTAAGGGTAGAGTAGCATTTGGCGCGCCTTTTCCTGGCACAATTTTAGCGTTAAATTTATCTGAATATGATGGTAAATTAATTTGTCAAAAAGATAGTTTTTTGGCAGCTGCAAAAGGCGTACAAATTGGGATTCAATTCCAACGCAAAATTTTGACTGGCTTGTTTGGTGGTGAGGGTTTTGTTATGCAAAAACTCGAAGGTACAGGTTGGGTATTTGTGCATATGGGTGGCACGTTACGCAAAATAGAGTTAGTTGCTGGTGAGGAATTACATGTGGATACTGGTTGTTTAGCTGCATTAACTCAAACTGTGGATTATGATATTAAAAAAGCAGGCGGAATTAAAACCATGTTATTTGGTGGCGAAGGTATATTTTTTGCTAAGTTAACTGGCCCAGGTACTGTGTGGTTACAAAGTCTACCTTTTTCACGACTTGCAGGCAGAATGCTAGCAGCTGCACCACAAACAGGTGGACAAACTCAGGGTGAAGGTTCAGTGTTAGGAGGCTTAGGAAATTTATTGGATGGTGATTAGTACTATACAGTGAGTAAATTTATATGTTTAAATCAGTGCGCTTCTTGCTACTACAAGCTTAGCAAGCATGAAAGTTATAGCTGTATATTTTGCCTCACTACAGAAATAACCATATATATTTAGAGGCGTATTTTTGGAGACCATATTATGAAAAGTTTAACTGCACTTTCAATTAGCATCGGAGTTTTATCTGGCTTAGCAACATTTTTAGCCTTAGCACCATTAAGTGGAATATTTTTTATCTGGGCAGCTACAATTGCTTGGGCAGCGTATTTTGCTTTAGGTGGCAATCCAGCAGCAGCAAAAAACACCATGATTTGTGGAATCTTTGGTGTAGCAATGGCATGGTATGCAGCAGTATTAATCATTAATATTCCTGCGGATGCTATGTTAGGATTTTCCCTAATGGCATCAATTATAGTAATGGTTTCAGTAGTTGTATTGTGTTTAGCTGCCAGAATTCCAGCTTTATCTGCAATTCCAGCAAGTGTACTTGGATATTCGGCTACGTTTGCATATTTATTACAAACTCCAGATATGTTATCTGAAGCAGTATTATTAAATCTTGTTTGGAACAACCCATTAATAATTATTTCGTTTTCATTAATTGTTGGTACAGTATTTGGAATTTATTCAGGTAAACTTGCAGCTAAATTAACTACAGTTGCTGACGATTAATTTATCTTCTAAAGCCCGTATATAGGAGTGACGTAAGTGGCTCCTTTAGCTTTTTGATCTTAATTACACTGGAATATACATGGATATTAATGCGCAGATTTTAGAAAAAATAATTCGTCAAGCTGGTGAAATTGCGCTGTCTTATTTTAAAGACTTAAAAAATTCTGAGGTAGAACAAAAAGCTCCACGAGATTTAGTGACTGCGGCAGATTTAGCGGTAGAAAAGTTTTTACAAACTGAATTAACTAAATTGTATCCAGAATTTGGTTTTTGGGGTGAGGAAAGCGGGCAAACTGCAAATCAACAACAACGCTGGATTGTTGATCCAATTGATGGCACGCATTCATTTATTAAAGGGCAGTATTTTTGGTCATTAAGTATTGCCTTGGAAATTGAAGATCAAATAGCCTTTGGTGTGGTTTATGCACCAGCATTAAATGATTATTATTATGCTGAGATAGGTAAAGGCGCGTGGAAAAATGGCAAATCAATTCAAGTTTCCAAGGAAACAGTATTAGATAATTCCATGATTGCCACTGGCTTTGCTTGTTTGCGCAGTTATTTGGATAAAAATAACTTAGCTAGATTTTGTCGGATTGCACAAAATACCACCGGTCAGCGTCGTTTTGGTTCAGCAGCTATGGATTTATGTTTAGTTGCAGATGGTCAAGTTGATGCTTTTTGGGAGCAAGAGTTAAACTTATACGATGTTGCCGCCGGAGTAATTATAGTCTTGGAAGCAGGCGGCACGATTACTGATTTTGAAGGTAATGCAGGCGTATTTCCTAAGCAAATTTTAGCCACTAATGACAAAATATTTACTCAAATATTAAAATTAATGTAAACAAAAAGACCTGAAAATAAGCTTCAGGTCTATTAATTGCTTTAGATATTAAGCTTGTGCAAGTTCAGCTCGCATTTGGTCAATAACTTGTTTGTAATCAGGTTTATTAAAAATCGCTGATCCAGCTACAAACATATCTGCACCCGCTGCTTTAATTTCACGAATGTTATCTACTTTTACGCCACCATCAACTTCTAAACGAATATCATAACCACTTTCGTCTATAAGTTTTCTAGCCGCACGTAATTTATCCAAAGTTGCAGGAATAAATGATTGCCCACCAAAACCAGGATTCACTGACATTAATAAAATAATGTCGACTTTATCCATTACATAATCTAAATAGCTTAAAGATGTAGCTGGATTAAATACTAAACCTGATTTACAACCAGCATCACGGATCATTTGTAACGAGCGATCAACATGTCTAGAAGCTTCTGGATGAAAAGTAATCATGCTAGCACCAGCAGCAGCAAAATCAGGAATAATTCTATCTACAGGCTCTACCATTAAATGCACATCAATAGGTGCAGTAACACCATGATTACGTAAAGCGGTACATACTAAAGGCCCAATGGTTAAATTTGGTACAAAATGATTATCCATCACATCAAAATGTACTACATCAGCACCTGCAGCCAATACATTATCAACTTCTTCACCTAGACGTGCAAAATCAGCTGAAAGAATAGATGGGGCAATTAAATTATTTGACATTATATTTCCTCCTTAAAAAATCAGCATTATAGCGTATATTGAATTAATTTTGAGGTCGATTAGTTTTAGCCTGCAATGTTAGATTTAATATAACTGTACTTCGTACTTCTGAAATTAGTGATGTCACTAATATTAAAACTTTAACTGGTGGTATTTATAATGGCTCAGCGCAATTTAAACAAGGTGGAAGTAAGTTTTCTACATTCATTGCACCTTAGCTACTATCACACGTTCAGTAGTTTATGCAGCTACTCATAAAACTGGTAATCATTCACAATGGGGAATTTTGGGAGAATCCGCACCTGTTGCCGATAGTTCTGGTTATTGTTTAACCACTGAAGGGCAAGCATTTACTATTCGGATGGGATTAATTCATGGTAATTCTAAAGTGAATACTGCTTTTCCACAGCTTTAACACAAATAAAACTATGAAGCAAGATATTGGTATATTAAATGATTTTTTGGCTACAGATGTGCAATCAAATCAGCAATACAAGGCAGATATTTTAATTGCAATTGAACAAGTTGCTACTGAACCACAACGTTTTTTTGGTAATGTGTACGAATTAGAAATTAGTCCTCAAGGTGCTAAAATAACTAATCTATATGATGAAAAACGACTTATTAAGTTGTCTCTATTAGAGTTAAAGCGAAGCCTAATCTCTTGATCTTATGCTCTTGCTCTTCATATTGCCATAATCTGAAGGCCTGAGATTGATAGGCAACACTTCCCTAAGGGCATTATAATAACGCCACTTAGTGTATTGCCTATCATGTATTGCCACAACCAGTTAGGCATCGACAGATAGGGCAGATGTCCGTATCGCGTCATCTACTGCAATCGTTACGACCGTTTAGCCGCTGTGCCTGCCGATTGCCACTAAAGTTTTGGAACTTAGAACTAGGATATAAATCCAAAATGTTCTGGTTACACTAAAACTTTAATCACTCATTACAGTCCTGCTTTTGCACAATCCCACAGTAACAGGTTAAAATATTTAACTTGATTGTACCTGCCGTTTAGTTTTTGAGACCTTGCCGACATACAATCAAGTTGTGGTTGTGCCTGCCGTTTAGTTTTTGAAGACCTTGCCGACACACAACCATATTAGCCTCAGTCAATTTATTGGCCGAGGCTTTTTAATGCGCGTAAGTATAACATCAATTCACTAGCATTGTATTGGAAAACATTTTTATATGTTGCTTGCTATGGAATTAATTATTGTATTGAAAAGCAAATTTACCTAAATAAAACCAAACGGTTAAAAATCCTATTCCACCTAGTGGTGTAAGCATGCCTAGGGATAAATTGATGACGATGTGAATATACTATATATTGTCATTGGTTTTTAGCGGTATGAAAATATTTATTTATAAGGATTTAATTTAAATGAATTTAGATAAACTAGAACAACAGATAAACACGCTTATCCAAGAGAGTAATCAAGATGAATTTATTTATCAATTACTGTCCGCTTATGAACTCCCAAAATCATCAATTACACGCCTTAAAAAAGGCGACTACAATCAATCAAAAAATATAGGTGAAATTCTTTGGAAGAACAAACTTTTTTTTAAAGTAGAAAAGCAGCAAGATTTACATTTAGTGATTGATGAAGTCCAAAAAGATCAGACCATTTTAAAACATAAACCACGTTTTATAATAATTACTGACTTTAAAACTTTATTAGCTGTAGATACGAAAATCGGAGATAGTCTTGATATTTCACTGGATAAACTCAGTGAAAATTACACCTTTTTCTTACCTTGGGCTGGGATGGAAAAAACCCAAATTCAAAGTTTAAACCTTGCGGATGTTAAAGCCGCTGAAAAACTGGCTCAGCTTTACGATATTATTATTCAAGAAAATCATATTGAAAGTGATGACGAAAGACACGGGCTTAATGTTTTTCTATCACGGTTATTATTCTGCTTTTTTGCCGAAGATACGGATATTTTTGAGAAAGGTCAATTTACCAATGCCATTGCCTCGCATACAAATGCTGATGGTAGTGATTGCCAAGCTTACATAAATGATTTATTTAAAGTGCTTAATGTTAAAAAGCGCACACATGAACCCAGCCAGTTTAAAAAATTTCCTTATGTAAATGGTGGCTTGTTTGCAGCGAATCATCCAGCACCTAAGCTTAATGCTAAAGCACGTAAAATAATTATTGATTCAGG
>DAOUSJ010000100.1 GCA_030627285.1 Methylococcaceae bacterium | reverse complement strand
GAATGATTTAATTGATTGCATGTATCACCTATGTCTACTAGTGACTATGCATTTCTTGAATATTGAAGTAAGGACTACTACAATATGCGAATGCTCTAGCCATAGTTGTGTTATGGTTTAAGTTAGTTCTAAGTGAGTTCACCAAAACTCACTTAGAATGTTCTGAATATCTTACGCTGAAATCTTTAGCTAAGTCAATTGTTATTCCCAAAATTTAAATTCACAAAAAACAAGTCGCAATCCTATTGTGCCTATGGATTTCCTTGCCTGAGTTTTAATTATTTCTGCATATTTGTAGTAGTTTTTTAAGATGTGTGTTTTAGATGTTTTATTATATGGTATAGGTTCTACAAAATGGTAGAATGCTAAAACTCAGGGATGTTAATGGTTTATTTGTTATGATTCATTGCAATAAAACTTTAATTTTTAGCCCAATTTCATGTTCAAATTAAATCACATCTACAAATTTGTTTGTATTTTTGGCGTGTTAGGTTGTAATTTAACCGCACATGCTGACGCATTTATTACTAATCAATTAGACAATACTGTCTCGGTAATTAATTCCCAACATCAGATTATTAAAACCATTCCAGTTTTGGGTAAACCTGTTGGTGTAGTGGTTAATCCAAATAAATCTCAAGTTTATATCAGCACTCCAGAAGGTGATGGTTTTAGTGTAATTGATAGTAAGTTATTGCAAGTAATCAATACTGTTACTGTTGGTGGTGCTTCCTTGGGAATTGTTATTGATGCTACTGGTGATAGGGTCTTTGTCGCTGATTGGTATGAAAATACTGTTAGCGTGTTTGAAACTGAAAATTTCACACTTATCAAAACTTTAAATGTAGGCAAATCACCTTCTGGTATGGAGGTAAGTCCAGACAACCGCTGGTTATATGTTGCTAATCGAATGGATGATTCAATTTCACAGATTGATTTGGCTACTTATCGCTTGCGAAATACCACTAAAGTAGGCGCGCACCCATTTGGAATTAAAATAGACAAAACCGCACAACGTCTTTATAGTGCGAATGTTGAAAGTGATGACATTAGTGTTTTAGATGCACAAACTTTAAAGCGAATTGCAAAAATAACTGTTGGTGATCGCCCTTACGCAATAACTTTAGCCTTAAAAGGCAGCTTGTTATTTGTTACTAATCAAGATGATAGTTCAGTTTCAGTAATTGATACTAGAACTTTAACCGAAATTACTACAATTGAAGTTGGTGAAAAACCTGAAGGCATTAGTACGCACGCAGACGATCAACATGTGTATGTAGCTAATTGGCAAGCAGGCACAGTTTCAGTTATTGATGCTCAGACCTTAAAAGTCAACAAAACTATTAATACTGGTGAAGGTAGTCGCGCATTTGGAAATTTTATATCTCAATAAAAATTAGAGGACAACATGGCAGAAACTGTAGAAGAATTAACTATTGCTTATGAAGATGATGGCGTTGAATTAGTTAAAGAATTGGATAAAGAAGTTTTGACTAAAGGTGCTTGGGCAACAGTCATGTTTCGTTATCAAGACTGGAATGCGGCTAAAGAAGCATATAGTGTGGAAAAATATACTATTCGCCGTTATCAAAAACGTGATGGTGAATATCAAGCCAAATCAAAATTTAATATTTCTAGTACTAAGCAAGCACTAAAAATAATCGAAATTTTGCAAACTTGGACTGTAGATAAGTAAACACGCTGTAATTACATAGGGCTTACATACATTAGTCCTATGTAAAAACCATAATTTGCATTAAACAATCATGGCTAAATTTTTAACTACTAACGCTGGAATTTACCATCTTGAAGAAATAATTTTATCTGCCAAAAACAATATATTCTTGTTTTCTCCGTATTTATGTTTTTCAAAAACTTTATTTGAACGCCTAAAGGATTCTGATAGTCGCAACTTAAAAATTACAATTGTATATGGTAAAAGCGAACTTAAACCTGTAGAAAAGCGTAAATTGTTTAGCTTAAATAACTTAAAATTGTATTATTTTGAAAATTTACATGCAAAATGTTATTTCAATGAAAGCAGCATGATAATTACTTCAATGAATATTTATGCATTTTCAGAAAAAAATAATCGCGAAATGGGAATTTTATTAGATTGTAAACAAGATTTAAAAGCTTTTACACATGCTTATCAAGAAGCTACTTCAATTCTAAAAAATTCCAGTATAGTTGAACTGGTAGAACAAAATTTCAGTTATTGCATTCGCTGTGCAACTATCCTACCGTTAAATATTGCGAAACCTTTGTGTTTAAAATGTTATCGTCAATGGGCAAAATTTAAAAATCCAAATTACATAGAAAAATATTGCCATGGATGTGGCGACCATGAAGTTAAGAATAATTTAGACAATCCTTTATGTAAAAACTGCTTAGAATTATCTTAATATTTATATATTTTAGTTGTGATATTGTTGTTTTCAAATTAACCAAAAATAAATAAAATTTATGAAAGAAATTGTAGTTAATTTACATGAATGTAAACATTGTAATAGTTCTGGTACATGCAAAAACGGTAATGATGGCAGTTCTTGTTTAGCTTGCGCCAAAAAAAATGACATATCTTTTTGGAGGCAAAAAAATCAATTTGGTTTATTATGTGGCTCATGTGGAGGCATTGGTAATGCTGAACCTCTAACTGAACGCATGCATAATAGAACTGCTCCAATGCTTGCTATTTATCTGATAATTTCTCTTCTTAGCATTATTTTATGGGCTGCTTTGAATGAAAGTCAATTTTTTTCAGAATTATTAGTCTTTTCCAGCACAATTATAGGTTCTATTGTTGGATATTATTTTTCAAATAAAGGAAATTAAAAAATTAAATAAACGGATTATTTCGCATTTCATCACCAAAACTAGACATTGGGCCATGTCCTGGAATAAAACGCACGTCAGCACCTAAAGGCAATAACTTGTGTTTAATTGAATGCAATAATTGTTGATGATTACCTTGAGCTAAATCAGTGCGCCCAATTGCACCTTTAAATAATACATCCCCTACCAAAGCCAGTTTCATTTTTGGATGAAACAAAATAATATGCCCTGGAGTATGTCCTGGACAATGAAATACTTGTAATATTTCCTCACCTATAAAAACTTTATCGCCCTCTTTTAACCACTTAGTAGGAGTAAAACTTTCACAGGCAGCAAAACCAAAATAATCGCAATAATCAGGAATATTTTCTATTAAATAAGCATCATTTTTATGTGGACCATATACTGGCACCGCAAATCTTTGGATAAGTTCAGCTGTTGCACCGACATGATCCAAATGTCCATGAGTTAAAATAATACTAGTTAATTTTGCTTCTTCAGCAGCAATTTCGGCTAATAAAAATTCAATATCACCACCTGGATCTACTAAAGCAGCTTCATTAGTAGTTTCACAAATTAATAACGAGCAATTTTGCTGATACGTGGTTACAGGTAAAATGGAAACTTTCATATTTAGGTATTTTTAATAAGGGATTTTTGTGTGGGTTCAACTTGTAAAATCATGCCATCAACAGCAATCACTGTTATTTGCGTGCTTACAGGACAATCAATGCCGGTAACTTTCCAACGACAATCATTTACAATAATTCTGCCAGATCCATTTTGAATAGCCTCAGTTAAAATAAAGTTTTTGCCAATATATTCACTACCACGTTGATTCAAATACGGTTGATCGGTTTCAACTGGATGCTTACTTAAATAACGTTTCCAAATTATAGCGGAAGACAAGGATAAAATTGCAAATATAAAAATCTGTATATCCAAAGAAATAAATGGCAATAATAATGCTAAAGTTCCAGTCATAAATGCCGCTGCTGCCATCCACAGGAAAAAAAATCCTGAAGCCACCATTTCTATAATTAGAAATATCATTGCAGCGATCCACCAAAACCAAAACACTACTTCCAATTCCATAATTAATCTTCCTGTTCTGGTTTGAACGCAGCTTTAGCAATTTCAGTAATTCCACTTAAAGCTCCAATTACACTAGAAGCTTCCAACGGCATTAAAATTAATTTACTATTTTCCGAAGTAGCAATATGCTTTAATGATTCCACATATTTTTGCGCAATGAAATAATTTATTGCCTGAATATCACCAGAAGCAATTGCTTTAGAAACCATCATAGTTGCATTAGCTTCTGCTTTCGCTAATCGTTCCCTAGCATCAGCATCTCGAAACGCAGATTCTTTACGACCTTCAGCCTCTAAAATTGCCGCCTCTTTTTCACCTTCAGCCCGTAAAATTTCCGATTCACGTTGTCCTTGAGCCTCTAAAATTGAAGCCCGTTTTAAACGCTCGGCTTTCATTTGCCGCCCCATAGCTTCAACTAAATCTTTTGGTGGCGCAATATCTTTAATTTCAATACGAGTTACTTTAACCCCCCAAGGATGTGTAGCTTCATCCACCACATCTAATAAGCGAGCATTAATTTCATCACGCTTAGATAATAATTCATCCAAATCCATAGACCCCATAACCGTGCGAATATTGGTCATAACTAAATTTAAAATGGCATTATCCAAATTATTTACTTCATAAGCAGCTTTGGGAGCATCTATAATTTGAAAAAACACCACTCCATCAACCGTCACCATGGCATTATCTTTAGTGATAATTTCTTGAGATGGCACATCTGCAACCTGTTCCATCATATTTAATTTATGCCCAATATTATATACAATCGGCACAATTACATTTAATCCTGGAGTCATGGTAGTAGTATATTTTCCAAAGCGTTCCACAGTGTATTCCATGCCTTGCGGTACAGCTTTCACGCTTAATAATAAACCTATAACTGCAAATACCACCAATACCAACACAAAAACAGCAAATCCACCCATGACAGTTCTCCTAGTTATTGAAAATAAAACCAAATACTTAGTTGCAAAGATCAGATTATCTAATAATAATGTATATTTATTAACTATGTACGGATTATTTTAAAACAATGTTGATTATCGCAGGAATTAATGTCCTAATTTTGAGTGG
>DAOUSJ010000110.1 GCA_030627285.1 Methylococcaceae bacterium | reverse complement strand
TTTTAGACAAGCAGGTCATAAAAGAGGCTTTAATGATACACATAAGTCTGAAAGAGGTAATTTATTTTTCAATATTGTCGAAATATTAGAAGCAAAAAAACCTAAAGCATTTTTTTTAGAAAATGTACGAGGTCTTGTTAAGCATGATAATGGCAACACTTTTAAAGTAATCCAAGACATTATTGAAAATGAGATTGGGTATAGTTTTCACTATCAAGTAGTAAAAGCATCTGATTATGGATTACCTCAACTAAGACCTAGAATATTTATGATTGGGTTTAAAAATGAAGGGGGGTTATCAAGTTTTTCATTTCCTCCTAAAATTCCCTTAAAGTTTAATATGTCTAATGTTTGGGAAGGTGATTGTTCAAGAGAAATTGGATTTACTTTAAGAGTGGGTGGGAGAGGCTCAAACATTAACGATCGCAGAAATTGGGATTCATATCTTGTCGATGGTGAAGTAAAAAAAATAATGCCAGAACAAGCACGAAAAATGCAGGGTTTTCCTGAAACTTTTGAGTTTCCAGTGACTAATACGCAAGTAATGAAACAGCTAGGTAATAGTGTTGCCATTGATGCAATTAAGGCATGTGGCAAAGTTATGATAACTCATTTAAAAACATTAACAAATACTCAGGGAAGTATAGCCAACACTAAAAACAAAGGGGAATGGACTGAGCTGTATTCATTCTTAAAATTTATAAATGATAAAAAATTAATGCTGGTTGATAAAAATCTTGATATTAAAGAGGGTTCTGATCATTTTAATGTCACTAAAGTAACGACACTAAATATTGTCGAGTCTTGTTATTTACAAGATAATGATGAAGTTTTAGTAAAAAATGATACGACAGGGTTTGAAAATAAAATTGAAGTATCTGATTTTTTAAATAAAAATGTTCTAAAGAATCTATCAGATACAATAAAATCAGGAAGCAAGACATTTAATATTCCTGAATTTAATTTAATACAAAATAGATTAGGTATTTCTATTGTAAAAGGTGGGAATAGCAATCAAAAGGCAGACATTGTTTTAGATATAAACAACAACCAAATTTCAAAAGAAAACGAAGGTTTTGGCATTAAATCCTATTTGGGAAGTAAGCCGACTTTACTTAATGCATCTGGAAATACTAATTTTATCTTTGAAATTTTGAACTTTGACCCAAGTGAAATAGATGTTGTGAACTCAATTGACACGAGAACAAAGTTAAAAGATAGAATTGAAAAAATTCATATTCTGGGCGGTGCATTTAGATTCAGTAAAATAGAAACTGAATCAATGGAATATAATCTTTCAATGGTGGATAGTTCAATTCCTGAAATAGCGTCAACAATGTTACTAGAATTTTATCTAAATAGAACGAATGGGGTAAGTTCTAATTTAGAAAATGTATTTAATAATGGAAATACATTTGGCTATGATTTAATCTCTTTACAAGTCAAAGTGAAGCGGTTATTGGTTGCGATATTATTAGGTTTTTTTGCAGGAAAAAAATGGGATGGTAATTATGTATCGAATGGGACTATCGTTGTAAAAGAAACGGGTGAGCAAGTAGGATTTCACATTATAGACAAAGCTTCATTGGAAGATTATTTATTTAAAAATATTAAATTTGACACTCCGTCAACAACGAGACATAGGTTTGGCAATCTAATTTTAGAAAATGATGGCAAGGTATATTTTAAACTTAATATGCAGTTAAGATTTTAAAAATACACAAGTTGAGTTACAATTTTTCTAATTCCTTATTAAAAAGCTTTAAAAATTCTTTAGCATTCATTGCTTGGATAATTTCCATTGGTAAATCTGCATCATTAGTTAATACCTGCCAGCGTTGTAATAATTGCTGCAATTTAATTTTTGCTGCGACGGTAAAATGCAAACGCGCAATTAAATCAGGATAATAGCGGGATTCTATTGGAGCTAATTCTAAACTGATTTGAATTAAAGCTTGTTGTGCTTGGATTATAGAATCCACATGTGCTTGCATCCATGTATGTACTTTTTGCGCGTTAATAGTGTCTATGGCATGTGTATTATTATCTGAAATAACTTTATAACTTCGAATTAATTCCCCCGTAGTAAAGCGTGTCGAAATAGCATAAAAAGCACTTGCTTCCATGTCATACAAGCAATTGGGCGCGTAATTCATTTGTGGTTTAGTGACTGTGGCTAAATTTTCAGTTTTACATTGATTTTGAGTTATTAACGGCGGATAAAAATTTTTACCAGTAGCAATATCAGTAATTTTATGTGCTAACCATAAAGAACCTAAGCTTGCGGTTTGATGTCCAGCAATACCTAAGTTCAATAATACCGGCGATTTGATTATGTTGTTGCGCGCCAAAGTATATGCTACCGCCGCCGCCATTGAAATAGTGCCAGTACCACTAATAGTTAGTATGGTAGTAGTATTACTATACATAGCAAACACATTTTCATCTGCAAGTTTTTTTAAATTCAAGCTCTGAATTAAAGCTTTGGCTTCACATGCTAAGGCAATGAAAATACAACACACATGCTTTGATTTAGACACTTTTAACAACAAACATCCAAGTCAATTGTTTGATGCACACTGCCTTTGGTTACAGCTACAGGTCTAATACTATTGTCTTTGCAATCCCAAGCTTTGCCAGCAGATACGGTATTGGGTGGAATCCCAATAAAATCACCGCCATAGATAGAACTAGTTAATAATTTAAAGGTACGTTCACAAACTGCCATTCGTTGCCCACGATAATAAACATGCCCTTCATCATCAGAAACTTGTGCGTATTTGCCACGATAAATTACCGCGTGACCTTTATCAATACAGGCTGTAGCTTCAGGTTTTACGGCGGTAATGGTAACTGAACGAAATTCAATCCCTGCAACTACTTGCCATGCTTCCGATTCCCATTTATCGTAACTAACTGCCACAAAGCCAGCATCTATAAATGCTTGTAATAAAGCATGTTCTTGAATAGCACCAGAAATACAGCCACTCCAAAGTTTTTGATCTTGTTTTAATGCATCTGGCACTAATTCATCACTAACAATATCGGAAATAGCTATGCGTCCACCTGCTTTAGTAACTCGGAAAATTTCTTGCAGCATTTGAGTTTTATCATCGTCATTAACTAAATTTAACACACAATTTGAGATGACTAAATCAATCGAATTATCTGAAATTAAAGGCTGTTGTTGGCGTTGTTGTTGTTGCCAAGTGCGTAGCTGTAAAACTTCAGGAAATGTAGTTACTGGATTATTGGCTAAATAATTTTCTACAGCAGATAAATCTAGGGCTAAATCTTGAATTTGCGCTTTCACAAATTCCACTCTCTCAGAACCTAATTTAGTTGCCATTTCGGCTTGATATTTTCTGGCTAAGGCTAACATGTCATCATTCATGTCCACACCAATAACTTTGCCAGTTTCGCCAACTAATTGGGCAGCCATATACACAATTTTGCCAGCACCAGAACCCAAATCCAATACGGTATCACCGGCTTT
>DAOUSJ010000113.1 GCA_030627285.1 Methylococcaceae bacterium | reverse complement strand
ATTATTAGCTTACCCATTAATACTTACTTATAACTGAGGTTTAGCCACATTATGTCAGAAAAAATTTATTCATTTTCAGTACAAACCATTGACCAGCAAACAGTAAAGTTGGATACTTATCAAGGCAAGGTATTATTAATTGTAAATACTGCGAGCAAATGTGGTTTTACACTCCAATATGAGGAATTACAACAACTTCAAACCAAATATGGTGCAGATAATTTTACTGTATTAGCATTTCCATGCAATCAATTTGGCAACCAAGAGCCACAAAACAATGTTGAAATTGGTGAGTTTTGTCAATTAAATTACCAAGTGTCTTTTCCAGTATTTGCCAAAATAGCTGTCAATGGCAATGAAGCAGAACCGCTATTTACTTATCTGAAATCTCAACAAGCAGGTTTGTTAGGTATCAAAAAAATAAAATGGAATTTTACTAAATTCTTAATAGATAAAAACGGCACTGTAGTTCAAAGATATGCACCGATTACAGCACCAAGTAAATTAACCTTAGACATTGAAAAATATTTAGCGGACTAATAATTATGCAAAATGAAAAATGGGTAGTAATAGAACATGTTCCAGGTATTCCTGATATTGAACGAGTTTATAAAAAAGTCACTGAAGAATTAGAGGTTAATTTAAAAACCGATGAAATGTTATTCAAAACCCTATATGTCACCGTGGATTTGTATTTACATGGAATTGCTTTAGATACGCCATTAAATGATTGTATGGGTGCAGATGCAGTTATGGAAGTGGTTGCAGTAGGTGAAAATGCTAAATTCAAAATTGGTGATGTAGTCCAAGGTTTTGGTGGTTGGCAGAAATATAGAATCCACAACGGTCAGGAAGTATTATGGCAAACTGGAACTTTTCCCATGATATTCCCTGAATACAGAAAACTAGATCCTGAAATTTTCCCAAAAGTTTTTCCATACTCTATGGCATTAGGAGTTTTGGGCGGCCCTGGAATGGCAGCATGGGGAACAATTGCGAAAGTTTTAGATGTAACTGCAAATAAAACCTTATTAATTAGTGGTGCATCTGGTGCAGTTGGTGAAGTTGCAGGACAATTAGCTAAACTCCAAGGCGCAAAAGTAATTGGCATTGTCGGCAGTGAAGAAAAAATTGCACATATTAAAAGTTTAGGTTTTGATGCTGGGATTAATTACAAACAAGCTAATGATTTTGACAAAATGACCCAAGCTTTACAGAAGGTAGCTCCAGAAGGAATTGATCGTTATTTTGATAATATTGGTGGTTATATGACTGATGCGGTATTTCCACAATTAAATGTATATGGGATTGTAGCTATTTGTTGGCAATTGGCAACTCAGCTAGATATAGAACCTAATACTGGCCTCCGTTTATTATCAATTATTATGTTTCCAAGAGTTACAATTCGCGGAATTTTTGCTTTAGAATGGTTCACAGAAGAAAATTGGACTGAGTTAATTAATGTAGTTGGTGGGCATATTCAAACCGGCAAATTAAAATACCACGAAGTGCATTATACAGGCTTTGATAATATTCCCACTGCATATGCTAGTTTATATAACAACACTACCAAAACTCTGGGCAAAGTTATTGTTAAAATTTAAACCACTATTTACTCTTGACATAATTTATTCCCTAAAAGGAAGGTGATTTTTGTTTCAATATGTTAATTATTTAATTTATACTTATGAATCAACTAACTGCTTACCTTTTTCATATAATTCTTTAAAACGTACCTTCTGCTTTTCAACATCAAAATTCAACAACGTTCCTCCTGATTCAAAATGTTCTATAAATATTTCACCTGTTGCATAAGTCATTGTGCCAGATAATACAGAAATACTAACCATCCCTGATGCTTGTCCAATACCAGGAATTATTTTTATAAAACTTGAAAATACAATAGCTCCTGTCATAGTAAATGCACTACTAAGCAATGGAAAAATAAGTGATTTAACTTTATTCTCAGAAAAAGGAATCTGATATTTTTCAGCAAGTGCGCGTAACATTTTAATTTGAATACCTAATAAAGTAGCCAAATCAACAAATGGAATAGGTATAACAGCAACACTAATAGCTCCAAAAGTATAATTTCTAACCAAAGTATGGGCTTCTAATTCAATTCTTTCATTATTCGCAATAAATAATTTATCATAATAATTAGTTTTTTCCTCTTTAATAGATTGGCTTTCAGTTTCCAAATCTAAATATTCTTTTTTTATTCCATGAATTTTTTCTAAGGTCTCTTTTTCATTTACGCTAAACACATTAATTTGATTATACATTGACTCATACTGTTGAGTAGTTTGCTGTAAACTTTGTTGAAGCTGATCTTGTTGAATTGCAAATGTACTCGCCTGCTCCTCCATAAATTCAATAGTTTTCAAAGCATTTTGATAATTTTCAGACAATGTTTTAATCTGTGAATTAAGAAAACCCTGCTCTTCAATTGCTGATTGTAAATTAACTGTTAACTGATTGTTGTGTGTAGATTTTATTTCTAAATTCTTCTCTATTTTTTCTTTACCATCAATAATTTTCAATATTTCTAATTGTTTAGTTTCAAGAGTTTTATTTACTCCAACAAGCTCTAAATTTAAAGCGGTTTTTATGCCAGTGAGTTCATTTGCTGACGCTATTAATTGTTGTTCTTGAACTTGCAACAACCCAATTTCACGAATTTGTTGCTGTGTAAGTTCTTTTTCAGTCTCTAATTTAGCTTCTGATTGTGTAAGTTTTACTAAATATTCACCTTGGTTAGTTTCAAGAGTTTTATTTACTCCAGCAAGCTCTACATTTAAAGCGGTTTTTATGCCAGTGAGTTCATTTGCTGACGCTATTAATTGTTGTTCTTGAACTTGCAACAACCCAATTTCACGAATTTGTTGCTGTGT
>DAOUSJ010000033.1 GCA_030627285.1 Methylococcaceae bacterium | reverse complement strand
TTTTCTGGATGTGCAACTAAATCAACTCCTAAAGCATCTCCTAAACGTTTATAATTATTTTTCCAAGTAATTTGCACATAACCACGTCCACGAAATTTATAACCATCGCCTTGACTAGTATTACCATTACGTTTAGCAGCTGAACGACGACGCGATGAATCAGCTAAAATTGGATCATAACGATTAAAGTATGATTTACCACCATATTCGGTAATTGGTTGATATGTATTCGCAGTTTCATGTTTAATAGTAGATAACATATATGCCATATGCTTAATATTAGTTATTTCTGCATCAGCTTCAAATGAAGTTAATAATGAACCTAAACCTTCAACTTGTTTTTGTTTTAAAGAACCAAACTCAGAACGATAGCCTGCAAAAAACACTTTACGATTAAATTGTGATTCTTCGACTGCATCTTCAGATAAATTAACTATGACAATTTCATCATCAACTTCAGCTTCAATGGCATTAACATTCACATTTGCTGGCGGTGCAGTTTCAGCAACAAACATTTTAGTAATGGTATTTACAATTTTTTCCACCACTGTAAAAGGTATTGGAATAATTAATGTTTGTCCCACATAAATATTACTAGCATCTCTTATTTTAGGATTTGCTTCTAATAATTGTTTAACGGTAACGTCATGATCTTGGGCAATCTCACCTAAACTATCACCATAGACTATTCTATAAGTTTTGAATTCCATTGTGGAATCAGAGCTAGGAATACTTATTGTTTGTCCCACGCTAATATTACTAGCATCTCTGACATTTGAATTTAACGCTAAAATAGAATTAATGCTAGTACCATATTTTTGGGCAATTTCACCTAAAGTATCCCCATATCTAATAGTATAAGTAGATTTTCCAGCTGTGCTATCATTGCTAGATGGAATAATTATTCTTTGTCCAACACTAATATTGCTGGCATCCTTAATGTTTGGGTTGGCTGCTAAAATTTGATTTATACTGACATTATGCTCAATGGCAATCTCGCCTAACGTATCACCATATTTGATTGTATAGCTCATTTTATTGCTCACTTCTGGATTTTTACCAGCTGTATTTTAATTGATAAAGGTATTGTAAATTATGCCTAAAAATAGTGTTAGTAACAACTAACAGTTTGAAAATACATTTTTAATTGACTTAATTTATTGTGATTAATTTACTACAAATTTTTGGAAAAAAAACTTTTGCGCATGGAATTCATCCAGATGAATACAAAGAAACTAGTCAAAAAATCACCCGTAGATTAGCATTTCCAACTAAGGTTAGTTTGCCATTAGCTCAAAGCATTGGTAAACCAGCACGTGCTATTGTGCATAAAGGTCAATATGTACAACGTGGGGAATTAATTGCTGAAGCTGATGGGTTTATGTCCGTACCTTTACATGCTTCAGTAACTGGAATTGTAGCTGCAATTGAATTAGTTTTAACTGCAAAGGGTAATAAAGAACTGGCAATTATTCTTGAAACTAGCTTGAGTTCTGGGCAAGCAGTATTGAAATCTGCCACTAAAAATATTGCTAGCATGTCTAGAACCGAATTAATTCAAGCGGTACAAAATATGGGGATGGTAGGTTTAGGTGGAGCCGCATTTCCTACACATGTTAAAATGAGCATTCCTAATGATAGAAATATCCATACTGTAATTGTTAATGGTTGTGAATGTGAACCATTTTTAACTACCGATCATAGAGTGATGCTGGAACAAGTGCAGAACTTAATTTTAGGCATTCAAATAGCTTTAAAATGTGTAGATGCTGAGACTGCAATTATTGGCATTGAAAATAATAAACCGGATGTCTTGGAAGCTATTAAATCTCATCTAGCTAATGAAACTAATATAACTGTGGTTGCTGTAGAAACTAAATACCCTCAAGGCGCAGAAAAAATGCTGATAAAGTCTTTATTAGGCGTAGAGATTCCTTCTAAAGGTTTGCCCTCAGAAATTGGTTTAGCAGTGTTTAATGTTACTACTTTAGCTCAGATAGGAACTTTAATGCCCCTATCCCAGCCATTAATCGAACGAATTATTACTATTACTGGAGATAATTTACGTAAATCTGGCAATTATATAGTGCCTTTGGGTACATCTTTAGGACACATATTGAACCATGCAGATTTTTTCGGCAATGAAGCTGAATTAATTTTAGGAGGCCCGATGATGGGTATGGCTGCGGCTTCATTAGATGTGCCGATAACTAAAGGAACTGGTGCAGTACTGGTATTAGACAAACGTGCCACTAAAGATGATGAAATAATGCCTTGTATTAAGTGTTCCTTATGTTTACAAGCATGTCCAATTAATTTAAATCCTTCTGAATTGGGGCAATTAGCAGCCAAACGTCGTTACGATGTTATGGAAGAACAGTATAATTTAAATGATTGTTTTGACTGTGGTTGTTGTAGTTATGTATGCCCATCAAATATCCCTTTAGTGCAGTATTTTAGAATTGCAAAAACTCTCAATCGAGAAAGACATAGACAGAATGGCTAATAAAAACCCTAAAATAGATTTACGCACTTCACCATATATTCGACGTGCGCCCACAGTAGCACAAATTATGCGCAACGTAGTATATGCGTTAATCCCATTAATTATTTTTGCTACCGTACATTTTGGTATTAGTGCATTGGCATTAATTATTGTTACTACACTATCTTGTGTAATCACCGAACATTTGTTTTGTAAATTAGCGCATAAACCAACCACCATCAAAGATTTTAGCGCAGTAATTACTGGAATCTTATTATCTATGACCTTACCAGCAGGATTTCCATTATGGATGGGTGTTGTTGGTGGTTTTGTAGCCATTGGCTTAGGTAAATTATTATTTGGTGGCCTAGGATTTAATGTGTTTAATCCAGCTTTAGTAGGACGCGCATTTTTACAAGCTGCATTTCCAGTTTCCATTACCACTTGGACACCCACGCATGTAGCAGATAGATTTGTAGATTTTATACCTTCAACTTTAGCCTTACCATTTATGCGTCCCGTAGATACTACTACTTGGACATCTCAAGTGGCAATAGATGGGTTTAGTGGTGCAACTCCATTAGCATTAATGAAATTTCAAGGTATTATTACCGAAAATTCAGCACTATTTTTTGGCACTGTCACTGGTTCAATTGGCGAAACATCAAGTCTATTAATTTTAATTTGTGGCGCATATTTAGTGTTTAGAAACATGCTAGATTGGAGAATTCCAGTAGCAGTTATTATTGGCACTGCAATTGCAGCAGAATTATTTCATGCTTTTAATCCACAAGCTCCACAAGCATTGTTTATGCTATTATCTGGAGGCTTAATGTTTGCGGCAGTATTCATGGCCAGCGATATGGTGGCTTCACCAGTTACACCATTAGGAATTTTTATTTTCGGACTATTAGTAGGATTTTTAACCGTAACAATTAGATTATATGGCGCACTTACAGAAGCAGTAATGTATGCAATCTTATTTGCTAATGCAGCTACACCATTAATTGAATCCTATACCCAACCAAAAATTTATGGCGCGCGCAAAAAACCTAAAAGTTAAATTTAAATCACTCTATTTAAGATTAACAACTTTTCTGCTACCATGTATAGATTATTCTTTAACAAGTTTTGGTAAGCAAATATGACTTTTGTAGTCACAGAAAATTGTATTAAATGTAAACACACTGATTGCGTAGAAGTTTGTCCAGTAGATTGTTTTTATGAAGGTCCAAATTTTTTAGTAATTCATCCAGATGAATGTATAGATTGTGCATTATGCGAACCTGAATGCCCAATTGATGCAATTTATGCTGAGGATGAACTCCCTGAAGGACAAGAACAATTTTTGGAATTAAACGCTGAACTAGCTGAAATTTGGCCTAATATCACTGAAATGAAAGATTCACCAGCAGATGCCGACGAATGGAGTGGCAAAGGTAATAAACTAGCTTTACTTGAACGATAAATTAAATCATAAAAAAAGCCAAACATAAATATTTGGCTTTTTCAATTTGACTTAACGATAAATTATTCTTCTACAGGTCTATCTACTAGTTCTACATATGCCATTGGCGCATCATCACCAGTTCTAAACCCACATTTCATAATTCTTAAATATCCACCTGGTCTTTGTTCATAGCGTGGACCTAATTCATTGAATAACTTGGTTACAGCTTCACGATCACGAAGCTTAGCAAATGCTAAACGTCTATTCGCCACACTATCTTTTTTGGCTAAAGTAATTAGAGGTTCAGCAAATAAACGTAATTCTTTTGCTTTTGGTAAAGTTGTTCTAATTAATTCATTTTTTACAATAGAAGTCACCATGTTGCTAAACATTGCTTTACGATGGCTACTATTTCTATTAAGTTGTCTTCCAGACTTGCGATGTCTCATTTTGAGATAACCTTACTAATTTTATTATTAAATTCCAGTTTGACTTTGATCAGCTAAATTTTCAGGTGGCCAATTTTCAAGTCGCATTCCTAAGGATAATCCTTTTACAGCCAAAATATCTTTGATTTCAGTCAATGATTTTTTACCTAAATTAGGAGTTTTTAATAGTTCAACCTCAGTGCGTTGAATTAAATCACCTATATAAAATATATTTTCCGCTTTCAAACAATTTGCAGAACGAACTGTAAGTTCAAGATCATCTACAGGTCTTAATAAAACTGGTTCAAAAGCTTCTTCTTCAACAATTACTTCCTCAGCCACTTGTTCATTAACTTTTTCAAAATCAACAAATACTGATAATTGATCATGTAAAATAGTTGCTGCCAGTTTAATAGTTTCTTCTGGGTCTACTGTGCCATTTGTTTCCAACTCAACCACTAATTTATCTAAATTAGTTCTTTGTTCAACTCTAGTGCTTTCTACATGATAAGCCACTTTAACTACAGGACTAAAAGCAGCATCAACTAATAATGCACCAATTGATGCAGAAACGTCTGTTTGTTCTTTTCGTAAATTAGCTGGCACATATCCACGTCCACGTTCAATTTTCAATTTAATATTGAATTCAACTGGATGAGTTAAATTTGCGATAACTAATTCGGGGTTTACAATCTCAACATCATGAGGCAAATCTATATCCGCAGCAGTAATCACTCCCACAGTATTTTTGCTCAATGACAAAGTAACTTCATCTTTAGAGTATAAAATAACTGCCAATTTTTTCAAGTTCAATAATATGTCTATAACATCCTCTTGAACTCCTTCCATGGTAGTGTATTCGTGTAAAACCCCATCAATTTCAACTTCTGTAACCGCACAACCAGGAATAGATGATAGCATTACACGACGTAAAGCATTCCCTAACGAATGACCAAAACCACGCTCTAGCGGCTCAATAATAATTTTAGAATGATTAGCCTTATGACTAACTACATCCACCAATTGAGGTTTAAGCAAGCCGGCAATAGATTTTTGCATAAGTAATATTTTTAGATAGAATTATTTAGAGTAAAGTTCTACAACAAGCTGTTCATTCATATCGCTACCTAAATCTGAACGCTCAGGTAATGATTTAAAAACACCCATCATATCTTTGACATTAATTTCCAACCAAACTGGAAAACCATATTGTTCTGCAATACCTAAAGCATCAATAATCCTTTGCTGCTTTTTTGATTTTTCCCTAATCTTAATTTCATCGCCAACTTTTACTTGATAAGATGGTATGTTGGTAATTTGATCATTAACAACAATTGATTTATGTGAAACTAACTGTCTTGCTTCTGCTCTAGTACTAGCAAACCCCATTCGATAAACTACATTATCTAAACGAGATTCCAATAAATACAATAAATTTTCACCAGTAGCACCTTTTTGTAAAGCTGCAACCCCATAGTAATTTCTGAATTGTTTTTCTAAAACGCCATAAATTCTACGAATTCTTTGTTTTGCTCTTAATTGCAGTGAGTAATCAGAACTTCTTACTCTTTTAGTGCCATGTTGGCCTGGTTTTTGTTCTAGCTTGCACTTATTTTCTAAAGATTTCCCTCTACCTTTTAAAAAAAGGTCAGTTCCTTCTCTACGACTTAACTTACATGTAGATCCTAAATATCTTGCCATAATAACTACTCCAAATCTAAACGCGACGTTTCTTAGGTGGGCGACAACCGTTATGCGGAATCGGAGTCACGTCAACAATATTAGTGATTTTAAAACCCAAATTATTTAATGATCTTACAGCAGATTCACGACCTGGACCTGGACCTTTAATCATTATATCAAGGTTTTTCATCCCGTATTCTAACGCAATATTGCCAGCTTTTTCAGCTGCGACCTGAGCGGCAAAAGGAGTACTCTTACGAGACCCCCTAAAGCCAGAGCCACCTGAAGTAGCCCAAGATAACGCATTACCTTTTCTATCGGTAATTGTTACTATTGTATTATTAAATGATGCATGTACATGCGCAATGCCATCAGCTACTTCTTTTTTAATGCGTTTTTTAGAACGATTTTGAGTTGCCATTAATTTAAGCCTTTTATCATGCTTTATTTTCTAATTGGTTTGCGAGGACCTTTACGCGTACGAGCATTAGTTCTTGTCCTTTGACCTCTTAAAGGTAGTCCTCGGCGATGTCTAATACCACGATAACACCCAAGATCCATTAACCTTTTTATATTCATCGAAACTTCACGACGAAGATCACCTTCAACAGACATTTTAGAAATTATATTTCTAACTGCCTCTAACTGCTCTTCAGTAAAATCTTTTATTTTTAAAGTCGATTCTACACCGATTTCTTTGCAAATATTTTGTGCTGACTGACGACCTATGCCATAAATAGCTGTCAACGCAATTTCTGCATGTTTGTGTTCTGCAACATTTATTCCGGCAATACGTGCCATCTAGATACTCCTATGATGCGTTCTAAAGTTAAGCGTGGAATTATAACATACATAAAACTCACGAACAAAATAAAATTTATCCTTGTCGCTGCTTATGTCTTCCATCTTTACAAATAACTCTTAAAACACCTTTTCTTTTAATAACTTTGCAGTTGCGACAAATCTTTTTCACTGATGCACGAACTTTCACAATAAATTACTCCTAAACTCTATTTTTTAAGGTTGGCTTTTTTCATAAGACCATCATATTGCTGTGACATCATATGTGTTTGCATTTGCGACATAAAATCCATTACAACAACAACTATAATTAACAATGATGTGCCACCAAAATAAAATGGAACATCCCAATAAACAATCAAAAACTCAGGTAACAAACACACCAGAGTAATGTAAAATGCTCCGATTAAAGTCAATCTGGTCATAACTTTATCTATATAAGCAGTTGTTTGCACACCAGGTCTTACTCCAGGTAAAAACGCACCTGATTTCTTCAAATTATCCGATGTTTCCTTTGAGTTAAAAACTAATGCAGTATAGAAAAAACAAAAGAAAATAATTGCTATTGCATAAAATAACACATAAATTGGCTGCCCTGGTGACAATAAAGTAGAAACATCTTGCAACCAAGAAAAACCTTGCGCATCTCCAAACCAACCTGCAATTGTCGCTGGAAACAAAATAATACTAGATGCAAAAATTGGTGGAATAACCCCAGCCATATTCAGCTTTAACGGTAAGAAACTACTTTGTCCTGCAAATACTTTTTTACCTTGTTGACGCTTAGGATAGTTAATAATAATCCTACGCTGTCCTCGCTCTACAAAAACTACTAACGCAGTAACTGCAATCGTAAGTAAGAATAAAAGTATGATAAAGGCACTATTCATTTCCCCTGTACTAGCAAGTTCCAGTGTTCCACCAATTGCAGCTGGCAGACCAGATACAATACCTGCAAAAATGATTAGTGAAATTCCATTTCCAATGCCTCTTTCAGTAATTTGCTCTCCTAACCACATTAAAAAAAGAGTTCCAGTAACTAATGTGATTGTAGTAATTACTAAAAAATTCATTCCTGGATTAATTACTACTGATAAATTACCTGCTGTCTGGCTTTGTAAAGCAATAGAAATACCTATAGCTTGAAAAGTAGCTAAGACTACCGTCCCATACCTAGTATACTGAGAAATCCTTCTCCTACCAGATTCGCCTTCTTTCTTTATTTGCTCTAATGTCGGAATAATAACCGTCATTAATTGCATAATAATTGATGCTGATATATACGGCATAATCCCTAATGCAAATAAACTTAAACGCATTAAAGCTCCACCAGAAAACATGTTAAACATGTCTAATACAGTGCCACTTTGTTGTTCAAACATTAATTGCAAAGCATTTGGATCAATACCTGGAACTGGAATATGTGCGCCAATTCTATAGACAAAAAAAGCGCCAAGAACAAAAAGTAACCTTGATCTCAATTCTGAGAACCCACTTGCATTATTCGTCATTTGTGTTCTTGTTGTACTCACAATTTATTCCTCTATTGTACCGCCAGCCACTTCAATTGCATTTTTTGCACCTGCAGTTACTTTTATACCTTTAAGAGTAACAGGTTTTGTTATTTCGCCTGACAAAATAACTTTTACAGATTTTGAAAATGATGGAATTAAATTAGCAGCAATTAATACTTGAATATCTATTACTTCAGCTGTAACTAACTCTAACTCATGCAGCCGTATTTGAGCTGAATATTTTTTAATTTTTGAAGTAAATCCAACTTTTGGCAATCTACGTTGCAAAGGCATTTGACCGCCTTCAAAACCAACTTTATGAAAGCCACCACTACGAGACTTTTGTCCTTTATGACCACGTCCACAAGTTTTTCCTAATGTAGATCCAATACCACGACCAACTCTTTTAGAACTTTTTCTTGAACCCAATGCTGGTTTAATTTCATTTAAAAACATTAGATTTCCTCAACTTTAATCATATAAGCTATTTTATTTATCATACCTTTATTTTCAGGGGTACTAATAACTTCTACAGTCTGATTTATTCTTTTTAAGCCTAAACCTTGCAAACAAGCTTTATGACTTTTTAAGCGACCAATTTTACTTTTCATCATAGTCACATTTAATTTTTCATACGCCATGATTTTTTAACCTGTCACTTGATCAACTGTTAAGCCACGTTTGGCTGCAATTTGTTTTGCATCGCACATATCGGTTAATCCATCAATTGTAGCTCTTACTACATTAATAGGATTATTAGTGCCTATGCATTTTGCTAAGACATTATGCACTCCAACAACTTCAAATACTGCGCGCATAGCTCCTCCTGCAATAATTCCAGTTCCTTCAGATGCAGGCTGCATATAAACTTTAGCAGCTCCAGTGCTTGATACAATAGAGTATTGTAAGCTGGCATTTTTCAAATGTACCTTGCGCATATTTTTGCGAGCTTGCTCTAAAGATTTTTGGATAGCAATAGGAACTTCACGAGCTTTACTCACACCGTAACCTATACGTCCATCACCATCACCAACTACTGTTAATGCTGTGAAACCAAAAACTCTACCGCCTTTTACTACTTTTGCAACACGGCGTACAGAAACTAATTTTTCTTGTAATCCGTCAGTACTACCTTGAGATGGTGATGTAGCCATTATAATTCCCCTAGAACTTCAATCCGGCTTCACGAGCAGCATCTGCTAATGCTTTTACGCGACCATGATATTTAAAACCTGAACGATCAAATGCAACCTTAGTAACTCCTGCTGCAACTGCTCTTTGTGCGATAATCTTTCCAACTTCACTTGCTGCGTTTTTGTTGCCTGTATTTTTAACAGCCACTTTAATATCAGCTTGATTTGTAGATGCACTGGCGATAGTGTTTAAACCATCTTTGCTTAAAACTTGCGCATAAATATGCTGAGAAGTTCTATAAACAGTTAACCTGTGTATATCTAATTTTTTGATTTTGGAACGTAATTTTAAAGAACGCTTCAAGCGGGATTCTTTCTTATCCATGACTTACCACCCTATTTTTTCTTGGCTTCTTTTCTAATAACATATTCATCTGTGTAACGAATACCTTTACCTTTATATGGTTCTGGAGGACGATAAGCTCTAATTTCTGATGCTACTTGCCCAACTTTTTGTTTATCCATACCCTTAATTATAACTTCAGTTTGCGAAGGTGTTTCAATAACTATACCTTCTGGAGCCAAATAATTAACTGGATGAGAAAACCCTAAAGAAAGATTTAATTTTTTGTTACTCATTTGCGCTCTATAACCTACCCCTACAAGAGTAAGTTTTTTCTCAAATCCTTTAGTAACACCTATAATCATATTATTTAAACTTGCTCTAGTAGTTCCAGCATACACATTGGCTTTTCTAACTAGAGGATTCCACTTAATAGAAATTTGATTATCTGCAATTTCAATATCAACATTTTCTTTAATTTCTAAAGACATTTGACCATTATTTCCCTTAACAGTCATGATATTGTTATTTAATTTTTCAACATTAACACCATTAGGAATAGTGATTGGCGTATTTGCAACTCTTGACATAAACTAGCCTGTT
Organism: Methylococcaceae bacterium; assembly: GCA_030627285.1. GTDB lineage: Bacteria > Pseudomonadota > Gammaproteobacteria > Methylococcales > Methylomonadaceae > WTBX01. The sequence goes on along the minus strand of DAOUSJ010000033.1, from coordinate 12,654 downwards.
CCTTTAAACTTACTCATTCTTACCTGAGTAAGAATAGCGTTAAAACTTTTAATTCACCCTACTAAATTTGGTTCAACTTTAAATCAAACCATAATTTTTAACTTAACCTGCTAGAAAACTGTGCAAACAATTTCCCCACCATGTCCTATGGCACGAGCAGATTTATCTGTCATTACGCCACTAGAAGTGGAAACAATCGCAACGCCCAAGCCTCCTAAAACTTTTGGCAATTCATCTTTTGATTTATAGATGCGTAAACTTGGCTTACTAATTCTATTTATTTTTTCAATTACTGGCACGCCATTGAAATACTTCAAAACAACTGTCATTTCATTATAACGATTGTTGCTTTCAACAGCATACTCAATAATATAACCCTCTTCTTTTAATACATTTGCAATTGCAATTTTTAATTTAGAAGCTGGCATAGATACGCTTTTTTTGCCTGCAGATTGTCCGTTTCTAATCCGGGTTAACATATCTGCAATAGGATCTGTCATACTCATTTATCTTATCTCCAAAAACTTGATTGCGTAAACAACTACCAACTTGCTTTACGCAAACCAGGAACATCACCACGCATTGTTGCTTCCCTTAGTTTGTTTCTACTAAGTCCAAATTTACGATAATATCCATGAGGACGACCGGTTAAATTACACCGATTACGTAATCTTGACGCACTAGAATCTCTAGGGAGCTTTTGCAGCTTTAGATGAGCAATTTCTTTTTCTTCAAAAGAAGCATTTGGATCTCTAATTATTTCTTTTAAACTTGCGCGTTTTTCTACATATTTTTTCACAAGTTTATTGCGTTTATGTTCACGTGCAATCATTGATTTTTTTGCCATTTTTTGACCCTTAGTTCTTAAATGGAAAATTAAAAAGCTTTAACAAAGCTAAACCTTCTTGATTAGTTCTAGCTGTTGTTGTAATGGTAATATTTAAACCACGCAAAACATCAATTTTATCATAATCAATTTCAGGGAAAATAATTTGTTCTTTAATTCCCATAGAATAATTGCCACGACCATCAAAACTTTTAGAGTTCATGCCTCTAAAATCACGAATTCTAGGAATGGAAATATTAATCAAGCGATCTAAAAATTCATACATTCTATCGCTACGCAAAGTTACTTTGCAACCAATAGACATATCATCTCTAATCTTAAATCCAGCAATCGACTTTCTTGCTTTGGTAGTAACTGCTTTTTGACCAGCAATTTTTTCCATATCTGAAACTGCAGACTGCAAAGCTTTTTTGTCTGTAACCGCAGCACTAACACCCATATTCAATGTAATTTTTGTAATTTTGGGTGCTTCCATAACAGAGCTGTAATTAAATTCTTCAACTAAGGCAGGCAAAATTCGTTGTTTATATTCTGTTTTTAATCTAGCCATTATTATGCTCCCTATACATCAACAACAGTATTTGTTGATTTAAAATATCTGACTTTGGTTCCATCTTCTAAAAACTTAACCCCAATTCTATCTGCTTTTTGAGTTTCAGTATTGTACAACCCAACATTTGAAATAGATATTGGCATTGATTTTTCAACAATACCACCTTGCACACCAGCATTAGGATTGCCTTTTTGGTGTTTTTTAACTTGATTGATGCCATTCACTAATACTTTATCATTACTAAGTACCTGAACTATCTTCCCACGTTTTCCTTTATCTTTACCCGTGCGAACAATGACCTCATCATTTTTTTTAATTTTTTGCATATTAACTTGCCTTTTATAAAACTTCTGGAGCTAAAGAAATGATCTTCATAAATTTTTCACCTCTTAACTCTCTAGTAACAGGCCCGAAAATGCGAGTGCCAACAGGTTGCAGTTGATTATTTAAAATAACTGCTGAATTACCATCAAATCTAATAGTAGAACCATCCGCTCTGCGAACACCTTTTCTGGTTCTAACTACTAAAGCATTGTAAACTTCACCTTTTTTCACACGTCCACGAGGAATCGCATCTTTTATACTTACTTTAATGATGTCGCCAATACCAGCATAACGCCGGTGTGAGCCACCCAAAACTTTGATACACATGACCTTTTTCGCGCCACTATTATCAGCGACATCAAGATTAGTTTGCATCTGAATCATTATTAATCCTTGGTTATTCCAAATACTCTATACAAGTAACTATTTACTTTGCAGTTTCTACAATTTCAACCAATTTAAAACTTTTGTTTTTCGATAATGGTCTACATGAAACAATAGAAACTATATCACCTTCTTGACATTGATTGTTTTCATCATGTGCCAATAGCTTGGTTGAACGTCTAATATATTTACCATAAACAGAGTGCTTTATCATTCTTTCGATTAACACTGAAACTGTTTTATCCATCTTATTACTGATTACACGACCAGTAATAGTACGCAATTTTTCTGTATTTTCAGTCATTATGCTATGCTCGCCATCTCATTTAATAGGGTATGAATACGCGCTATATCACGTCTTACCTTTTTCACTTGGTCTGGTTTGGTTAATTGGCCAGTGCCTTTTTGCATTCGTAAATTAAATTGCTCGCGAGACAGTTCTAGCAAAGTTGTTTCTAATTCAGTTTTTGTTTTTTGACGTAATTCACTTGCAATCATTACATTACCGTCCTTAAAGCAAAAGTTGTTTGTATTGGTAATTTAGCAGCAGCCAATTTAAAAGCTTCACGTGCTAATTCTTCTGGAACTCCCTGGATTTCATATAACATAGTGCCGGGTTTTATTTGTGCAACCCAATATTCAACACTACCTTTCCCTTTACCCATACGAACTTCTAAAGGTTTTTTAGTAATAGGCTTGTCTGGAAAAACTCTAATCCAAATTTTACCACCACGTTTTATATGCCTAGTAATTGTTCTACGAGCTGATTCAATTTGACGGGCAGTCATTCTACCACGAGAAGTAGCTTTTAAACCATATTCACCGAAACTTACTGAAGATCCACGTAAGGCAGTTCCATTATTTCTACCTTTATGCTGCTTACGAAATTTTGTTCTTTTAGGCTGAAGCATGCTTATTTCCCTTCAACAGTTTTTTTGGATGTAGTATTTATAGCTTTTAAATGTGCATCTCGATCAAATACTTCACCTTTAAAAATCCAAACTTTAATACCAATAATTCCGTACGTAGTATTCGCTTCCGCAGTACCGTAATCTATGTCGGCACGTAAAGTATGCAAAGGTACACGACCTTCTCTATACCATTCACCACGGGCAATTTCAGCACCATTCAAACGCCCTGCAACATTAATTTTAATACCTTGTGCACCTAATAAACGCATTGTATTTGATACTGCACGTTTCATGGCACGACGATACATAATTCGTTTTTCTAATTGCTGAGCAATACTTTCAGCAACTAACTTAGCATCTAATTCTGGCTTCCTTATTTCTTCAACATTCAGCTGAACCGGAATACCCATTATTTTAGAAACTTCACGTCTTAATTTATCAATATCTTCGCCTTTCTTACCAATAACAATACCAGGTCTGGCAGTGTGAACGGTAATATTTGCATTACTTGCTGGACGATTGATTTGAATTCTACTTACTGAAGCATGTGCTAATTTTGATTGAATGTAAGCACGAACCTTTAAATCTTGATGTAAAAATACAGGGTAATCTTGAGTATTCGCGTACCATCTTGAAGTCCAATCTTTAACAATCCCTAAGCGTATGCCTGTAGGATGTACTTTTTGACCCATGTTTATATACCCCTATTCGTATTCTGCGACTTTTATTGTAATATGACAAGTTCTTTTAAGGATGTGATTAGCACGTCCTTTTGCTCTTGCACGAACTCTTTTTAAAGTAGAACCTTCGTTAACAAATACTGTAGAGACAATTAACTCATCAATATCAGCACTTTCATTATGTTCGGCATTTGCAATTGCAGATTCTAAAACTTTTTTCATTATAGTTGCAGCTTTTTTAGAACTGAACTTTAATAAATTTAAAGCATTTTCAACAGACAAACCACGAATTTGATCACCAACTAATCTAGCTTTTTGTGCAGACATTGGAACATTACTTAATTTAGCTGAAATTTCCATATTATAATCCTTTACCTTGATTTTTTATCAGCCAAATGACCCCGATATGTTCGCGTTGGCGCAAACTCACCTAATTTATGTCCGACCATATTTTCAGAAATAAGTACAGGAACATGTTGGCGTCCATTGTGTACAGCAATAGTCAAACCCAACATATCTGGACTAATCATAGATCTTCTTGACCAAGTTTTAATTGGTTTCCTATTATTACTACTGATCGCACTTTCAACTTTCTTTTGCAAGTGGTGATCAATAAATGGACCTTTTTTAATTGAACGTGGCACAGTTTACCCCTTTATTTCTGCTTACGACGTCTGACAATCATGTTATCAGTACGTTTATTTTTGCGTGTTTTATAACCTTTAGTTGGCATACCCCAAGGTGTTACAGGATGCCTACCTCCAGATGTACGACCTTCACCACCACCATGTGGATGATCAACAGGATTCATTGCAACTCCTCTTACAGTTGGTCGAATACCTCTATGCCTAGCAGCTCCGGCCTTACCTAAAGAAATTAAGTTATGTTCAGAATTTGATACTTCGCCAATAACAGCTTGACAATCTGCCATTACTTTACGCATTTCCCCTGAACGCAATCTTAATGTTACATGCATACCTTCTTTTGCCACCAATTGCACCGAAGTACCTGCACTTCTTGCAATTTGCGCACCTTTTCCAGGTTTCAATTCTACACAATGAACTGTAGAACCTAAAGGTATATTACGTAACGGCATACAATTGCCAGATTTAATTGGTGCTATCTCAGAAGAAATTATTTCTTGACCAACTTCAATTCCTTTAGGAGCAATAATATATCTGCGCTCACCATCTTTGAACAACAACAATGCAATATTTGCTGTTCTGTTAGGATCATATTCTATATGCTCTACTACAGATGGAATATCAATTTTATTTCTTTTAAAATCAATAATACGGTAGTGTTGCTTATGACCACCACCAATATGCCTTGTTGTTATACGTCCTTGATTATTTCTACCACCTGATTTACTCTTTTTTTCAAGTAACTGTGTAAATGGTCTACCTTTATACAAGTTTTCATTTTTTACACGTATTACAAACCGAGTTCCAGGGGATGTCGGTTTTGATTTTAGAATAGCCATGCTATCTACCGTTCCTATTGATTTATGCGTTAAAGGCGCTTATGCAGCTGAAAATTCAATGTCATGACCAGGCTTAAGTTTTACATAAGCTTTTTTCCAATCTGATCTTTTACCTAAAGTCTTTCCAAAACGTTTGATTTTTCCTTTTACGTTTAACAACTGTACAGAATCCACTTCAACATCAAACATTATTTCAACAGCTTTTTTGATTTGTGGCTTAGTTGCATTCGTCTGAACTTTAAATACAATTCTCGACTGTGTGTCTGATGCAATTGAAGTTTTTTCAGAAATAACCGGAGCTAGCAATATATTTGCTATTTTGCTTTCTGAAACACTCATGACAATTGACCTTCTATATTTTTCAATGCAGCTGATGTTATTATAACTTTCTCAGCTGCAACTAATGCAACTGGGTTTAAATTTTTTGGTGTTATAACATTAAGATAAGGTACATTTCGTGATGCTAAAATAAAATTATCATCTAAAGTATCAACTATAATCAAAATCTTTTTTTCACTTACAGATTTAAGTTTCGCAACTAATTCTTTAGTTTTAGGGGTTACAGGAACCACATCATCACTAACAACCAATCTGTTTTGTCTTAACAGTTCAGAAAATATAGAGCAAATTGCAACTTTATACATCTTTTTGTTAATTTTTTGAGCAAAAGATCTAGGTTGAGCTGCAAAAGTAACGCCACCAGAACGCCAAATAGGACTAGACATTGTGCCAGCTCTTGCTCTGCCAGTACCTTTTTGTCTCCATGGTTTAATACCACCACCTTTAACTGCTGCACGGTTCTTCTGAGCTTTAGTGCCAGCACGTGCAGTTGCCAAGTATTTAGTAACTAACTGATGAATTAAAGTTTCATTAAACTCTTGACCAAACACTGAGGCTGCAACATCCACCATTCCTGCTGAGTCTTGGTTATCTATTGCAGGTACTTGCACATTCATAATCAATCCTTATTTTTTCTTTTTTACAGCCGCAGTAATAACAATATTACCGCCTTTAGCACCTGGAACAGCACCTTTGACCAGAATTAATTTTTTTTCTTCATCTATAGAATGAATAATTAAATTCTGCACCGTGGTTTTTACTGCCCCTAAATGACCAGCCATTTTTTTACCTTTAAACACACGCCCTGGAGTCTGACATTGCCCAATAGAACCAGGAGCTCTATGTGAAACCGAGTTGCCATGGGTTGCATCCTGCATTTTAAAGTTATGTCTTTTTACACCACCGGCATAACCTTTACCAATGCTAGTTCCTTGTGCATCAACAAATTGACCTTTAATGAACATATCCAAAGCAAGCTCGGAACCGACAGTTAAATCTTCTCCTTCTTCAGCATCTAATCTAAATTCGACTAAACTACGTCCAGCATTAACATTTGCATTAGCATAATGTCCTGCCATTGCTTTATTAACTTTTGAAGATTTTTTATCACCAACAGCAACTTGAATCGCACGGTAACCATCATTATCGACACTTTTTATTTGAGTGATTCTATTAGAATCCACTTGAATAACAGTTACCGGTGTAGATGAACCATCTTCACTAAAAATTCGGGTCATACCACATTTACGACCAATAAGACCTATTGACATCTGTCAATTCCTCTACTTAACTTAATTTAATTGAGCTTAATTTGAACGTCCACGCCAGCTGCAAGATCCAACTTCATTAAGGCATCAACGGTTTTTTCAGTAGGCTCAACAATATCCAACAATCTTTTATAAGTTCTTAACTCATATTGATCACGTGCATCTTTATTAACATGCGGCGAAATCAAAATAGTAAATCGCTCTTTTTTAGTTGGCATTGGAATAGGACCTTTTACTTGCGCCCCAGTTCTTTTAGCTGTCTCTACTATTTCCCCTGCTGATTGATCTATTAATTTATGATCGAATGCTTTCAAACAAATACGTAGAACTTGATTAGACATTATATTTACTCAATGATTTCAACAACAACACCAGCACCTACTGTACGACCGCCTTCTCTTACCGCAAAACGCAAGCCTTTTTCCATAGCAATTGGTGCAATTAAAGTTACCTCTACAGTAACATTGTCACCTGGCATTACCATTTCAACACCTTCTGATAATGAAACTGCGCCAGTAACATCTGTAGTTCTAAAATAGAACTGTGGACGATAACCTTCAAAGAAAGGTGTATGACGACCACCCTCGTCTTTAGATAAAACATAAATTTCAGCTTTAAAACGAGTATGTGGATTAATACTACCAACATGTGCTAATACTTGACCACGTTCAACGTCTTCACGTTTAGTTCCTCTTAAAAGAACTCCAACGTTATCACCTGCTTCACCTTGATCTAACAATTTGCGAAACATTTCTACGCCAGTACACGTAGTTTTTACTGTGTCTTTAATTCCAACGATTTCAATTTCTTCACCAACTTTAACAATCCCACGCTCAACACGTCCAGTAACAACTGTACCACGCCCTGAAATAGAAAAAACATCTTCAATTGGTAATAAGAAAGCACCATCTACCGCACGTTCTGGCTGAGGTATATAAGTATCCAATGCTTCAACTAGTTTAAGAATTGAAGGCACGCCTACTTCACTGGTATCACCTTCTAAAGCTTTTAAAGCTGATCCAACAATAATAGGAGTATCATCGCCAGGAAATTCGTAATTATCTAATAATTCACGCAATTCCATTTCAACTAACTCTAGCATTTCATTATATTCTTCAGTGCCTAAGCCGCCGCAATCTTCTGCAAGCAAATCAGCTTTATTCAAGAATATAACAATATAAGGAACACCAACTTGACGAGACAATAAAATATGTTCACGTGTTTGAGGCATAGGACCATCAGTAGCGCCACAAACTAAGATAGCTCCATCCATTTGAGCTGCGCCAGTAATCATGTTTTTTACATAATCCGCGTGACCTGGGCAATCCACATGCGCATAATGACGATTTGCTGATTCATATTCTACATGAGATGTAGCAATAGTTATACCACGTTCACGCTCTTCTGGAGCATTATCAATTTGATCAAAGGCTTTAACTTCTCCGCCTTGTTCTTCAGCCATTACCTTAGTTAAAGCAGCCGTCAAAGTAGTTTTACCATGGTCAACATGACCAATTGTGCCTACATTCACATGAGGTTTGTTACGTTCAAATTTTTCTTTAGCCATGACTCAATACCTTTAAACTTAAATCTATATTTTATGAAACTTTTTTAATGACAGCTTCCGCAACATTTGCAGGAGCAACGTTATATTTTTCGAACTGCATATTATACGTAGCACGACCCTGAGTTGCTGAACGTAAATCAGTTGCATAACCAAACATTTCTGCTAATGGAACCTCGCAGCTAATAGTCTTTCCAGCTAAAGAGTCATCCATTGCTTGAATAATACCACGACGACGATTAATATCGCCTACCACGTCACCCATATGATTTTCTGGGGTCACAATTTCCACTTTCATAATTGGTTCTAACAAAACAGGAGATGCTCGTTTGGCTCCATCCTTAAAACATATCGAGCCTGCAATTTTAAACGCCATTTCATTTGAATCTACATCGTGATACGATCCATCAAACAAACTAACTTTAACATCAACTACTGGAAAACCCGCTATTACACCATTTTCCATTTGCTCTTGTACACCATTATCTATAGAAGATATGTATTCTTTAGGAATAACGCCGCCAACTACTTCATTTACAAACTCATATCCAGAACCAACTTCTTTAGGCTCAATGCGCAACCAAACATGTCCGTATTGACCTCTACCACCGGTCTGTCTTATAAATTTGCTTTCATGTTCAATACTTTGAAGAATTGTTTCTCTGTAAGCAACTTGGGGATTGCCTACATTTGCACCCACATCAAATTCTTTTTGCATCCGATCAACAATAATTTCTAAATGTAATTCTCCCATTCCAGAAATAATAGTTTGACCAGATTCTAGGTCATTGCATACCCTAAAAGAAGGATCTTCCTGTGCCAATTTACCTAAAGCAATTGCCATTTTTTCTTGATCTGCTTGTGTTCTTGGCTCTACTGCAACTGATATTACAGGCTCTGGAAAATCCATTCGCTCCAATAAAATAACATTGTTAATGTCACACAATGTATCTCCTGTAGTCACATTTTTCAAGCCAATTGCAGCTGCAATATCTCCAGCAAATACTTGTTTAATTTCTTCACGGCTATTGGCATGCATTTGCACTAATCTACCAATTCTACCTTTTTTACCCTTAGCAGTATTAAAAATACCATCTCCAGAACTCAAGGTGCCAGAATAAACTCTAAAAAAAGTCAGTGTACCAACAAATGGATCAGTAGCAATTTTAAAAGCTAAAGCTGAAAATGGAGATTTGTCATTGGCTTCACAAAATTCTTCGACATTCTCATCTTTCAAAACACCCTTAATGGCTTCCACTTCAGTTGGGGCAGGCATATAATCAATTATTGCATCTAGCAATGCTTGCACACCTTTATTCTTAAAAGCAGATCCACAAAAAGTTGGAACAATTTGATTTGCTATTGTTTGTATGCGAATTCCATGCTTGATTTCTGCATTTGAAAGATTTCCTTCTTCCAAATACTTATCAGTTAGTTCATCATTTGCTTCAGCTGCTACTTCTATTATATTTTCACGATATTCTTCGGCAAGATCTTGCATATCATTTGGGATTTCCTGCTCCTCAAATACCATGCCCATATTCTTTTCTTCCCAATAAATCGCTTTCATTTTAAGTAAGTCAATTACTCCCTTAAAATTTTCTTCCGATCCAATTGAAAGCTGCATAGGTACAGCTTTACCACCTAAACGATCCTCTATTTGCTTAACCACCATTAAGAAGTCAGCACCAGACCTATCCATTTTATTTACAAAAGCAATTCTAGGTACATTATATTTGTTTGCTTGTCGCCAAACCGTTTCTGATTGTGGCTCCACTCCACCTACTGCACAGAACACAGCGCAGGCACCATCTAACACTCTCAAGGAACGCTCAACTTCAATAGTGAAATCAACATGCCCAGGAGTATCAATAATATTTATTCTATGTTTATCAAACTGACCTTCCATGCCACTCCAAAAACAAGTTGTTGCAGCTGATGTAATTGTAATGCCACGCTCTTGTTCTTGCTCCATCCAATCCATGGTGGCAGCACCATCATGTACCTCACCTATTTTATGAGATACTCCGGTATAATACAAAATACGTTCAGTCGTCGTAGTTTTGCCAGCGTCAATATGCGCCATAATTCCAATATTACGGTAACGTTCTATCGGAGTTTTACGTGCCACAACTCTTAATCCTTTTTATTAAAAGAAATTACCATCTATAATGAGAAAATGCTTTGTTTGCATCTGCCATTTTATGTGTATCTTCACGTTTTTTAGTTGCAGATCCACGACCTTCAAATGCATCTAATAACTCACCAGCTAATTTTGCTGGCATGTTTTTTTCATTACGTTTTCTTGCAGCATCAATTAACCAACGCATAGCTAATGCAACTCTTCTTGAAGGACGTACTTCAACTGGAACTTGGTAAGTTGCTCCACCAACTCTACGAGATTTTACTTCTACTCTAGGTTGTACATTTTCCAATGCTTTGGATAACACTGACAAAGATTCTTCATGGCCTTTAGATTCAATTAAATCTAAAGCTCCGTAAACTATTTTTTCAGCAACTGATTTTTTACCATCTACCATAATCATATTCATAAATTTGGTGAGCATTTCACTACCAAACCTAGGATCAGGAATAATATTTCTTTTCGCTGCAACTCTTCTTCTTGACATTTATATCACCAATCCTAGCTTTTAGGTCGTTTAGTTCCGTATTTAGAACGCCCGCATTTTCTACTGTCAACTCCAGAAGTATCTAGACTGCCTCGGACTACGTGATAACGCACACCAGGTAAATCTTTTACTCTGCCGCCTCTAATTAGTACCACCGAATGTTCTTGAAGATTATGTCCTTCACCACCGATATAACTACTAACTTCAGAACCATTTGTTAAACGTACTCTAGCAACTTTACGTAAAGCTGAGTTAGGTTTTTTAGGAGTGGTTGTGTAAACACGTGTACATACACCCCTTCTTTGAGGGCAAGCCTCTAAAGCAGGAACATTACTTTTTTCTATTTTTTTAGCACGAGGCTTACGAACCAACTGATTGATCGTTGCCATATCTTTATTACTCCGATATTCAATTTAATTGCTAGTTACAATTTACTTAGAGAATCACTGCCTAAGACTCAAAATTGCTAACCAACTAAAGCACTAACCCATGTGAGCAGGAAATGATATAATTTTATTTTTATCTAGTCAAGTTTTATTTTAAATTATGACATCATGATGATGCTTTAGAATTTTATTAGTTGGTATCATTTTTTTTAATTACATCCAATACTGTGCAAATGAATAGTTTTTACAAAAATCCATTGGTAATTTTAAGTTTACTATTTTACACCTTAACCACACATGCAGAAGATAAATTTAAAGTTTGTGCAGACCCTTTAAATCCTCCATATTCAAGTCAAAAAGAAGATGGCTTCGAAAATAAAATTGCGAGTTTATTTGCTAAAAAATTGGGCAAAGAAGTTGAATATACTTGGTTTCCGCAACGTATTGGTTTTATTAGAAATACTTTAAAATCTGAATTGGAAAACGGCAACTATAAATGCGATGTAGTTATTGGTGTTCCAGAAAAATATGATTTAACCTTAACTACACAACCATACTACCATTCACAATATGTAATGTTAATTGCTACTGGGCGTGGATTTGATAATATTTCAAATCCTGAACAATTAGCTAAATTAAGCTTAATTAGCCAAGAAAAATTAAAAATAGCCATGTTTGATCGTGGACCTGGAACTTCTTGGTTACAACAATATGGACTATTAGATCAAGGAATCCCTTATCAAACTATGAGTGGAGATCACGAACACAATACAGCCATGACAATTGCACAAGATTTCAAAGATAAAAAAATTGATATAGCAATTATTTGGGGAGCAATGGCTGGCTATGTGCTGTCCAAAAGTGAAAAAAACAGTTACATTATGCTGCCAATGAAATCTACTAAAAAAATAAAATTCGACTTTTCTATGGCTATGGGAGTTCGCTATAGCGATAAGGCAGGTAAAAAAATATTGGATAAATTAATTTCTGAAAACCAACCAGAAATTGATGAAATAATTAAGAGTTATCAAATTCCATTACTACCAATTCCAAAATAAATAATAGCTATTTTTGAAATTTTAATTGCATTTATATTAGTTTTTATTTAAAATAACAAATTCTGTAGCGGTTTCTAAATTAGGTCAGTGGCTCAATTGGTAGAGCAGCGGTCTCCAAAACCGCAGGTTGTGGGTTCGAGTCCCTCCTGGCCTGCCATTTAGAAAATCCAGTCATTTCTAAAATTTTACCCAAAAACTATCTAAATGAGCACACAAGTGACAGAGGC
>DAOUSJ010000111.1 GCA_030627285.1 Methylococcaceae bacterium | reverse complement strand
CGAGCGAATATGATCGGCAATAACACGTAATGAACTGAGGCTTAAATCTTCTGTATTGGCTAATTTTGCCGCAACTTTCAATAATCCTTGAAATAAATCAATCTCATAATTATTATGCACCCCTTGTAAAATTGCAGAGATGCGTTCTAATCCCATCCCCGTATCCACAGAAGGTTTAGGTAGTGGATGTAAAACGCCTGCTAAATCACGGTTATATTGCATAAAAACCAAGTTCCAAATTTCAATATAACGGTCACCATCTTCTTCGGGCGTTCCAGGCGGGCCACCTGCAATCGCTGCGCCATGATCGTAGAATATTTCACTACAAGGGCCACAAGGACCAGTATCCCCCATTGACCAAAAATTATCTTTAGCACCAATTTTAGATAAACGTGCAGGGTCTACGCCTATTTTATCGAGCCAAATTTGTTCCGTTTCAGCATCTTCATTAAAGACAGTTACCCATAATTTATCCGCAGGAATTTCTAATTCAACCGTTAAAAATCGCCATGCAAATTCAATTGCTTCCACTTTAAAATAATCACCAAAACTGAAATTACCGAGCATTTCAAAAAAGGTATGATGCCGTGCGGTATAACCGACATTTTCTAAATCATTGTGTTTGCCGCCTGCCCGTACACAACGTTGACTAGAGGCGGCACGAACAAAATTGCGTTGTTCCCGTCCTAAGAAAACATCTTTGAACTGTACCATACCTGCATTGGTAAATAATAAGGTCGCATCATTGCTCGGCACTAATGAGCTACTGGACTCAACACTGTGTCCTTGTTGTTGGAAAAAGTCTAAAAAAGCGGCTCGCACAGCGGCACTGGTCATATTATTTTTCATTGGCTTACAGTCATTCAAGCATAGTATTAATTGTGAAGTTCATTCTCGCATATATTTGCAGATTTATTGAACTGATTTATTTTGCTACTAATTTACCTAGCACATAATCTTGTTGTGAGGATATTAATTTAGTAGCTAAAATTTGATTTTCTACTTGAGTGTCGGCGTGAATTTCCAAAGCAACTTTTAAATAATGTTCAGTATAACCAAATACTTGCTGGGATTTGTCAGGATTAAATTCAGCTTGAGTTTCCCATAAAACATTTTGTTGTTGTCCTAATTGAGATTGCATAAATGTTGTTTGCATTTGGGATGCTAACGTATGTAATTCTTGACTGCGTTGTTTTTTAATTGCATTTGGCAGCTGATTTGGAAATTTAGCCGCCGCAGTACCTTCTCTAGCTGAATAACTAAAAATATGTAATTTTCCAAAGCCAATTTGTTGAATGAATTCTAAACTTTGTTGCCATTCAGCTTCGGTTTCATCAGGAAAGCCTACAATAATATCGCTAGTTAAATTGAAATTGGGAATTTGTGCGCGTGCTTGGGTAGCAATTTGGGCAAATTCGGCAGTTTTACAACGTCTTGCCATGCGTTTCAAAACACTATCAGAGCCACTTTGTAAAGGTAAATGCAAGTGTGGCATTAGGCGCGGATTTTGAAATAAACTGAAAAAATTTGCTGGTAAATCCCAAGGTTCTAATGAGCCTAAACGCAATCTTGGCACTGTGGTTTCTGCTAAGATATTTTGGATTAATTCATATAAATTAGTTTGTAAGTCATTGCCATAGCCACCTAAATGGACTCCAGTTAAGATAACTTCTTGAATTCCTTGTGAATATAATAAGTTTATTTCATTGATTATTGTTGATATTGCACGACTGGTTTCATCGCCACGAGCCACAGTTACAATACAAAAACTGCATTTATACCGACAGCCATCTTGGACTTTGACAAATGCACGTTGGCGACCACGGCTAAATAATGCTGGTTCTTTGCTTTCGGTAGCTGCAATTGGCATGCTGGAAAAATTTAAGTTATGCAAAACTTGTGGCACTAATTGAGATTTTTCTTGATTGCCAATTACTAAATCGACTCCCAATTGTGCGGCTACTTTGTCAGTGTTTAAACTGGCATAACAACCACTAACAACTAATTTAGCCGTTGGATTTTTTCGGTGTAAGCGTCGAATTAATTGGCGTGATTTGCGTTCAGCTTCATTGGTGACGGCACAAGAATTCAGAATAATTAATTGTGCTTCGGTGGCATTGCGGGTAATTTGATGTCCAGCATGTTGAAATGCTTGCGCCCAAGTTTCTAATTCGGCTTCATTTAACCTACAGCCTAAGGTTTTAAGATGTACTAACATTTTCAGAAAACCCTTAATTATCGCATAAATTTAATAATCAATGTTGGGTTATAAATAACTCAACCTACTTTTGATAATTAATTTAAACACATATGTTTAACATGCAGTATCTGGTTTATAATGTTTAAGTTAATATTTTGCTAGGTAAATTTCAAATGGCTAAGAAAAAATCAGGACGTAAACAGGTAGTTAGATCTTTAAAAAAACCTCGAAAAGCAGTTATACCTAATCCTGCACATGCAGCTAGTTTGCAACAGGCGTTACGTTATCATGAGCAACAGCAATATCCGCAAGCAATGATTTTGTATCAAAAAATTTTAATCGCTGATCCAAATCATTTGGTGGCAATGCAATTTTTAGGTTTGGCGAAACATCAACAAGGTGATACTAAAACCGCAATTGAATATATGCAGCAGGTGTTAAAATTAGAGCCACGTTATTCTGTATGTGCGAGTAATTTGGGCTTGATTTATTATCAGCAGAAAGATTTAGAGTTAGCGCGAAAATATAATCAACAGGCAATTAAGCACGATAAGGAAAATTTAGCCGCGTATTTGAATGTAGCGCAAGTATATATTGACCAGCGTGAATTTAAATTGGCAGAAAATTGTTATCAGCATGTTTTACGACGTGAAGCTAAACATGCGGAAGCTTTAGGTGGTTTGGGTTTGATTGCCTATAAACAAATTAAGTTTGCAGCAGCTAAAGATTATTATCAGCAATCATTAGCAATTAATCCACGTAATGCAGATGTGTTAAATAATTTGGGTTTATTGCAAGTTTATCAAACTGAATTTGTGCAAGCCAAAAATAGTTTT
>DAOUSJ010000088.1 GCA_030627285.1 Methylococcaceae bacterium | reverse complement strand
TGTTCAGCATAAGTAGAAATTCTCTGGGCAGCAGTTTTTAATGCTTCTGCTTGTACAGAATTTAATCCTTCCCAAGCTGCTTGCAAACAAGCTTTAGATAATTCTAATTCAGATGCTTGGTTTATTGTTCTAGCATCAAATTGTTGCGTATATTCAATTAAGGCAGCATCTCCACGAACTTTTACAGCCTGAATAATATTGGTTACAGTAGTCTGAATTGCTAAATCTTCACTGGAATCCCAAGCTAATAACTGGGCTAATTCTTGGTTAAAATTAGCTTCTGAAGCATTTAATTCAGTTATATTTAAGCGACTCATGATTGTTTTAAATTTAATGTGCGTTCAAATTGGTCAATTAAAGGCTGAATTATTGCATGTTTCATTTTCATGGCGGCTTTATTAACAATCAACCTAGAACTAATTTCCATAATTAAGCTTTGTGGTTCTAAACCGTTAGCTTTCAAAGTGTTGCCAGTATCTACTAAATCCACAATGCAATCCGCTAACCCTACCAATGGAGCTAATTCCATCGCACCATATAATTTAATAATTTCGGCTTGAATACCTTGGCTGGCAAAATAACGTTGGGCAGATTTAACATATTTTGTGGCTACTTTAATCCGTCTGCCTATAGGTGGATTACCAACTGGAATTGCAGTCATTAGCCGGCATTTAGCGATGCCAAGATCTAATGGCTCATATAAATTATCTGCGCCATGTTCCAACAATACATCCTTACCAGCAATACCTAAATCTGCCGCACCATATTCAACAAATGTAGGTACATCAGTGGCTCGAATAATGATTAACTGTATATCATCGTGGTTGGTTTTTAAAATAAGTTTGCGCGAAGTTTTTGGATCATCCAGTGGTACGATGCCTGCATCTTTTAATAATGGCAAAGCATCTGCATAAATTCGCCCTTTTGAAACTGCGATTGTTAACATAATAAAGCCTAATTAGGGATGCGGCGAATAGTTGCGCCTAATTGAGAAAGTTTTTCTTCTATGTGATCGTAACCTCTATCTATGTGATAGATACGATCTACAACTGTATCACCTTTAGCAACTAAAGCAGCTAAAACCAAGCTGGCTGAAGCTCTAAGATCAGTTGCCATTACTGGTGCGCCAGTTAATTCTTGCACGCCATTAATAATTACTGTGTTGGATTCAATCCGAATATCTGCACCCATTCGTTGCATTTCTTGCACATGCATAAAACGATTTTCAAATACAGTTTCGGTAACAATGCCAACTCCAGACGCAACTAAATTCAAGGCAGTAAATTGTGCTTGCATATCAGTTGGAAATGCTGGATAAGGTGCGGTTCGCATAGAAACTGCTTTAGGGCGTTTGCCTTGCATATCTAAACTAATCCAACCGTCACCAGTTTCAATAATTGCTCCAGCTTCACGTAATTTTTCTAAAACAGCATCCAAAATAGTTGAATCAGTTTTATGCAGTTTAATCTTGCCACCGGTAATGGCAGCTGCAATTAAATAAGTCCCAGTTTCGATACGATCAGGCAATACATTATAATGCAAATTTTCCACACCTAAACGCTCTACACCTTTCACCACCAAAATATTAGTACCAATTCCAGAAATTCTGGCACCCATTTTATTTAAGAACCGAGCCAAATCAGTTACTTCTGGTTCTTTAGCAGCATTTTCAATAATAGTAGTTCCTGAAGCTAAAGTTGCCGCCATCAAGATATTTTCAGTGCCAGTAACGGTAATTAAATCTAAGACCAAATGGCAGCCTTGTAAACGTTTAGCTTTAGCATGCACAAATCCAGCTTCTACTTGGATCTCAGCACCCATTTTCTCTAAAGCATCCAAATGAATATTAACTGGACGCGAACCAATGGCACAACCACCAGGCAAGGAAACTTTTGCTTCGCCAAACCGTGCTAATAATGGCCCTAGAACCAAAATTGAAGCACGCATGGTTTTTACTAATTCATAAGGAGCTTCAAGTTTGTTTAAACTACTAGCATCTACTTCAATACTCATAGTTTCATCAATTAATAGCTTTACCCCCATTTGCCCTAACAATTCCATCATGGTAGTAATATCACGCAAATGAGGAATATTGCCTACGTTTACGGGTATATCTGATAAAATAGTGGCCGCTAAAATAGGTAAAGCCGCATTTTTTGCCCCAGAAATTCTTAATTCGCCGACTAGTTTGGCACCACCAGTAATTTTCAGTTTATCCATAGTGAAACATTTACCTTGTAAAATAATTGATTTGCATTATTTTAACTTAAAAACCAATTGGTGCTAAAAATAGTTTTTCTAATTTAGACTGGCAGTAAATTTAATAATTTAGTAGCTAATAATTTTTTTAAAGTTGGAATTGAAACCATTTCCACCATTTCATTTGCAAAAGCAAAAGTTAATATATTCCTTGCGGTAGCTATATTTATACCTCTGGACTGTAGATAAAAAATTGATTTTTCTTCTAATTGACCCACAGTAACACCATGCGCGCATTTTACATCATCGGCATAAATTTCTAATTGAGGTTTGGTATCTACTTCAGCATTAGCAGACAATAATAAATTGCGATTATGCATATCTGAATCAGTTTGTTGTGCATCTTTTGCAACTACTATACGTCCTTGAAATACTCCACGCGCTCGATTATCTAAAATGCCTTTGTAAAATTCACGACTGATTCCATGCGGTTTGTTGTGATTAATACGAGTATGAGTATCAATATGTTGGCGTTTCACACCTAAATATAAACCATTTAATGAACATTCAGCCGCAGTTTCTAAATCAACATGCAAATCAGTTCTAGCTAATAAAGCTCCAAAAGAAAAGTTATGATGTTGAAAGCGAGCATGTGGCTGTTGTTTAACGTAAGTGCCACCAAAATGATATGCTTGTTTAGATTCTGATTGTAGTTTATGGATAGTTAAATTGGCATTTTCTGCTAAAAACACTTCATTGACTACTGTATTTAAATAGGCATTTTCACCTACAAAGGTTTCAATTATTTGAGCCTCTGAATTTTTACCAGCCACAAAAATATTTCTACTGGTAGCTAAACAATCAGGACTGACAGTAAGATGTAATATCTGAATTGGTTTAGTTAATACTTGGTGCGCGGGAATATTTAAGAATAAGCCGTCATTAAACCATGCGGTATTAAAAGCAACAAAATTATGCTCATCATTACTAACTGCTTGGGCTAAATACGGTTCTAATTTTTCTGGTTGAGTTGCTAAAACATATGCCAAATTATGAAATTCAACTTCATTATTTAAGCCGTCTAACTGTGAATGTTCTGCGGAAAACTTGCCATCTACAAACACTAAATTCCACATATCATCTAGCAGATATGTTTTTAGTAGCTCCGCATTGATAGCTTCACTGTTAGCTACAGGTTTGAAACGATGTTTTTCTATCGCAGTGACATTAGTGTATTTCCATTCTTCTTCACGTAAAGTTGGAAAGCCTGTAGCTGCAAAAGTTTCCAAGGCTGCATGACGTAATGCTTGTAACCATAGTACGGATTGTCCAGATAATAAAGCCGCATGTTCGGAATAAGAATCGCTGTAATAACTGACCAATTTAGTTTCCATTAAACTGCTGCCTGTTCATTTAACCAATTGTATCCTTTCTCCTCTAGTTCCAAAGCTAGCTCTTCAGTGCCTGATTTAACTATTTTTCCATCTGCTAATACATGCACAAAATCAGGTTTAATATAATCCAATAGTCTTTGATAATGGGTAATCATCACAAAGGCGCGATTTTCAGAACGTAAAGAATTAACTCCATGAGCAACAATTTTCAAGGCATCAATATCCAAACCAGAATCAGTTTCATCAAGAATACAAAGTTTTGGTTCCATCACTGCCATTTGCAAGATTTCATTACGTTTTTTTTCACCGCCTGAAAAACCTTCATTTACTGCACGGTATAAAAATTTTTCGTCCATATCTAATAAACGAATTTTTTCTTTTACCCAAATTAAAAAATCCATCGCATCTATTTCAGCTTGACCTTTATGTTTGCGAATGGAATTTAATGCAGCTTTAAGTAAATAAATATTGCTTACTCCAGGAATTTCAATTGGATACTGAAAGGCTAAAAATACACCTTCTCTAGCTCTCATTTCAGGCTCTAATTCAGTTAATTCTTTGCCTGCATAAATTATAGAGCCGCCGGTGATGGTATAACCAGCTTTACCAGATAAAACATGCGATAAGGTACTTTTACCAGCACCATTAGGTCCCATAATTGCGTGAACTTCGCCCGCCTTGACTTCTAGGTTAAGACCTTTAAGAATTTGTTTGTCGCCAACGTTGACGGTTAAATCTTTAATGCTGAGCATGGAGTTTCCAATTGATTAAATTTAATAGTAACTAAAACATGCATTGCCTGCATTGGACTCATAATTAATGTGTCAATATTCGTTAAGTTCTATTTAAAATGTGAGGTTTTGTAAATGTTGATTCGCACAAACTGGTTGCCAGTTCATAAACTGTTATTCTTTAATTCCAATATATTTTAACCAACCGAACCTTCTAAACTAATTCCCAATAACGCTTGAGCTTCGACCGCAAATTCCATTGGCAATTCTTTAAACACTTCTTTACAAAAACCATTCACAATCATAGACACTGCATCTTCGGCGGAAAGACCACGCTGTTGACAGAAAAATAATTGGTCTTCGCTGATTTTAGAGGTTGTAGCTTCGTGTTCAACTTGTGCCGTCGGTTGTTTGACTTCGATATATGGAAAGGTATGTGCGCCACATTTATCACCAACTAATAACGAATCACATTGGGTATAATTTCGCGCATTTTCTGCATTTTTTAAAACTTTGACTAAGCCACGGTAAGTATTTTGCGCTCTACCTGCGGAAATACCTTTAGAAATAATAGTGCTAGAAGTATTTTTGCCGATATGAATCATTTTCGTGCCAGTATCAGCTTGTTGATAATTATTGGTTAAAGCAACAGAATAAAATTCTCCAACCGAATTATCGCCGGTTAATACGCAGCTTGGATATTTCCAAGTAATTGCAGATCCAGTTTCTACTTGTGTCCATGAGACTTTAGAGTTATCACCCCTGCAATCAGCGCGTTTGGTAACAAAATTATAAATCCCACCTTTGCCATTTTTGTCGCCTGGATACCAGTTTTGCACGGTAGAATATTTAATTTCCGAATCTTTTAGTGCTATTAATTCAACCACGGCGGCATGTAATTGATTTTCATCCCGTTGTGGTGCAGAGCATCCCTCAAGATAAGAGACATGTGAACCCTCATCGGCAATAATTAAAGTACGTTCAAATTGTCCTGTGTTGCTGGCATTAATCCTAAAATAAGTTGATAACTCCATCGGGCAACGCACACCTTTAGGGATATATACAAATGAACCATCAGTAAATACTGCTGCATTTAAAGCTGCAAAAAAATTATCTTGGACTGTAACTACTGAACTTAAATATTGTTTAATTAATTCTGGATAATCTTTAATGGCTTCAGAAATTGGGCAAAATATAACCCCAGCATCTAGCAATTTACCTTTAAATGTAGTTGCAACTGAAACACTATCAAAGACTGCATCCACTGCAATTTCAACTCCTGCTAGTTGTTTTTGCTCATCTAATGGAATCCCAAGTTTTTTATAAGTTTCTAATAATTCAGGATCAACTTCATCTAAACTTCCTAATTTCTCTTTTTTTTTCGGAGCTGAATAATAACTAATTGCTTGATAATCAATGGGTTCAATATTTAATTGCGCCCAATTTGGATTTTCCATAGTTTGCCAGTGTCGGAATGCTTTTAACCTATATTCCAACATAAATTCAGGTTCATTTTTAACTTTAGAAAGCTTTCGTATTACATCTTCATCTAAACCAATTGGAAACGTGTCAACTTCCAACTCAGTTACAAAGCCTTGTTTGTATTCTTGTCCAATGAGATTTTCTATTTCAGTGTTAGTCGTTGACATATTTAGTTTAGTGAATAAATGGACGATTAAGTTTAGAACCATCATCATTGCAGATGCTGACTATTCTAAAGAAATTTAATTCCATAGTAAAGTAGTAGGTTATTCTGGAGCCGGAGTTGGAACTGAAGTTGGGATAGCATTTGATACTTTAATTAACCAGCCATCAGAACCTCTGCAACCCATACGTGCCTTAACTTGTACATCAATCCGCAAATATTTGCCAGTATATTCAGCAGGAATTTTTCCTGTGACTAAATAAAAACTATTTTTATTTTCCACTTTGACCGCCATTTTTTTCTTTTTAGCGGTAACTTTTAAAGTTGTAGGGTCAACTTTACCGGGCATAGTAAAGCTAAATTCTGATTCAGGTGCGACTTCTAATTTTGCTGTAGATTTATACACCGGTAAAGTAAAACTTTTGAATTTTGGTTTTTTACATGTTTCTTCAGTATTGCCGGCATTATAAGCAATAGCTTGTTGACTTAAAACCAATGTTAAAGCCATGATGCTTAATTTTAGTAATTGTTTCATTATAATTGCCTTTAAATTTCAGCTAAATTGAAACTCTATTCTATAAACAATTACTCTTGAATAAAAGCCTTAAATATCTATATTTTGAGTTGTAATGCTTGCGTTAAATTTATGTTTCGCTATGATGACAGGCTTTAAATGATTTTTATAACCGCATGAAAAGCCTATCTAATGGCAGTTGGAATTTAATTTGCTTAGGAGCTGGAATTAGCCAAACAATGGCATTTGCACCATTTAATCAGGCATATTTAGCTATAATTTCATTAGTGATATTATTTTTATCTTGGCATAATTCTAAACCTAAACAAGCAGCTATTCGTACTTATATTTATGGTTTAGGCTTATTTGGCACAGGAGTTTCATGGGTATTTGTAAGTATTTTTTATTATGGCAATGCAACATTATTGGCTGCAAGCTTACTTACACTAGTATTTGTAAGTTTTTGGGCATTATTTCCTGCACTTACTGCTTATTTAACGCTTAAAATAGCTCAAATACGGCAAATAAATTATTTATG
>DAOUSJ010000061.1 GCA_030627285.1 Methylococcaceae bacterium | reverse complement strand
GATTTAATTTTAAGTTTGCCCTCAAAAAATTCTGAAAAAACTCAAAGTTTCAATTCAGTAATTACTTTAGGGTCTAAATTTGGGATTTATCATAAAAAACATTTATTACCCTTTGGCGAATATTTACCTTTACAACCTTTATCAGGCTGGATTTTAGATTTAGCTGGAATGCATTTAGGATCTTTTACTGCTGGAAGTGACAAGCAAGAGCTTTTAACTGCTGGAGGACATACTTTTTTACCTTCCATATGTTATGAAGACGCGTTTGCTGAAGCAATATTGCCGCAAATTGCTAATGCTAGTTATTTAGTGAACGTAACTAACGATGCATGGTTTGGTGATTCATTAGAACCGCATCAACATATGCAAATTGCACGAATGCGGGCTTTAGAAACTGGACGCTATTTAGTACGTGCTAATAATACTGGAGTGTCAGGTTTTATAGCTCCAACTGGAAAAATAATTAAACAAGCACCTTTATTTACTGAGTTTACTTTAACTCATGACATTTTTCCTATGCAAGGTCTTACTCCATATGCAAACTTGGGCAATCAAGTAATTATTGGCATAATATTAACTTTATTTTTAGTACTTTTAGGATTAAATCCGTTATTATTAAAACTTAAGCAAACAAAAAACACTAGGTAACAATATGAGTAATTTAGATATTTCAATGGCAAAGCTTTCACATTTAAGTTGGAAATCAAAATTAATTGATTTCATGTATGGTTTAAGCACTCTTACTGAAGCTGATGTTGATAATCATTATGAGTGCGATTTTGGTAAGTGGTTATATCAAACTGGATTAGCAGAATTTTCTTATTTACCGTTGATTAAGACTATCGAAATTGAACATAAATTAGTTCATGCTGAAATAAAAAGAATTATTTTGTTGCCAAAATTAGATCGAGAAGGTGATGAAGGTAAAAGAATAATCGAAAATTTCAAAATGCTGTGTGACAATTTGGTGCGTTTGTTAGACCAATTAAAGTCCGAATCTTAAAATTTAACAATTAACATAATGACTAATTACCCAATTGCAAAAATCCGTGCTGACTTTCCAATTTTAAAGCAAAAAATTCGCAATAAAGATTTAATTTATTTGGATAATGCAGCTAGCTGTCAAAAACCAATCCAAGTTATTGATTGTATTGGTAATTTTTATAAACAAGATTATGCTAATATTCATCGTGGAGTGCATACATTAAGTCAGCGTGCTACAGATAAATATGAGCAAGCTCGACATACAGTGCAAGAGTTTATTAATGCTAAATCAGCGAAGGAAATTGTTTTTGTACGTGGAGCTACAGAAGCAATAAATTTAATAGCACAAACTTTTGGCAAAGCAAATATTGCTGCTGGGGATGAAATTTTAATTACTGCTATGGAGCATCATTCTAATATCGTTCCATGGCAAATGTTATGTGCAGAAACTGGCGCAATTCTTAAAGTTGCACCAATTAATCAACAAGGCGAATTGATTTATGCACAGTTTGAGGAATTAATTAGTGCTAAAACTAAATTAGTTTCGGTAGTGCATATGTCGAACGCACTTGGAAGTATTAATCCAGTTAAACAAATTATTGCGGCGGCACATGCAAAAAATATTCCAGTATTATTAGATGGAGCGCAAGCAATTCCACATATGTCTATAGATGTCCAAGCTTTAGACTGCGATTTTTATGTATTTTCTGGACATAAATTGTATGCGCCATCTGGAATTGGAGTTTTATATGGCAAACAGGAATTATTAGAACAAATGCCGGCTTATCAAGGTGGTGGCGATATGATTCGAACAGTTTCATTTGAAACTAGCACTTATGCAGGCTTGCCATATAAATTTGAGGCAGGTACACCAAATATTGTGGATACGGTAGCTTTAGGTGCAGCAATTGATTATTTAACTTCAATAGGGATGGAGACAATTGCAGCTTATGAACATGAATTATTGCTTTATGCAACTGAAAAAGCTCAACAAATTAATGGCTTGAATATTATTGGTACAGCTAAAGAAAAGGGCGCGATTTTATCCTTTACTTTAGATAATATTCATCCACACGATATAGGTACTATGTTAGATAGTGTAGGGATTGCAATCCGAGCGGGACATCATTGTGCTATGCCAGTAATGGATTTTTTTGATGTTCCAGCTACAGCAAGAGCTTCGTTTGCTATGTACAATACTAAAGCAGAAGTAGATGTGTTAATAGAGGCAATTCAAGAGTTGATTAATGTATTTGGTTAATTAAAAAACTGAAGTTTGCATATAATATTCAAGCACTTAACGTGGTGAAAACTACAATTCAAATAACTTAAACATAATTTTAACTGAATGAAAACACTGAAAATTCCAAACAATGCGCCTTATTCTGAAACCCAACAAGCTTGGCTAACAGGTTTTTTTGCTGGGATGCAGAGCCATATTTTACAAAGTGCTAGTACAACTGAAACTGCTGATGCAAGAATTGTTAACATTTTATATGGAACTCAGACTGGAACTTCTGAATCTGTAGCTAATGATGCGGCTGATGTGGCTAAAACTCATGGTTTAAAGCCTGTTGTTGCTAGTATGGATGCAATTGAAATTTCTGCAATGGCAAAGATGGAGTATTTGTTGATTATCACTAGTACTTATGGTGAAGGTCAAATGCCAGATAATGCGCAGATGTTATGGGAAGCAGTATCTGCTAAAGATGCACCAAGTTTTGCGCAGACTAATTATTCTATATTAGCTTTAGGTGATACTAGTTACGATTTATTTTGCCAAGCAGGTATAGATTGGGATCAACGGCTGGAATCATTAGGTGCTAATAGGTTGTATCAACGGGTTGATTGTGACATAGATTTTGAAGATCCTGCTGAAAATTGGATTGCAAGTGTCATACCATTAATGTCAGATGGCGCAACTACTGGCGTGATTGATGGTAAAAATTCTGCTCAGGAAAAGCCCCAATATAGCCGTAAAAATCCATTTGCAGCTACAATGACCTTAAATAAAATTCTTACGGCGGAAAACTCTTCTAAGGAAACTCGGCATTACGAAATTTCAATTTCTGATTCAGGACTTAGTTATGAAGCTGGTGACGCTTTATGTGTTTTGCCAACTAATTGCCCTGAATTAGTTACTGCAATAATTCAAGCTATTGGATGTAATGGTGATGAAGATGAGCCTGTAAATGGTGAATTAATGAGTTTGCGCGCGGCTTTAGAAACTCAGTTTGAAATTAAATTACCCAGTAAAGAACTTATTCAAGAAATAGCTACTAGATCTGGCGATCAAGAATTAAATGCAATTTTAGTTTCAGGAGATAAAGACAGTCTCAACAATTATTTATGGGGGCGTGATAGCTTAGATTTATTAATCCAAGCACCTGAGATAGAATTTTCTGCGGCTGAATTTATTGCATTATTAAAACCTTTGCAGCATCGAGCATATTCTATTGCTTCCAGCGGTAAATTACATCCTGAAAATGTGCATTTAACTGTTGCTAGTGTGCGTTATAACAGTCATGATCGAAACCATAAAGGCGTTTGTTCAACTTATTTAGCTGATATTGTGAATGCTAGCACTGAAGTTAAAGTATTTTTTACCCCCAATAAAAACTTTAGAGTACCTGAAGACAATGATTTACCAATGATTATGGTTGGCCCTGGAACTGGAATTGCACCTTTTAGAGCATTTTTACAGGAACGCGAAATTAGACAAGCAACTGGTAAAAATTGGTTGTTTTTTGGTGATAGAAATGCTGATACTGATTTTATTTATCAAGATGAATTAGAAGTAATGCAAAAATCTGGACTTTTAACGCATTTAGACTTAGCGTTTTCCAGAGATCAAACTGAAAAAATTTATGTGCAAGATAAAATGCGTGAGCATGGAGTGGAATTATTTTCTTGGTTAGAGCAAGGTGGAGCTTTTTTTGTATGTGGAGATGCTTACCGCATGGCGAAAGATGTTGATGTTGCTTTGCATGATATTATTGCTAAACATGGAGATAAAACTCCAGAAGCAGCAATTGATTATGTAAATCAACTGAAAAAAGCTAAACGTTACGTGCGCGATGTTTATTAATGCAAAGGTTAAATAATTGCAGCAAGGTAGGAATAATTATGCTCTATCTTGTTCAATCTATAGTTTCAATCCATTGACAGCGTTCTTTAATTAATGCAGAAGTATTTTGGTTGCCGATGCCTTTAGCAATTAGGGCTATCACTCTATCATCAGTGTCATAACCTAAATGCGCATTTAAAGGATTAGCCACCTGTCCTAAACCGAATACATCGAATACGGTAGCGATATTAATATTCACATTAGTTACATCTGCACATAATCTGGAATCCAAATATTTGTCTACAAAACTAGGTGGTAAAGCATAACTTAACAAATCATTTGGATCACTAAATGCAATTATAGAAGTTTTTGCCAGCATTCTGTCATTATAATAATTACCTGTAGACACACAATAATCTGGTTTTTTAGCACTAACTTTAGGTAATTGCCGCCCTAGTTGCAACATAGGCAATTGATTAGACATCATATATAAAGATATATGTTTGTTTTTAAAAGCTTCTGCAATTGTGGATTTTTTTTGTAAAATATTTTCAGGTTTTGCATTACCAATGCTATCAGCAACTTTTTGGAAGCCATCAATTGTAATTCTACTCCCCAAACTATGGGATACAAAAGCATACTCGTCATTCTTAATATATTTATCATGTACTTCACAAATATGCGCGCCTGATGATGGTAAATCTTGCCAAGAACTGGAAATCATCCAACAAAATGACTGCGTGAAGGCAGTTAAAATAGCATTTCTACTTTCACCCAAATAAATAATTGGATCTGGAGCAGTATCATTTGAAAACTTTTTCAACATATCGTTGATTTTGGCACGATGAAATGAATATTCACCTGAATTATCATAAGCTAGAATAGATTTTTCTGGATTAGTGATTTCCGACCAAGTTAATTCATAAAACAATAATTCATTGTTTCGTTGCTTATCTAAAAATCTATGAATGCGTAAATATCCAAGTTTTTGATCTGGATTATTTGCATCGGTTAAAGTAATATTTTTATGTTGTTTAGATGTAACAGATAAATTTAATTCTTTGGCTAATTTTTCTGAAAATTCAGTGGCATACCCTGAAATATGATTCCCAACTCCATGAATCATTAATAATTTCATGTTGCCAGTTTGATTTTTTAAATGTGGTATAACTCCAGAAAATTGGCTGCCTTTAATCTTACACTCACGCTTGTCTTCTACAAATTTTTTTTCTAAAATTGCCTCTGTAATGCCTTTGCCCAAATCAGCACAAGAAACTAGTAATAACATCACAATGCAAAGAGCTATTTTTTGTTTTAACATAAATGTTTGATAGTTTGTGTAAGATTAAACAACTAAAAAATTATAATTTAGTTTTAACTAGTGTATAAATTTCTTCCGTGCTTACATTTGCTTGGCTTAATATTTGTTCCAATACGGTCAAATTTTCGCTAACAAAATCAGGATCTTTAATACTATTGGTGTTGATATAAACATTTAAAGCAGCACTTTTTAAACCCGCATATGCTGACATAACTGCAACTCCGGCATCACTTATTACACCTAAATTACCTTTTTCAGCTGCAATTCGACTTAATTCTATAGCTTTTCCACAAGCTTTAGCGCATGCTAACGGCACTAAAGTGGCAGCTTTTAAAACTTCTTGAATTTTCAAGTTACGTGCATCTTTCTCTATAGCATTGCTTTTAGGCATTCCATAAGCTGCCATCACTTGATCAAACACCTCTACATCTGCTTGAATCATATCAATTAATTCAAGTCTTAAAGCTTCAGATTGAACTAATAAAGCCTGCATTTCTGTTTCAACCGCAGCATATTTCACCTTACCAATAGTTAATTGGCATACCATACTGGTTAGTGCTGCAGCTTGCGCCCCCATAAATGCAGCAGCACTGCCGCCACCTGGAGTTGCTGCTTTACTAGCTAATTCTGCTAAAAAAATTTCGATGGATTTGTCTTTTATTGCCATAAGTAAGTTCAATATAACGTTCATTAATGATATTTTGGGTTTTATGAACGTAGTTGAAAAAATGTAACCCAATAAAGTAAGCTGATAAATTATTTAATAATCCATGATTATAGCTTGAAAAATAGCCAAACCTTTATCATTAGTTATTTTTATTCGCGTCGCCATTTAGTAGTGTTGCCCGCAGCATCTTCAAGAATTACACCTTGAGCTTTTAACTCATCTCGAATTTTATCTGCTTCAGCCCAAGCTTTATTTTGTTTAGCCTTGATTCTAGCTTGAATTAAGGTTGCAATTTTTTCAGGAGTTAAATCATTGGTATTAGCTTGTACGCCTTGTAAAAATTCTTCAGCATCTGTTTGTAACAAGCCTAAAATAGAGCTTAAAAAACGTAATGTTGCTGCTAATGATTGCGATTTTTCCAGATCAGCTTTAACTTTATTTAATTCTTTAGCAATATCAAATAAGACTGAGATTGCAATTGCAGTATTAAAATCATCATCCATAGCAGCTTCAAAACGACTAATATAGTGTTTATCAATCTCAGCTGGGACTATTTCAATTCCACGTAAAGCAGTATAAAGTCGAGTTAATGCAGTTTGGGCTTCGTCTAATTGTGCATCAGAATAATTTAATGGACTCCGATAATGACTAGAAAGAATAAACAAGCGAATTACTTCAGGGCGATACTGTTTTAAAACTTCGCGCACAGTAAAAAAATTGCCCAATGATTTCGACATTTTTTCATCATCTACTCGTACAAAGCCATTGTGCATCCACACATTAACAAATTTTTCACCTGTTGCACCTTCTGATTGTGCAATTTCATTTTCATGATGTGGAAATTGTAAATCCATGCCACCACCATGAATATCAAAATGATTGCCTAAGCAACAAGTGGACATGGCGGAACATTCAATATGCCAACCTGGTCGTCCCAAACCCCAAGGTGATTCCCAAGCTGGTTCGCCAGCTTTCGCCATTTTCCATAATACAAAATCTAAGGGATTATTTTTGGCTGTATCTACATTAACTCGTTCACCTGCTTGCAATTCATCTAATTTTTTACCAGATAACTTTCCATAAGAGGTAAATTTATTTACTGCATAAAATACATCTCCATTTTTACCTACATATGCCAACTCATTAGTAATTAATTGGCTAATTAACGCAATAATATCAGGTATAGATTCTGTAGCTTTGGGTTCATGATCTGGTGGTAACACTGCCAAAGCGCGTTCATCTGCGTGCATTGCCGCAATAAAACGTTCAGTTAATAACTTATATTCTTCGCCATTTTCATGTGCGCGCTGAATAATTTTATCGTCAATATCTGTGACATTGCGTACATAGGTTAGTTCATAACCAGAATGTCTAAAATAACGTGCTACAGTGTCAAACACTACCATAACCCGTGCATGTCCAATGTGACAGTAATCATATACGGTCATGCCACATACATACATTCCTACTTTGCCGGCGATTCTAGGGGTAAAAATTTCTTTTTTGCGCGTTAGAGTGTTATATATTTTCAGCATATTGTATGGGAAAGATGAAATAAGGCGTTATAAAAACTATCAATTTACCAAGCTTAAATTTCTCTTTCAAGCAAAAACCGTCTAAAATTGAAAGTTTGCATCAACTTTGGAGAATTTATGCGCTATTTATTTCTGGTTATGGTGCTTATTTCATTTACAAACTCTTTATTTGCACAGGAAAATTCTATGTCAGCAGACACAACTAAAGTAAAATTAACTACATCATTAGGCGAAATAATTATTGAAGTAGACAATAAAAACGCTCCAATTTCCGCAGCCAACTTTCTTAAATATGTTCAAAATGGTTTTTATAATGGAACTATTTTTCATCGTGTGATTCCAGATTTTATGGCTCAAGGTGGTGGTTTTGATGTTAAATTCAACGAAAAAAGCACCAATGGAATGATTAAAAATGAAGCTGATAATGGTTTAAAAAATACTCGTGGAACTTTGGCTATGGCAAGAACCTCAGTGCCAGACTCGGCCAGCTCTCAATTTTTTATTAATTATAAAGATAATGCATTTTTAAATTACACTAGTTCAACAGCTAATGGTTGGGGTTATGCAGTATTTGCCAAAGTTATAGCTGGCATGGAAGTAGTTGATGCGATGGCAGGCGAATCTACTGGTTCAAATGGTTTTCATCAAGATGTTCCAAAAATAAATATCGTAGTTAAAACAGCAGAAGTTGTTGATTAAATAATCACTTATTAAAACATGTCATCACCTAACCAGCCAATTTTATTTATTTCTGACTTACATCTTGCATTTGAGAAACCTAAAATTACCCAATTATTTGTAAATTTTCTGGAAAATGTAGCTATTAATGCGAGTGCAGTTTATATTTTGGGAGATTTATTTGATGTTTGGTTAGGCGATGATGATTTTATGCCGCCTATAAATAAAATTAAAGCTCAAATAAAACGCCTTACTTCTAAGGGAGTAAAAGTTTATTTACAACTTGGAAATCGAGATTTTTTAATTGGAGCAAAGTTTTGTCAGCAAACAGGGATTATCTTGCTTGATGAATATACGGTAATAAATTTATTTGGAGTTAAAACTTTATTAATGCATGGTGATTTATTATGCACTGATGATTTAGCATATCAAAATTTTCGCCAAAAATCTCATACTCAAGCATGGCAACAAAATGTTTTATCTAAACCATTGATTTTGCGTTTAATGGCGGCAAAATGGTATCGATTACGCAGTTTCTGGCATAAAAAAAATCAAATGTTGGACATTATGGATGTGAATCAGCAAACTGTAGTGAATACAATGCAACGATATGAAGTCACGCGATTGATTCATGGACACACCCATCGTCCTGCAATGCATGAATTAAATCTAGAAAATCAAACTGTGCAAAGATTTGTATTAAGTGCATGGAATCATAACTTTGCCAACATATTATCTTGGTATCCAGATGGTTACAAAATCATACATTTTAAAAATAATTTGACTTAAATAAAAATTAGCATTATAATAGTCAGCTCTTTCTGGGATGAAAGAAACGGTTTAATCTAAGCCAATTAGCAAGGTCATAATCGGGGTATAGCGCAGTTTGGTAGCGCGCCTGCTTTGGGAGCAGGATGTCGGGAGTTCGAATCTCTCTACCCCGACCACTATGCGCTTGTAGCTCAGTTGGATAGAGCATCGGCCTTCTAAGCCGAGGGTCGCAGGTTCGAATCCTGCCAAGCGTACCATCATCCCCCTGTATTAAAAATTCATACGCTATGGTGAGCGTAGCTCAGTCGGTAGAGCCCCGGATTGTGATTCCGGTTGTCGTGGGTTCGAGCCCCATCGTTCACCCCAATGTGTACTAAAATAAAACTATCCCCTATTGTTGAATAATGCTATAAGATTCGTTGCTTTTAACGACTAGTATTGTATCAATGATTCCAATTAGAGATTCCATTTCTTCATCAGTTAAACCTTATATCAGTTGGATACTAATTTTTATTTGCGTTAGTGTGTTTCTATTTATGCAAATAATTCCGCTACAAAATCAACATTATATATTACATGTATATGGATTAGTTCCATTAAAATACTCAGATCCGCAATGGGCGTTTGAAGTTGGATTGCCAGTTGATTACGGATTATCGTTTTTAAGTGGATTATTTTTACATGGTGGTTGGATACATTTAATTGTTAATGTTTGGTTTATGTGGATTTTTGCAAAAAATATCGAAGCAGCCATGGGACACGGATTGTTTTTGATATTTTATTTAGTTTGTGGAGTCATTGCAATGTTAATTCAATGGTATTTTGATCCACAATTAACCACGCCTATTGTAGGTGCTTCGGGTGCTATTGCTGGTATTTTAGGCGCGTATTTTTTTCTATATCCCTATGCTAAAGTAGTTATTTGGGTGCCATTATTATTTTTACCTATATTTGTAGAAATTCCTGCAATTGCATTTTTAGGCTTTTGGGTGATTTTACAATTGCAAGAAGCAACTACTTTAATTATGTTTGAAGATACTACTGCTAGTGTAGCTTGGTGGTCTCATATTGGAGGTTTTATAGCAGGCTCTGTCTTGCATAAACTTTTTATATTTAACCGGATAAGTATAGTTGATTAATTAAAAAAACAATCAGTGATAATAGGCTTTAAGTTATAATAAAGCTAGATTAAATATTATTTAAGTCTCAAATGATTAACCATAAAATCATCTGAAATTTTGTTTCTTTAAGGAAAAAGTTTTATGAAAAAGCTAGACATTGCGATAATAAGATTGCTCCAATTTTTTGTGTTTGTAATTTTTACATTTGCAGTATTAATTTATTTTTCGGCTATGGTGTTATTGCCATTAAGTTTAGTGGCGTTATTAATTAATATATGCAGTATATTTGGTTTAAACAGTTTAATTTCTGCATTAATAGCTATACCTATTGTAAGTTATATTGTTATTGCAGCTTATAAAATTCCGTTATTAGGTAAAATAGTCTTGGATACTGGAGTTGATTTAATTAGCACTGGCAAAATGCGTGTAGAAGCATTTAATACCATTGAAGATAGCGTGAAAAAATAATTTTTATTGTTCCATAAAAATTAAAAGGTGTTTGTACAGAATACCTTTTTATCTATAAAAACATTAGGTTTTATTAGTCATGATTATAAAAACACAATCTGATATTCCTTCATCTGAAATTACAAATGTAGAAGTATTTAAGAATCGGCGAAAAATAATCAAAGCAGCTCTTGCTACTCCAGTGTTGGGATTAATTCCTAATGTAAGTAAAGCTGAAGAAAAGAAAATTTTTACTGATATACCTGTAGGGCCTTATTCGCAAGCATTGGAAACTACTGATTTTGAAGATGTTTCTAGTTACAACAATTATTATGAGTTTAGTACTGATAAAGAATATCCTAAAATTTTAGCCAAAAATTTAATTACTAATCCTTGGAATATAACAGTTGAAGGTGAAGCTGAGAAAACTGGGGTATTTCAATTGGAAGATATTTTAAAAAAGAATTCTTTAGAAGAACGTATTTATAGATTTAGATGTGTAGAAGCATGGGCAATGGTAGTTCCGTGGATAGGATTTCCACTTGCAGAAATGTTGCAACAATTTAAGCCAACTTCTAAAGCTAAATTTGTAGAATTTACTACTTTGCATGATTCTGAAGTTATGCCTGGACAGCAAACTAAAACTTTACAGTGGCCATATATAGAGGGTTTAAGAATAGATGAGGCTATGAATCCTTTAAGCTTTATTGCTACTGGAATGTATGACGATGTGTTGCCAAATCAAAATGGCGCGCCATTAAGATTGGTAGTGCCATGGAAATATGGTTTTAAAAGTATTAAAGCTATTGTAAAAATTAGATTTTTAGAAACCATACCAGCTAGTTCATGGAATCTCAGTGCGCCAAGTGAATATGGTTTTTATGCCAATGTGAATCCAAATGTACCTCATCCGCGTTGGAGCCAAAAACGTGAACGTATGTTAGGTGGAAATATTTTTACTCCAAAACGTGATACAGAAATTTTTAATGGTTATGCAGAACAAGTTGCCTCTTTATATAATGACATGGATTTAACTAAAGAGTTTTAGTGAGCAACAAAAATTTGTGGTATTGTTTAAAAACCATCATTTTTATACTGTGTTTAAGTCCATTTCTAATACTAGTTTACGATGTTTTTTATCAAAAATTAGGCGCAAATCCTATAGAAACTTTGCATTTTAGATTGGGAACTTGGGCTTTAAGGTTTATATGTATTGGTTTAACCTTAACACCACTCAAAAGAATCACTAAACTAAGCAAAATTAATAGTTTAAAGCGTATGTTAGGATTATTTGCATTTTTTTATGCTAGTTTGCATGTTTTAGTTTACATTGGTTTAGATTTAGCTTTTTCTGTAGATGAATTATTAGATGAAATTCCCAATAGTCCATATATTATTGTGGGCTTAATAGCGTATGCATTATTGATTCCGCTTGCCATAACTTCAACTCACGTTATGCAAAAAAGCTTGGGTCGCACATGGAAAACCCTGCATAGATTAATTTATATAATTGCCATCTTAG
>DAOUSJ010000107.1 GCA_030627285.1 Methylococcaceae bacterium | reverse complement strand
GTTTTTACCGCAAGTGGTTAAATCTGCGCGGGTAATGAAAAAAGCGGTGGCGTATTTAATGCCATTTATGGAAGCAGAAAAAGATGGTTTAATTAATTTTAATGGCAAAATTCTCATGGCAACCGTAAAAGGTGATGTGCATGATATTGGCAAAAATATTGTTGGAGTGGTGTTGCAATGCAACAATTATGAGGTCATTGATTTGGGAGTGATGGTATCTGCTGATACGATTTTGAAGGCTGCGCGTGAGCATAAAGTGGATGTTATTGGTTTAAGTGGTTTGATTACGCCTTCATTAGATGAAATGGTGCATGTTGCCAAAGAAATGCAACGCCAAGGCTTTGATATACCATTATTAATTGGCGGTGCAACTACTTCTAAGGCACATACAGCAGTTAAAATTGAACCTAATTATAAAGGCTCAAGTATTTATGTCACCGATGCTTCACGTAGTGTTGGAGTTGTGAGTAATTTGCTGAGTGATGAATTAAAAACTGCTTATCTACAGAAAATTCAAACTGAATATGTGCAAGTGCGTGAAAGACATAAGGGACGTAAAGCTAAAATTCAACAACATGATTTAACTACAGCTAGAGCTAATAAACCTAAAATCAACAATTATCCAATTCAAAAACCTGCTTTTTTAGGTATTAAAGTATTGGATAAGATTTCATTGGCAACTTTAGTGACTTATATTGATTGGACTCCATTTTTTCAAACTTGGGAGTTATCTGGGCGTTATCCAAAAATTTTAGAAGATAAATTGGTCGGTACGGAAGCTAAAAATTTGTTTGCTGATGCACAATCTATGTTGAATAAAATAGTCTCGGAAAAATGGTTAACTGCACGGGCAGTGATTGGGTTTTTTCCTGCAAATAGTCAATCGGAAGATATTCTGTTATACATTGATGAAACTCGGACTGAAATTTTAGAAACCTTACAACAATTACGCCAACAAACAGTTAAAGCTCCAGGTAGAGCAAATTATTGTTTAGCGGATTATGTAGCTCCTAGTGATGCTGAGGTTGTAGATTATATCGGTGCTTTTGCTGTTACTACAGGCATTGGTATTGAAACTAAGTTAGCTGAATTTGAGCAAGATAATGATGATTATAGTGCCATTATGTTGAAATCTTTGGCGGATAGATTGGCCGAGGCTTTGGCTGAGTATATGCATAAACAGGTAAGAACAGAGTATTGGGGTTATGCTACAAATGAAATGCATGATAATGAAGCGTTAATTGGTGAAGATTATCAAGGTATTCGTCCAGCTCCAGGTTATCCAGCGTGTCCAGATCATACAGAAAAAGCGAAATTATTTGAGTTATTGAATGTGACTGCAAATACTGAAATTGAATTGACTGAATCTTATGCAATGTATCCAACTGCGGCGGTTAGTGGTTGGTATTTTGCACATCCAGAAGCGCGTTATTTTAATGTCGGTAAAATTGCTGAAGATCAATTAAGTGATTATGCGCGTCGTAAAGGTATGACGGAAGAAGTGGCTAAGCGTTGGTTATCAGCACATTTGCATCATTAAGTGAATTTGTTAACGCATCAATTATTTGTTGGTGCGTTGCTTTCCAGATTTTTGATGTTCATTTAATTTATTTAGAATACGTGTTTTTGCATTACTAGATAAAATAATATGATTGCATTTTTTATTCATTGTTGTAGCTAATTTTTGTATATTTGCTATTTGCTTTACGTAAAGATTGCAGGTTTTGCAAAGTTTTAAATGTAAATTTATTTCCAAATTTTGATACCAAGGCAATTTCTTATCTAATTGTTTAGAAGCTAATTCAGTGATTTGTTTGCATTTTAACATTATTTTTGCTCCTGATTAAACCAATTAACATCTAAGCAATGTCTTATTTGCATACGTATTCTTGATAAGGTAACCCATAATTGATTATCAGTTTTGAAGCCTAACAATTTACGACATTCTTCAGTAGAAATTCCATCAACTACTCGCAATATAAATAATCTGGAATTAATATCTGATAGGCGTGATTGACAATTATGAAAAACTTGCCAAAATTCTTGATTTTCTAAAATTTGTTCAGGTAATTCCCAATCATTTAAGGATATTTGCCAATTTCCTTGTTCATCAAATTGGTGATTAATTAAATTTTCATTTAAATCTATATCATTTAATAAAGGTATTTCACGTTTTGATTGACGGTAATAGTCTATAATTTTATGTTTTAGTATTCCTACTAACCATGAACTTACTGAAGAATTTCCTTTAAATTTTGCAACACTTTGAATTGCAACTAGTAAAGTCTCTTGTAATAAATCTTCAGCAACTTCTTCACAACGAACTCTAGTAACTGCATAACGATAGAGCATATCACCATAATCATCCAGCCATGATTCAGGGTTTACAGTTAAAAATTTAGTCATAAATTTAGGGTGAAATAGTTTTATATTCTAAAAATTATAACTGATAACACCCTTTTTAATTTATTTTATTAGATTATTTTTTATTTGATCCACATTTAGCTTCGCCACATTTAGCTTCTGCATTTTTTGCAGCTTTTTCTTTGTTAGCACCACATTTAGCTTCACCACATTTAGCTTCTGCATTTTTTGCAGCTTTTTCTTTGTTAGCACCACATTTAGCTTCGCCACATTTAGCTTCTGCATTTTTTGCAGCTTTTTCTTTGTTAGCACCACATTTAGCTTCGCCACATTTTCCTTCTTTAGTTTTATCAACTTCAGCTAATTGCATATATCCTGTAGACAGTTCAGTAATTTCAAAGTTGTTTGTTTCAGCAGATGCATTTGCAATTACTAAGCCAGTTAATAAAGTTGTGCTTAATGCAAGTGATAAAGGTTTTTTATAGTTATTCATAATTATATTTCCTGAGAATTTTAAAAATATTCCATCAACTAATATTAATGGAACTAATGATAAGTCGCATAATATTGTCATTCCTTACAAAAAAATAAAATTTATTATTTTGGTAAGTTATTGCTGAATAAACCGACATATTAAATATAAATAATTTTGGATCAAAATATTATGTTAACTTTTTTTATTCAGTCTCATAGGTTCTTTAAATTAATCAATAAATTGGATTTTTTAGCACCATTAGCTTTAAGAATCTATTTAGTTCCAATTATGTGGGTAGCTGGTACAAAAAAATATTCTAACTTTAGCAGTACTATAGAATGGTTTGGTAATAGTGAGTGGGGTTTGGGATTGCCATTGCCAACTATAACTGCTTCATTAGTTACAGGTGTGGAAATTGTTGGGGCAATTTTTTTATTATTAGGTTTTGCAGTACGTTGGATTTCTATTCCCTTAATTTTAACTATGATTGGTGCGGCTTTGAGTGTGCATTGGAATAATGGTTGGTTAGCTATTTCTGAATCTAGTGGTTTTTTTGCTAATGAACGCACAATAGAAGCCGGAATAAAACTAGCACAGGCTAAGGAAATTTTACAAACACATGGTAATTATGAATGGTTAACTGAAAATGGAAGTTTAGTTATTTTAAATAATGGTATTGAATTTGCTATAACTTACACGATTATGTTGTTAGTTTTATTATTTGCAGGTGGAGGTAATTATTTAAGTGTTGATTATTGGTTGGCTAGAAAATATTTACCATAAATAAAATCATTTTCTTTGTTCAGTCCAAGCTGATATTTCTTGTCGAATTATTTCAGTCATATCTGCACGTTCGCCACGATAAAACAAATTAAAGGCTTCAAAAGGAATCATAGTGCCGTTTGCTTGTGCCATATGCACACAGGATTTT